>JAWOCZ010000187.1:0-15006 GCA_046483565.1 Nitriliruptoraceae bacterium
CCCTGCCGGACGTCTCCGGCGGTCCGTTCATCTTCGACTCCTGGGACCGCGGGACCCAGCTGCGGCTGGTGCGCAACGAGGACTTCTGGGGCGGCGAGGTCGCGCTGGACGAGATCATCATGCGCTACCTGCCCGACACGACCACGCTGACCCAGCAGATGCTCGGTGGCGAGCTGGACATGTACGACCCGCAGCCGCAGATCGAACTGGTCGACCAGCTCGACGGCGCATCGGACCGCATCGAGTACCAGGTCGGCCTCGGACCGGTGTGGGAGCACTTCGACTTCAACACCCTGGTGCCGGGTCTGGACCAGGCCTTCGTCCGCCAGGCGATCGCGCTGGGCATCAACCGCGAGCAGATCGTCGAGACGCTGGTCAACCCCGTCGACCCGGAGGCGAGCGTCCTGGAGAACCCCTTCTGGATGACCAACTCCGAGAACTACGAGCCCTACTACGACCAGTGGAGCTACGACACCCAGGCCGCCCGTGACCTCCTCGAGGAGAACGGCTGCGAGCTCGGGGACGACGAGGTGTACGTCTGCGACGACGTGCGGCTCTCCTTCCGCGTCGGCACCACCGGCGGCAACGAGCGTCGCGAGCTCACCCAGCAGCTGATGCAGGCCGATCTGGCCGCTGCCGGGATCGAGATCACGATCGAGAACGACGAGGGCGCCGCGTTCTTCGAGCGCCTCAACACCCCCGAGAACTGCGAGGGGCAGTGCGACTACGACATCGCGCTCTTCGCCTGGGTCGGCTCGCCCGACCCGTCCGGCAACGCCAACATCTACGGCTGCGACGGATTCGACGAGGGTGAGCCCACGGTGCGTCCGCAGAACTGGCACGTCTTCTGCGACGAGGAGCTGACGAGCCTGATGGACGAGGCGAACCAGACCGTGGATCCGGCGGAGAACGCCCGACTGTGGAACGAAGCGGCCGCCATCATGGCCGAGAACGTTCCGACCCTGCCGCTCTTCCAGCAGCCGCAGCTGATGGCGTTCGACAACACCATCACCGGGCCGCAGCTGAACCCGACGACGGCGACCCAGTTCTGGAACAGCCAGGACTGGGCGTACACCGAGTGATCGTGTGACGCACACCGGGAGGCTGCGATAGCTTCCCGCGGGTGCCCGCCACCAGGTGTGGCGGGCACCCACCCGTGTCAGCTCCACCCCGTCGCGTCGAGCGGGAAGGACGCACCCCGTGTTGACCTACGCGCTCCGTCGCACGCTCATCTCCATCCCGGTCATCCTGCTCGCGACCTTCATCACCTTCGCCGCCATCTCGATCTCCGGCGATCCCCTGGCAGATCTGCGTCAGTCGCAGAACATCACCGAGGAGCAGATCGAGAACGTCCGTGAGTCCCGTGGGCTGAACGATCCGATCCCCATCCAGTACCTGCGATGGGTCGAGGAGGTCGCCCAGGGAGGGTTCGGCGAGTACCTGATCTCACCCCGACCGATCTGGCCGGATCTCCGGCGCGTGTTGGCGAACACGATGCAACTGGTCATCGCGGCCGAGGTCATCGCGTTCATCATCGCGGTCGCGCTCGGTGTGCTCTCCGCGAAACGGCAGTACTCGATCTTCGACTACACCACGACCACGCTCAGCTTCATCGGGTACTCGATGCCCGCCTTCCTGTTCGCTCTGTTCCTCCAGGTGGCGGTGGTCCAGATCTTCGTGCGGACCGGCGTGCGCGTCTTCCCGATCGGCAACCTGTCCTCGCCGAACCCCGGCACGGGCCTGAGCTTCCTCCTGGACCGTGCCTGGCACCTGGTGCTGCCCATCGCCTCGCTGGCGATCTTCTCGGTCGCCAGCTACTCGCGCTACATGCGTGCCTCGATGCTCGAGGTCATCCACTCCGACTACGTGCGGACCGCGCGGGCCAAGGGTCTGACCGAACGCAAGATCACGACACGCCACTCCATGCGCAACGCCCTGATCCCCACGGTGACGATCGCTGCGCTGTCCTTCGGGAGCCTGCTCGGCGGGACGATCGTCATCGAGACCGTGTTCGGCCTCGACGGGATGGGCCGTTACTTCTTCCAGCAGCTCAGCAACCGTGATCCCTATCCCATCATGGGGTGGCTGACGATCGTGGCCGTGGTCATCGTGGTGTTCAACCTGGTCGCCGACATCCTCTACGGCTACCTCGACCCAAGGATCCGGTATGACTGAGCAGCCCGGGACCCCACGCAACGAGCACGGCTTCCCCGCGCCACAGGATCTGCCGCCGATGGGTACGGAGCTCAGCGACGGTGCCGACCAGCTGCCGAGCAACGTCGTCGAGGTCGAGGCGCGTTCCCAGTGGCAGCTGTTCCGACGGAAGTTCTTCCGTCACAAGCTGGCGATGGGGTCGTTGGTCTTCCTGGCCCTGATCGTGGTCGCCGCCTTCAACGCCGAGCGCATCGCCCCCTACAGCTACGACGAGATCAACGTCGTGCGGGCCAACACCCCGCCGACCTTCGAGGACCTCCACTTCTTCGGGACCGACCAGCTCGGCCGCGACTACTTCAGCCGGGTGCTGTTCGGTACGCAGACCTCACTGCGTGTCGCGGGCCTGGTCGCCGTGGTCTCCACGCTCATCGGGACCGTGACCGGAGCGATCGCGGGCTACTACCGCGGATGGATCGACTCCATACTGATGCGCATCACCGATCTGGTGATCATCATCCCCGCGCTGGCGATCCTGCTGGTCGCGGCGTCCTTCTTCGGTCAGGGGGATCCGCTGCGGATCGCGGTCATCCTCGCGCTGTTGCTGTGGACCTCGCTGGCCCGGATCGTGCGCGGTGTGTTCCTCAGCCTGCGTGAGAAGGAGTTCGTCCAGGCGGCGCGGGCGGCGGGCGCCAGCGACCTGCGCATCATGTTCCGCCACATGCTGCCGAACACGATCGGGCCGATCGTGGTGAACATGACGCTCGTGCTCGCCGCCGCCATCATCATCGAGGCGACGCTGTCGTTCCTGGGCATCGGGGTCAACCCACCGACACCCGCGCTCGGCGTGCTGATCAACGACGGCCGCAGCTCGATGCAGACGCTGTGGTGGCTCACGATCATGCCCGGCCTGGCGCTGGTGGCGATCGCGTTGTCGATCAACTTCGTCGGTGACGGCCTGCGTGACGCGCTCGACCCGACCCAGCAGGAGACGTGATCGCCACCGGGCCCTGCCCGCACGACACGGCCCGCTCGCCCCACCCGACCACCGCCTGACCGGGGGTTCCCAGTGTCCGAACCGCTGTTGTCGATCCGGAACCTCGTCACGGAGTTCTCGACGCCCGATGGCGTCGTGCACGCCGTCGACGGGGTGTCCTACGACGTCCACCCGGGTGAGACGCTCGGGGTCGTCGGCGAGTCGGGCTCGGGCAAGTCGGTCACGGTGATGTCGATCCTCCGACTCATCCCCCAGCCACCCGGTCGCATCGCTGCCGGTGAGATCTGGCTCGAGGACCGGAACCTGCTGGAGCTGGACGACGACGAGCTGCGCCAGGTCCGCGGGGAGGAGATCGCGATGATCTTCCAGGACCCGATGACCTCGTTGAACCCGGTGTTGACGGTGGGCTCCCAGATCGCGGAGGCGATCCAGACCCACGACAAGCAGATCGCCGCCACCGAGGCGCGTCGACGGGTCGTGGAGCTGCTGGAACTCGTCGGTGTCCCCAACGCGGCGGCGCGGTTCGGGCAGTACCCCCACGAGTACTCGGGTGGCATGCGCCAGCGGGCGATGATCGCGATGGCGATCGCCAACCGGCCCAAGATCCTGATCGCGGACGAGCCGACCACGGCCCTCGATGTCACGATCCAGGCGCAGGTGCTGCAGGTGCTGAAGACCGCGCAGGAGGAGACCAGTGCCGGCACGATCCTCATCACCCACGACCTCGGGGTGATCGCGGAGATGGCCGACCGGGTGGTGGTCATGTACGGCGGCAAGGTGGTGGAGGCCGGCACCGTCGACGACATCTTCCACCACCCCTCCCACCCGTACACGTTGGGGCTGCTCTCGTCGCTGCCGCGGGCGGGCAAGCAGGTCGAACGGCTCGCGCCGATCCCCGGGCAGCCACCGTCGCTGATCAACCTCCCGGGAGGGTGCGCCTTCCACCCCCGCTGTCGGATGTCGCAGGGACGCGACCGGTGCCGTACCGAGGTCCCCGAGCTCGTTGCGTTGGGTGAGGGCCGCGCCTCCGCCTGCCACTTCCACGAGGAGTTGCCCGAGGAGATCGCGCGTATCGAGGCGGCCACCGGCGTCGGGATCGAGCACGAGGTACCGGCGATCGAGCACGAGGTGCCGGCGGTCGAGACGCCATCGGAGCAGCGGGACCAGCAGGAGGGCAACTGATGGCTGCCGACCAGGTACCGACCCCGCTGGATCCGGTCGACACCGGTACGGGGCTGCACGACCGGGCACCGCTCGGTGACACGATCCTGACGGTGGACGGACTCAGGAAGCACTTCCCGCTCAAGGGTGGCGTGTTCAACCGCCAGTACGGCGCGGTCTACGCCGTCGACGGGGTGTCGTTCGACGTCAAGGCCGGCGAGACGGTGGGCCTGGTCGGCGAGTCCGGGTGTGGCAAGTCGACGGCCGGTCGTTGCATCGTGCGTCTCCTCGATCCCACGGACGGTCGGATCCTGTTCAAGGACCACGACCTTGCCGGGATGTCCCGCCGGATGATGCGTGAGATGCGGCGGGAGATCCAGATCGTCTTCCAGGACCCCTACGCCTCCCTCAACCCCCGGATGTCGGTCAACGAGATCATCGCCGAACCGCTGCGGATCTACGGCCGGTACCGCGACGGTGGCCGTGAGCGCGTCAAGGAGCTGATGCGCCTGGTCGGGCTCAACCCCGAGCACGGGAACCGGTTCCCGCACGAGTTCTCCGGTGGTCAGCGCCAGCGCATCGGGATCGCCCGCGCGCTCGCGCTGGACCCGCAACTGCTCGTTCTCGATGAACCCGTCTCGGCGCTGGACGTCTCGATCCAGGCCCAGGTGATCAACCTGCTCGAGGAACTCCAGGACGCGCTCGGCCTCGCCTACCTGTTCATCGCCCACGACCTCTCGGTCGTGCGCCACATCTCCGACCGTGTCGCGGTGATGTACCTGGGCAAGATCGTCGAGTTCGGCGAGGCCGAGGACATCTTCACCAACCCCACCCACCCGTATACCCAGGCGCTGCTCTCAGCCGCTCCGATCACCGACCCCCGCGACCGGGGCAAGATCGACCGCATCATGCTGGAAGGCGACGTGCCCTCGCCCTCCGACCCGCCGTCGGGCTGCCGCTTCCGGACCCGCTGCTGGAAGGCCGACGACCGGTGTGCCCGGGAGGAACCACCGCTGGTCGACGAGTTCGGTCACGGCCATCCGTCGGCCTGCTTCTACGCCGAACCCCTGCAGCTCCTGCACGACTGATCCGCTGGCCGGCCCGGCGACGCCACGGCCCGCCGTGACCAGGGCATCGCCGGAGCGCGGTCCGGCGCGCTCAGCTGTCGCGTCGGTGACCGACGATCAGGGCGAAGTCCTCGCTCGAGAGGCTGGCCCCGCCGACCAACGCGCCGTCGATGTCGGGTTGGGCCATCAGTGAGCGGACGTTGCCGGCCTTCACGCTGCCGCCGTACTGGACGCGCATGCGGTCGGCGACGTCCTGGCCGTACAGGGACGCGAGCTCGGTCCGCACGGTGCCGCACATCTCCTGTGCGTCCTCGGGTGTCGCGGTCAGGCCGGTGCCGATCGCCCACACCGGCTCGTAGGCGATGACGACCTCCTCGGCGTCCTGCTCGCCGACGTCGATGTTCGCGAGGCTCCCTCGCAGCTGCGAGACCACCACCTCCACGGCCTTGCCCGCCTCGCGCTCCTCCTTCGTCTCGCCGACGCACAGGATCGGGCGCATCTCGTGGCGACGGATCGCGGCGACCTTGGCGTTGACGATCTCATCGGTCTCGCCGAACAGGGCTCGTCGCTCCGAGTGCCCGGCCAGGACGTAGGTCACGTCCAGCCGCTTGAGCATGGGGGGACTGATCTCGCCGGTGAAGGCGCCCTCGTCCTCGGCGTGACAGTTCTGCGCCCCGAGCTGTATCGGGAGACGATCGGACTGGATCAGGGTCTGGATCGACCGGAGCGACACGAAGGGCGGACAGACGACGACGTCCTGTCCGGCGTAGTCCTCCTCCTCGAGGTGGTAGGCCAGCTTCTGCACCAGCTGGATCGCCTCGAGGTGGTCCCGGTGCATCTTCCAGTTCCCCGCCATGATGGGCGTCCGCTCGGCCATTTCGGGTCCTCGTCCTCGGGGGCGATCGATGGTGTGGTCGCCTCCGAGCCTAGTCACCCCCGTCGTCCTCGGACCCGCCGTCCCCGCCCGCTCGGCCACCACTGGCACCGGGACGGGCCGGTCGACACGGAAACGGGCCCGGCGCGTGGTGCGCCGGGCCCGCCGGTGTCAGGGTGCGCTCAGCTCCTCAGCGCCACTGGAGGTCAGGTCCTGAGTGCCACGACCCCCGGGAGTTCCTTGCCTTCGAGCAGCTCGAGCGAGGCCCCGCCCCCGGTGGACACGTGGTCCACCCGGTCGTCCAGCCCGAAGGCCCGGATCGCCGCGGCGGAGTCACCGCCGCCGACGACCGTGAAGCCGTCGGAGTTCGCGATCGCCTCGGCGACCGTGCGGGTACCGGCGGCGAACGGCTCCCACTCGAACACCCCCATCGGCCCGTTCCAGAACACGCTGCCCGCGCCGGCGATCGCCGACGCGTAGGCCTCAGCGGTCCGTGGTCCGATGTCGAGCCCCATCTGGTCGGACGGGATCGCTCCCACCTCGACGGTCGTGGCCGGGGCCGTCTCCTCGAACTGGGCAGCGACGACCACATCGGTCGGCAGCAGGACCTCGACGCCGCGCTCGCGTGCGGCGGCCACGAGGCGTCCCACGGTCTCGACCTGATCGGCTTCGACGCGCGAGGCGCCGACGTCGAGCCCTTCGGCGAGGAGGAAGGTGTAGGCCATGGCACCGCCGACGGCGAGCACGTCCACCCGCTGGAGCAGGTTCTCCAGCACGGTGAGCTTGTCGCTGACCTTGGCGCCACCCAGCACGGCAACGTAGGGCCGCGACGGATCCTCCAGCAGTCCCCCGAGGACCTCGAGCTCACGCTCGAGCAGCAGCCCGGCGTAGCCAGGGATCCGTTCGGGGATCCCGGAGATGGACGCGTGCGCCCGGTGCGAGGCACCGAAGGCATCGTCGACGTAGGCGTCCGCGAGCGAGGCGAGCGCGTCCGCGAAGTCGTCGTCGTTCGCGGTCTCGCCCGGGTCCCAACGCAGGTTCTCCAGCAGGAGCACCTGACCGGGCTCGAGCGCCGCGGCCTTCGCCCGGGCATCCTCGCCGACCACGTCGTTGGCCGTGAGGACCTCGGTGGACAACAGCTCCTGCAGGCGCGTGCCGACGGCCGCCATGGAGGACGCCGGATCCGGCGTCCCCTTGGGGCGACCGAGGTGCGAGGCCACGACGACGCTCGCACCCTGATCGAGCAGCGCCCGCAGGGTCGGCACCGACGACTGCACGCGCAGGTCATCGGTGATCGCCCCGTCGCGCAGGGGCACGTTCAGGTCAGCGCGGACGAAGACCTGCTTGCCCTCGGCGTCGAGGTCCGGCAGCGTGCGGACCCCTGCGAGCTGCTCGGACGTCACAGCTTGTCCCCCACGAACTTGGTGAAGTCAGCCAGACGGGTCGAGTAGCCCATCTCGTTGTCGTACCACCCGAGCACCTTGACCATCTTGCCGGCCGCGATCGTGACGCCGCTGTCGAAGATGCAGGAGTGGGGGTTGCCGATGACGTCGACCGAGACGATCGGGTCCTCGGTGTACTCGAGGATGCCCTGCAGCGGGCCGTCGGCGGCGGCCTTCAACGCCGCGTTGACCTCGTCCTTGGTGACCTCCTTGGACAGCAGCAGCGTGAGGTCGGTGGCGGAGCCGGAGGGCACCGGGACCCGCATCGCGTACCCGTCGAGCCGGCCCTCCATCTCCGGCAGGGCCAGCGAGGTGGCCTTCGCCGCCCCCGTGGTGGTGGGCACCATCGAGATGGCGGCAGCCCGGGCGCGGCGCGGGTCCTTGTGGGGGGCGTCGTGCAGGCGCTGGTCACCGGTGTAGGCGTGGATCGTGGTCATCAGCCCCTGCTCGATCCCGAACGCGTCGTGGATCACCTTCGCCATCGGGACGACCGAGTTGGTGGTGCAGGAGGCCATGGAGATCACGTCGTGGGCGGCGCTGTCGTACTCGTCCTCGTTGGCCCCCATGACGATGGTCTTGTCCTCGCCCTTCGCGGGCGCGGAGATGATCACCTTCTTGGCGCCGGCCTCGAGGTGCTTGGCCGCCGCGTCACGCTGGGTGAAGAAGCCGGTGGACTCCACGACGAGGTCGACACCGAGGTCGCTCCAGGGCAGGCTCGCCGGGTCGCGTTCGCTGAGCACCTTGATGCGCTTGCCGTTGACCACGAGGTCGGCGCCCTCCACCTCGACGGTCCCGTCGAAGCGGCCGTGGACGCTGTCGTACTTCAGCAGCATGGCCAGGGCGGTGGTGTCGGTCAGGTCGTTGACCGCCACGATGTCGAGGTCGATGTTCTCCTTGAGGGTGGCACGCAGGAAGTTGCGGCCGATACGGCCGAAGCCGTTGATGGCGACGCTCACGGACATGGTTGGAAGCTCCCGTTCGTTGGGCGGTGTCGTCCGGTGGGGACCGGCGTCGGGCCGCGTTCGGCACCGGACGTCGAGGTGGGCGGTGGGGTCGACGGCGACCGTCACCCGTGCGCGCGCTGGGCATCACGGCGGATGGACCGTGCGTCCCGCGCTCGCGCTCGACCCTACCACCGGCTCATGGGCCGGGTCACGGGTCCTCTTGCTCCCCTTCGGCCGTGTCCGTCGCGGTGCTGAGCTGCTCCAGACGCTGGAGGCGACGGTGGACCGCGGACTTGCCGACGGGCGGATCGAGCAGGGAACCGAGCTCGGCCAGTGACGCCTCCGGGTTGGCGAGGCGGACCAGTGCGGTCTCGCGGAGCTCCTCCCCCAGCCCCTCCCAACCGACCGCAGCGATCGCCGACTCGACGGCGGCCACCTGCACGGCGCTGGCATCGATCGTGCGGCGCAGGTTGGCCCGATCGGCGTTGGCCAGGCGGTTCGCCTCGCCCCGGAGCTGACGCCGCAGGCGGCGCTCCTCCAGCTCGAGGTAGGAGGTGACGGCGCCGACAGCAGCCAGCAGGGACCCGATGCGCTCGCCCGACTTGAGGACCAGCCGCGTGCGGGGCCCCTCGCTGCACCCCGGACGCGCACCCGCGACCCCGGCGATCAGGTCGGCGAGCCACAGGGCCACACGGCGGTCGGTGACGGCGATCTCCAGGTGTGGATCACGCTCGGGCCGTGAGACCGAGCCACCACCGAGCAGCGCGCCTCTGACCACGGCCACCCGCTCCTCACCCCGCAGGGGTCGGGCACCGGGAGCCATGGGGCGACCGTGTGCGTCGAGCACCCCGAGCTCCCGGCCGATCGCCAGGCTGGCGCTGCCGAGCACCACCGCGTACCGCGGGGTGTTGCGGACGGCACCGGCCGCCCTGACCTGCAGCTCCGGTCGCTGGCCGAAACCCCGCACGACCAGGCCGTGCGCGCGACGCGCCACCGCCCCCGAGCCCGTGACCACGCTCAGCTCCGGGCCGGTGCTGCTCCCGCCGCGCACGATCAGGCTCCCGCTGGTGCGCAGCAGGCCAGCCAACTCCTGCTGCACCGGCCCGGTCGCGCCGAGCGGGAGACCCGAGAGCTCCTGGCGCACCACCTCGGTGAACGATCCCCCCGCCACGGTGCTCACCGCAGCTTCATCCACACGTCGGTCAGCGCCCGGGACAGCGCCGCGGGGTCGTGGCCGTCCCGGTCGTCGAGCAGATCGGCGGTGTGCAGACCGATCGCGTGGTCCACCAGCCGGGGCTCCCTGGCGTCCAGGGCCCGCCCCGAGCCGCTGGGTCGCGCCCCCTCGTGGACGAGCACGGCATCGATGCGCACCTCGGGTGCGTGGTCGGCGAGGACGTCGAGGTGGTCCGCGATATCCATGCCCTCGGTCTCACCCGGCTGCTCACGCAGGTTGGCGACGAGGACCACCGGCGCCGGCGCGTCCCGCAGGGCCGTCGCGATACCGGGTACCAGCAGGTTGGGGAGCAGGCTCGTGTACAGCGACCCGGGCCCGAGCACGATCAGCTCCGCCTCGGCGATCGCCGCCAGCGCGGCCGGGGTGGCGGCGGGTGCGGGGGGCGACAGCCAGACCCGGCGCAGGCGGGCGGTCTCCGCGATGGCGGCCTGGCCGTTGACACCACCGGCGGCCGAGCTGGCGTGCAGGGTGACGGGCGCGGTCGTACACGGGAGCACCCGGCCCGCCACACCGAGGTGGAGCGACAGCTCGTCGAGCGCCGCCACCACGTCCCCACCGTGGAGGTCCTCGAGGGCCACCAGCACGAGGTTGCCGAGGCTGTGGCCACCGAGCTCGCCCCGTGGGAAGCGGTAGCCGATCACCTCGGCGAGCCGGGAACGCTGCGCCAGGGCCGTGATGGCCATGCGCAGATCGCCCGGTGGCACGACGTCCAGATCGCGTCGCAGGCGACCGGAGGAGCCGCCGTCGTCGGCGACCGTCACGATGGCGACCACGTCGTCGGCGACGTCACGGAGCGCCACCAGCGAGCGCGCCAGGCCGTGACCACCGCCGATCGCGACGGCGCGGTCCAGCAGGTGCCCCCGGGTGCTCACTCGGCACCGAGGTCGCGGTGCTTGACCTCGACGGGGAGCTCGAAGGTCTCGGACAGGTAGCGGCCGAACGCCTCGGCCAGCGCCACCGAACGGTGCTTGCCCCCGGTGCACCCGATGGCGATCGTCAGGTAGCGCTTCCCCTCGGTGATGTAGCCGGGAACGACGACGTCGAGCAGCCGTTCGGTGGCCGTCACGAAGGGACCCGTCGACGGCTGCCGGAAGACGTAGTCGCGGACCTCGTCATCCTTGCCGGTGTAGCCCCGGAGCTCCTCCACCCAGTGGGGATTGGGCAGGAAGCGCACGTCGAGCAGCAGGTCGGCCTCCCTGGGGCTGCCCCGCTTGAAGCCGAAGGAGACGACGTCGATCCTGAGCTGCGCCGACGAGGGATCGTCGACCAGGCCGAGGACACGCTCGCGCAGCTCGTGGACGTTGAGGTCGCTGGTGTCGACGATCAGATCGGCGAGGCCACGCAGCTCCGAGAGCTGCTCGCGCTCCGCTTGGATCCCCGCCACCACGCCGGACTCGACGGCGGCCGGGTGGCGTCGCCGGGTCTCCTCGAAGCGGCGGATCAGCGACTCGTCGTCGGCATCGAGGAACAGCACCTTGACGTCGGCCTCGCTGCGACGCAGTTCACGGATCGTCTCGACGAGCGCGGAGAAGAACTCGCGCCCGCGCACGTCGGCGACGATCGCGAGCTTCGTCACCGACGAACCCGGCGCGAAGGCGAGCTCGGTGACCCGTTCGATCAGGGTCGGGGGCAGGTTGTCGATCACGAACCAGCCCAGGTCCTCGACCGCATCCGAGGCCGTCGAACGACCGGCGCCCGACAGCCCCGTGATGATCAGGATCCGTGGCCGCTGCGCCTCGACCTCGCTCACGCGATCGCCGTACGGCCGGGCGGTTCGGGCTGCGTCGTCAGCGACCGCGGTGGGTTCGTCTCCCGTCACGGCAGCTCCTGATCGTCGGCCTGCCCGGTCTCCGGGTGCAGATGCCGGTGGATGGTCCGCGCGAGCGTATGGGAGATGCCGTCGATCTCGGCGAGTTCCTCCTCGGTGGCGGTCTCCAACGCCGTGACCGACCCGTACCTCGACAGCAGTGCCGCCCGGCGGCTGGGCCCGATGCCGGGGATGTCGTCCAGGGCCGAGGTGGTCACCGCCGAGCGTCGGCGGCGGCGCTGGTAGCCGATCGCGAACCGGTGGGCCTCGTCGCGCACGCGCTGGACGAGGTAGAGCGCCTCGGACCCCCGTGGGAGCACCACCGGACGCCGGCGGTCCGGCTGGTGGAGCTCCTCGAAGCGCTTGGCGAGCGCGACGACGGCGACGTCGTCCACACCGGTCGCCGCGATGCCCTCCAACGCCGCTGAGAGCTGACCGGGGCCACCGTCGATGACTACGAGGTTGGGCGGATAGGCGAACCGCTGCTGGTCGTCACGCTCGGCCACGGGACGGCGGCGCTCCTCGACCAGCCGGGTGAAACGCCGCTGCAGCACCTCGTGCATCGCGGCGTAGTCGTCGTTGGTGTCCACCGACAGCTTGAACCGGCGGTACTCGCTCTTGCGGGGCAGTCCGTCCTCGAAGACCACCATCGAGCCGACCACCTCGGTGCCACCGAGATGGCTGATGTCGTAGCACTCGATCCGTAGCGGGGCCTCCTCGAGGTCCAGCGCCGCCTGCAGTTCCTGGAGCGCCCGGGTCCGTGCGTCGAAGTCGCTGGCCCGCTGCAGCCGGGTGCGGTGGAAGGCGTCGCGTGCGTTGTCGGCCACGGTGGCCAGGAGCTCGCGCTTGGCGCCCCGCTGCGGGACGTGGAAGCGGACCGCGCCGCCGGGCCGTCCGCGCTGTCCGGCGCGTTGTGTACGACGTTGCTCGCCCAGCAGGACCGCCAACGCCTCCTCGTCGGCGGGGAGTGCGGGGACCAGGATCTGCGGCGGCACGTCATCGGGCCGTTCGGCGTAGAGCTGCAGCAGGAAGGAGGTCAACAGCTCCGAGGTGGTCAGCGGCTCGACCTTGTCGACGGTCCATCCCTTGCGACCGACCAGACGGCCACGCCGGACGAAGAAGGCCTGCACGCTGGCCTCGAGCTCGTCCTCGTGCACCGCGATCGCATCCAGGTCCTCATCGCGGTCGGTGACGACCTGCTGCTTCTCCAGGGCGCGCCGGGCCGCCAGGAGCTGGTCCCGCCGGCGAGCCGCGGCCTCGAAGTGCAGCTCGGCCGCCGCGGCGTGCATCTCCTCCTCGAGTTGTCGGAGCACCGGTGCGGTCTCACCATCGAGGAAGCTGGCGAAGCCCTCGACCAGTTCCCGGTGCCCAGCATGGCTGACCTCGCCGGTGCACGGCGCCGCACAACGGTCGATGTGGTAGAGCAGGCACGGTCGACCGCTGCGCTCGGCACGGTCGTACACCCCCTGGGAGCAGGTCCGCACCGGGAAGACCCGGAGCAGCAGGTCCAGGGTCTCGCGGATCGCGTAGGCGTGCGCGTAGGGACCGAACCGGCGATCGCCGGCCGCGACGGCCCCCCGGGCGACCCGGGCTCGCGGGACGGCCTCGGAGGTGCTCAGGACCAGGTGGGGGTAGGACTTGTCGTCGCGGTAGCGGACGTTGTAGCGCGGCCGGTGACGCTGGATCAGGGTGTACTCGAGGTGCAGCGCCTCCACCTCGGTGTCGACCACGATCCACTCGACCGACCGGGCCGCCTCCAGCATCGCCCGGGTCCGGGTGGCGAGCCCGCCGGGTGCCTGGAAGTACGAGTTCACCCGTGACCGCAGCGACTTGGCCTTGCCGACGTAGACCACCCGGCCGTGGGCGTCGCGGAACAGGTAGCACCCCGGGCTCTCCGGGATGGTGCCGGGCTCGGGTCGGAAGGCTGCGGCGGGGTTGCTCACGCCTCGCAGGGTAGTGCCGTCCGCGCACCCTCCCGGTGGGCTCCGACGGCCGGACCACGACGTCGCCCCCCAGCAGCAGGCCCCGCACACCACGGGTGCCCACGCAGGCCGGCGTCCCCCACCGGGCCGGGGAGGGCCGGTGGCGGGCACGGTTAGGCTGCGCGAACCGAGGGAGGAACGCCCGTGGGAACGCTGCTGGCACAGTCCGGGGTCGCCGACGTCTGCGGTCCCGCCGAGGAGGCCGAGCGCCTGTGCGAGCTGGTGTACGACCTCACCGGCAACGACGCACTCGCACGGGCTGCCGGTGTCGGCTCCACCGCCGTGTGGATCGTGCTGGTCATGCTCGTCGCCCTGCTGGCGACCCGCGTGAGCCGGATGGCCGTCGCGCGCTACGGCGCACAGCTGGAGGAGCGGACCACCCGCCGGCTCGAGCGTGCCTACGAGCGCGGTGCCATCAGCGACACGCAACGCTTCCGCACGCGCCGGCTCCAACGTCTGCAGGCCGCATCCGGGGTCGTGCGTGGCGTGCTCGCGGTCATCATCTGGACGATCGCCCTGCTGTTCATCCTCGATCTGCTCGGGGTCCCGTTGGAGCCGCTGCTGGCCGGCGCGGGGCTGGCCAGCGTGGTGATCGGGTTCGGTGCCCAACAGCTGGTCCGTGACGTGCTGGCCGGGATCGCGATGCTGATCGAGGACCAGTACGGCGTCGGTGACTGGATCGAGGTGGATGGCCGCTTCGGGGTGGTGGAGCGGGTCGGCCTGCGGTCGACGGCCTTCCGCGACGTGGACGGCGTGCTCCATCACGTCCTCAACGGCTACATCCAGCGGGTCGGCAACCTCTCCCAGGAGTGGGCACGGGCCACGCTGGACGTGCCGCTGGCCCTCGAGACCGATGTGGCCGCTGCCAAGGCGTTGATCCACCAGGTCGCCGTCGAGCTCGCGGCCGATCAGCTGTGGGGCCAGGACGTCATCGGAGCGCCGGAGGTGTGGGGTGTGCAGCACTACGGCCCCGACGGGATCCGGATCCGCGTCGTGATCCCCACCAAGCCGTTGCGCAACTGGGAGCTCACCCGCCAGCTGCGCGAACGGCTCAAGTACGCCTTCGATGCCGCCGGCATCCGGATGCCGGGCCAGCTCGTCGACCTCGGGGGCCAGCGCACGGGCTACGCCGTGCTGACCGCTCGGGCCGCGAGCGACGGCCAGCAGATCGACCGCCGTGTCGAGGTCGCCGGTTCGGGGACCGGCGACCCGACGGCGAGTAGCAGCCCGCAGGCAGCGCCATCGCCGCACGGGGACGCCGCAGGGACCGGCGACGAGGACGCCGCGGTGACCAGCGGCGGCGAGAGCGGGGATCCCACCGGACCGATGGCCGGCGCCGCGCCCACC
>JAWOCZ010000226.1:0-2839 GCA_046483565.1 Nitriliruptoraceae bacterium
GCGGAGCTCGCCGAGCCGTTCGGCCACCGGCGCCTCGTGGCCGTGGGTGGAGGGCTCGTACAGCAGGGTGCCCACCAGCTCGTCGGGGAGGTAGGTCTGCTCCGGCACGACCCCCGACGGCCGGTCATGGGGGTAGACGTAGCCCGCACCGTGGCCGAGCTCCCCTGCGCCGCGGTAGTGGGCGTCACGCAGATGGGCGGGCACGTCGAGGTTACCGGAGCGACGGACCAGCTCCGTGCCCTTCGCCAGGGCCCGGGTGACGCTGTTGGACTTCGGCGCCGTCGCGAGCGCGATGGCGGCGTGGGTCAGGGCGTAGCGGGCCTCCGGGAGCCCGACCTTGTCGAGGGCGTCGAAGGCCGCCACCGCGATCGGCAGCGCCTGCCGGTCCGCCAGCCCGATGTCCTCCGATGCCAGGATGACCATGCGGCGGGCAAGGAAGCGCGGGTCCTCCCCCGACTCGAGCATGCGCAGCAGCCAGTAGGTGGCCGCGTCGGGGTCGGAGCCCCGCAGCGACTTGATGAACGCGGAGACCTGGTCGTAATGGCCGTCGGCCGTCTTGTCGTAGCGGAAGCGCCGCATCGCGTCGGCGACGGCGGCCAGGTCGAGGTGCACTACCTCGGTGTCGGTGTCGGCGTCGCTGCCGTCGCCGGCCGGGCGGCTCGCCCCGGTGTCGCCCTGGGCTGCGCCGGAGGGCCCGGTCACCCCCACCGCGGCCGCTGCGACCTCCAGAGCGCTCAGGGAGGCGCGCGCGTCGCCGTCCCCGACCGCGACGAGGTGGGTCCGCGCCTCGTCGGTGAGGCTGATCCGGCCGCCGAAGCCACGCACGGGGTCCGTGCACGCGCGCTCGAGCAGCGTGGCCACGTCGTCGGCGGTCAGCGGCTCCAGACGCACGAGCTGGCAGCGGGAGAGCAGGGGGGCGTTCAGTTCGAAGAACGGGTTCTCCGTCGTCGCGCCGATCAGGGTGACCCACCCGGACTCGACGCCCGGGAGTAACGCGTCCTGCTGGCTCTTGTTGAAGCGGTGGATCTCATCGATGAACAGCACGGTGCGCCGGCCGCGCAGCTCCAGGCGGCTGCGGCCCTCCTCGATCACCCGCCGCACGTCCTTGACGCCGGCGGTGACCGCCGACAGCTCGGTCCACGCTGCCTCGACGTGGGCGGCGATCACCGTCGCCAGCGAGGTCTTGCCCACCCCAGGAGGCCCCCACAGCAGGAGCGAGGCGAGGTCCCCACGGTCGAGCATGGCGCGCAGCGGCTTGCCCGTCCCGAGCGCATCGAGTTGGCCGACGTACTCACCGAGGTCCCGAGGGCGTAGCCGTGCCGCCAGGGGCATGCCGGCCGGCACCCCGCCGGGGCGGCTGGGGGTGCTGGTGGGCGCACTGGCCCCGGTCGCCGTGGGACCCCCGTGCTCGCCGGTCGAGCCGGGGCCGTCGGCGAAGAGCTGCGGATCGGTCATCGCACCACCGTACCGACGGTCATCGTAGGCTCTCGCTTCGACCTCTAGGGTCGATGCGAAGCCGTACGGCAGACTCGAACCCGTACAGCCGGCCGGAACCCGTACGGCCGGTCCGAACCCGTAGACGAAGACGAGAGCCACCCGGTTCGCCCGTACCAGCACCCGGTTCGCCCGGGCCGGGCTGACCGAGGCATCTCCACCGCCCAGCAGCACCACGAGACGAGGAGCACCCATGACGAGCGACGATGTCCAGGAGCGGGTCACCGGGCGGGCCGAGAAGGTCGGCTCGACGGTCACCGCAGCCTTCGACGGGCTGCGCGACCGCACGGCCGATCTCGTCCGAGCGGACGGTGGATCGGTCTTCCGGGAGTTCCACCGCCTCGGTGCGCGGATCGACGAAGCGGAGGAACGGCTCCATGACCACGTCGAGGTCGCGGCCGCCGGGCTGGACGACCAGCTCGACGACCTGCTCTCGGCCTCGAAGCGCACGAGCTGGCCACGGCGGCTGGTGTGGTTGACGTTCGGCGCGGCGCTCGGCGCCGCCATCGCCTACCTCGCCGACCCGGATCGCGGGAAGGCACGGCGTTCGCAGGTGACCGAGCAGGCGGTGGCGCGTGGCCGGGAGGCCGCCGATGACCTGGGCAGTCGCGCCAAAGGCAAGGTCCAGCAGGCGAAGGGCGATGCCATCGAGCAGGTCAAGGACGCCCTGCCCGCCCGATCCGAGTCGGATGCGGCACTGCTCCAGCAGCGCATCAAGAGCGATGTCCTGGGTTCGAAGGACGACACCTCGGCGGTCGTGCTCCGGATCGACGGTCCCGGAAAGGTCACCCTGAAGGGCACCGTGACGCGGGCGGAGACCGAGCGCGAACTGCTCGCCGAGGTCGCCGAGGTGGACGGGGTGACCGAGGTCGCCTCCGAGCTCACGGTCGAGGCTCGCTGACGCGCTGCCGCGAGGGCCTTGCGGCGCGGTTCACGTGCCCGGCCGTACGCGGCGGCGACCCGCGAGATCGGGTGCGGAACACCCCGGGAACCGGGGCAGAACGCACCCAACCCCCGCGCACGTGGCAGCAACCCACCGGATCGGGTGCGGAACACCCCGGGAACCGGGGCAGAACGCACCCAACCCCCGCGCACGCGGCGGCGACCCGCGGGATCGGGTGCGGAACGCCCCGGGAACCGGGGCAGAACGCACCCAACCCGGTAGGGACAGGGTCCGGCGGGGCGGCGGGAGAGGGCGGCGAGGGCGGCACGCGGCGGCAACCCACCGGATCGGGTGCGGAACACCCCGGGAACCGGGGCAGAACGCACCCAACCCCCGGGCGCGCGGCGGCGGGCGAGAACGGGGGCGGCGGCGGGCGGCAACCGGCGGGGTCGGGGCGGGCGG
>JAWOCZ010000244.1:0-10773 GCA_046483565.1 Nitriliruptoraceae bacterium
GGCACGCACGGCGGCGGTGACGATCGCGTCGACGTCGAGGTAGGCGCGCACGGGGTGGCCGGGCTCGCCGATCTCGTAGGCCTCGTCGGCCTTGATGCGGTGCAGGGAGTCGCGATCCTCCCGGGCGTGCACGGCGATCGTACGGATCCCGAGTTCGGTCATGGCCCAGAACGCCCGGATCGCGATCTCCCCACGGTTGGCAACGAGGACCGATTCCACGCTCGTCCTTCCTCAGCGCTCGACGTGCTCTCCGTTGTGGGCCGCACGTACGCGCGACGTCTGTGGCGCATCGGGAGGGATGCTAGGCGCAGGCAGCACGGCGCGCGCGGCTGTTCGCGGGCTCGTGCGGCGCCGTTGTTCGCGGGCTCGTGCGGCGCCGCTGTTCGCGGCCCCGGCCGGGGTGGTGCGCCGGCCGGCATGGTCGTTGACGGGACATCTACACTGCGGCCCCGGGGACCACTGGTGGACGATCCTCGGGGGCTGGCTGTCGTGGGGGAGGGGGCCATCGTGGGGGAGGGGGCCATCGTGCGATCACGCCTACGGGTCCTGCATGTCGATGACGATCCGGAGACGCTGACCCTGGTGCAGATGATCCTCGACGGGGAGCCGGACGTCGAGGTGCTGTCGTGTAGCGGCGCGGTGGAGGCATTGCACGCGGTGACCACCACCTCGGTGGACCTGCTCCTGCTCGATGTCATGATGCCGGGCATCGACGGTCCGGCCCTGTTGGCCGAACTGCGCACCCGACCTGGCCTCGGCCACCTGCCCGCCCTCTTCGTCACGGCCAAGGCGCATCCACGGGACCTCGAAGCGCTGGCGCAGACGTCGGCCTCCGGGATCATCAGGAAGCCCTTCGAGGCCAGCGCCCTCATCGCGGCCGTGCGGCGCTCGATGGCGCCGACGGCGATCTGACACGACAGGCCGCGATGGCCGTTCAGGGTCGTCGCTACGCTCGCGGCACGCGAGCCTTCGCGCCGCGCCAGGCGGGTGCGTGCCGAGCTCCGCCGAGCGGGTGCCTGCCGCACTCCGCCATCGCCCACGGTCGGGCTCCCCTCACCGGATCGCCCGCCGCCGACAGAGCGAGCACCTGATGCCACGCGTCGCCGTCGATGTCCTGCTCAAGCGCGAGATCCTGGATCCGCAGGGTCGAGCGGTCGAGGAAGCGCTGCCCGGCCTCGGGTACGACCTCGTCAGCGAGGTCCGCGTCGGCAAGCACCTCGAGTTCGTCATCGATGCCCCGCAGGACGAGTTGGCCTCCCGCGTCGAGGCGATGTGCGAAGGGTTCCTGACCAACCCCGTGATCGAGTCCTACCGCTGGCGCGTCATCGATGACGCCGAGCGTGCCGACGTCTGAGCCGCCTCCGTGACCTCCGACAGCCCCGACAGGGAGGGTGGCCGACGCTCTGGCCTCCCGCCGCTGCGCGACGACGGGTTACCCACCCTGGCGACGGGTGAACCCGTACTGCAGCGCTGGTTCGTCATCACCCTGCTGGTCCTGGTGCCGCTCGCGCTGGCCGTCACCGTGTGGGCCTTCCTGGCCATCGACCGGGAGCCGCTGTCCGCGGCTGAGCGACGGCCGGCGGGTGGCCCCGAGGTCACCATCGCCCGCGGCGAGGCCATGTTGTCGGAGACGCGCGACGCCGAGCCGGGTCCCGGCTGCTCGCAGGCGATCCGCATCGTCGGTGACCCCGGCTCGCAGACGACGGCGCGTACTGCCATGGAGGCGGTCTGTGGGTTGATCGACAGCGGCGACTTCCCCCTGCTACGGGAAGGTCTGGTCACCTGGATCGCGGGCGGGGGTCAGCTGCGGATCGCCACCTTCGAGCTGTCCGGTGTCGAGTCCTCCGCTCGGGTCGAGGACGAGCGCCTGATCGTGGAACTGAACGCGAAGTTCCAGTTCCAGGACGCTCGTCGCGCCGCGCCGGCGCTGGCGCATCAGCTGGCTCTGCTCACCGATACCGGCTGGCCCGGCGCGCCGGTCGGGGTCACGACCGAACTCCGCGCGGCAGAGCTGCAACAGCGAGCCTGCGCGGTGCTCGAGTTCGGTGACGACCTGCCGCGTGGCTGCCGTGACGCTGCCGAGCTGCTCGCCGCCGACGACCCCGTCGCCGACCTGCTGGCCGTGGGGTTCCGCGATGACCGCTGAACCTCCGATGCGTGGGCGCACGGGGGCCGATGGCGCCTCGGCTGCGGAGCGTGCGGCGATGCTCGAACGCCTCCAGCGTCGCACGGTGCGTGTCCTGGTGGTCAGTCAGGTGCTCGGCGGTGTCGGTGTCGGGTCGGGCGTGGCGGTGGTCGGGCTGCTCGCCTACGAGTTGTCGGGGACAGCGTCGCTGTCGGGTGTGTCCGCGACCGCCTCGACCCTCGGGGCTGCGGTCGCCGCGATCGTCATCGCGCGGCTGTCGGTGTCACGTGGACGGCGGCCTGGGCTCGTGACGGGCTACCTCGTCGGCGCAGCCGGCGCGGCGGTCGCGATCGTGGCGGCCGTCCTCGGGGTCTTCTGGCTCCACGTGGTCGCCTCCGCCGCCTTCGGCTGGGCGAGCGCCTCGAACCTGCAGTCCCGTTACGCCGCCACCGACCTGGCCCGACCGGCCAACCGCGCCCGCTCGTTGTCGAACATCGTCTGGGCGACGACGGTCGGTGCCGTCCTGGGCCCGAACCTGACCGGCCCGGGGGAGTCGTTCGCCGCCACGCTGCTGCTGCCACCGCTGGCGGGTGCCTACCTGTTCTCGCTGGCCTCGTTCCTCGCTGCGGCGGCCGTGCAGTTCGCCCTCCTGCGCCCCGATCCGCTCCACGTCGTCAGGGAGCACGCGGCGGTGCCGGCGGTCGCGACGACCGGATGGGACGCGATCCGCTCGGCGCTCCTGATGATCCGTTCGATCCCCGAGGCCACGGTTGCGGTGCTGGCCATCACGGCCGCTCACGCGGTCATGGTCGGCATCATGGTGATGACCCCGGTGCACATGGAGCATTACGGGGCCGCGCTCGATCTGGTGGGGCTGACGATCAGCCTCCACATCGCCGGCATGTACGCGCTCAGCCCCGTGATGGGCACCTTGGCCGACCGTTTCGGCCCGCGGAAGGTGGTGTTGCTGGGGTTGGTCCAGCTGGCGATCGCAGCGCTGCTGGCAGCCACCGGCGATCCCACCGGGTCCGTGTGGTTCCAGGGCGGGTTGGTCCTGCTCGGCACGGGCTGGTCGTCGTGCCTGATCGCCGGCTCGGCCTGGCTCACGGACGCGGTCCCCGTGGAGGACCGACCGGGGGTCCAGGGCACCAGTGATCTCGCCATGAACCTCGCGGGCGGGGTCGGTGGGACGCTGGCCGGCATCGTGCTCGCGACGGCCGGCTACCCCGCGCTGGCCTTCGGTGCCCTGGTCCTGCTGGTGCCGCCAGCGCTCGGTGCGTGGCGGCTGGGGCGGACGTCCAGTCGCTCGATGTCGGGGACAGCTCCCTCACCGTGATCTGCACGCGGTGCGGGGCCGCCGGGGGCGTGGCCCGGTTCGGGGGGTCGTGTTCGGGCGTGCCGGGGGGGACATCGCAACGAGGTGACCGTCGAGGTGGCGATCCGTTGCGATCCACCCTGATCGGCCGCGACGGGTCGCGACGGGCCGCGACGGGCCGCGGTGCGGGATCGCCGGGGGGCGGGCCGCGACCGGCGGGATTCCGGGCCCACCCCGACCGCTACGATCCGAGCCGCTGAGTGACCGGTGAGCGTCTGCTGCTCGCCGATCGGGTGGTCGTATGCCCATGGGCCGGAGGGACGAAGTGCGGATCGGTGTGGTCACCTTCCCAGGTTCGCTCGACGACCAGGATGCGCGTCGCGCCGTGGAGCAGTGCGGCGGCGACACCGTGGCGCTGTGGCACGCGGACGCGACCGTCTCCGGCGTGGATGCCGTCGTCCTGCCCGGCGGGTTCTCGCACGGTGACTACCTGCGTTGTGGCGCGATCGCCCACCGGGCGCCGGTGATGGACGCCGTCGCGGACTTCGCACGCGGAGGCGGCCCGGTGCTCGGGATCTGCAACGGGTTCCAGGTGCTGTGCGAGGCGGGCCTACTGCCCGGTGCGCTGACCCGCAACGCCAACCTGCGGTTCGTGTGCAAGGACGTCCCGCTCACCGTCGCAGCTGCCGACACGGCCTGGACGCGGCAGTACACCCAGGGGCAGACGATCGTGATCCCGGCCAAGCACGGCGAAGGTCGCTACGTGGCTGAGTCGGCCGTTCTGGACCAGCTCGAGGAGGAGGACCGGGTCGTGGTCCGCTACGCCTACGGCTCCAACCCCAACGGCTCCGAACGCGACATCGCCGGCGTCACCAACCCGGGACGCAACGTCGTCGGTCTCATGCCGCATCCGGAGCATGCGGTCGATCCCGGACTGATCGGCGGGTCAGACGGCAGGGGGTTCTTCGAGAGCGTCCTCGCCGGGCTGCGCGTGTGACGACGGCCCGGTCTGCTCTGCGACCGGTGCCACGACGGCCCGGTCTGTTCTGCGACCGGTTCCACGACGGCCCGGTCTGCTCTGCGACCGGTGCCACGACGGCCCGGTCTGCCCTGCGGAAGCTGCCGGGTCGGGTCAGTTGCCCTGCAGCAGCTGCTGGAACGGGTCGTGCTCCGCGCGACGACGCTTGTCCAGACGCAGCCAGGCGAACAGCGCGAGGTGCGCGAGGATACCCGCGCCGAGGACCCCGGCAGGGAACCACTGGCCCTGGAAGGTCAGCAGGATGGCCGCCACCGCGGCGAAGGCGACGAGCACGGCACGCAGGGTGTTGAGGGCGTCCACGACGGTCCTGACGGATGGGATGGGGGAGCGTCGAGGGGAGGGTACCTCTTCGGTCCGAGGACGGGACCTTCGGCCCTGTCTCCTTGGTCCTGCCTGGCGCCTGGGGCCTTTGCGCCGTAGGTCCCCCGGGCCTCGCGTCGCCGTGATGATCGCCCCCCTGCGCAGACAGCGCTCACGGATGGGCATCGTCACCCGGTCACGTAGGCTTCCGACGGCCGGTCTCCCGGCCCGATCCGTGACCGCCGACGACCAGGCGCTCAAGTGTCCGAACCCACCACCTCGCCGTTCCCGCCCGCCGAGACCGTGACGCCCGAGCGGGCTCGGGAGCTCGGCTACGAGCTGGGCCTGCGCGGTGATGAGTACGACCGGTTGGTCGAGATCCTCGGCCGGGTCCCGACGGTCGCCGAGCTCGGGATGTACTCGGTGATGTGGTCCGAGCACTGCTCGTACAAGTCGTCGAAGCTCCACCTCCGCGGCCTCGCCCACGACGAGCCATGGGTGATCGCCGGGCCGGGGGAGAACGCCGGGGTCGTCGATGTCGGTGACGGCATCGCGGTCGCGTTCAAGATCGAGTCCCACAACCACCCCTCGTACGTGGAGCCCTTCCAGGGTGCCGCCACCGGCGTCGGTGGGATCCTGCGGGACATCTTCACCATGGGCGCCCGCCCGATCGCGGTCATGGATCCCCTGCGTTTCGGCGATCCGGGCGGTTGGACCGACGGGGCGGGCATCGAGCACCCGGTGGACCCGCTGCAGCGGCACCTGGTCGACGGGGTCGTCCGCGGCGTCGGCCACTACGGCAACTGCGTCGGGGTGCCCAACATCGGTGGCGAGGTGGTGTTCGACGGCACCTACGCCGGCAACCCCCTCGTCAACGTGCTCGCCATCGGCGTGATGGACCGCAGGCGGCTGCAGCTCGCCAAGGCCGAGGCTCCCGGTCACCTCGCCGTCCTGCTGGGCTCCGCCACGGGACGCGATGGCATCGGTGGCGCCAGCGTGCTCGCGAGCCAGGAGTTCGACGAGGGACTCGATGCGAAGCGGCCCAACGTGCAGGTCGGTGACCCCTTCGCCGAGAAGCTGCTGATCGAGTGCTGCCTGGAGCTGTACGAGCGCGATCTGGTGTCAGGGATCCAGGACATGGGCGCTGCCGGCATCGCCTGCTCGACCTCGGAGCTCGCCTCCGCCGCCGCGCTCGGGATGGACGTCGACCTCGACCGGGTGCTGTTGCGCGAGCCGTCGATGGCCTCATGGGAGATCCTCTGCTCGGAGTCCCAGGAGCGCATGCTGGCCCTGGTCGCCCCCGAGCAGCTCGAGGAGGTCGAGGAGGTCGCCCGCCGCTGGGGCGTCCCGGTCGCGGTGATCGGCGAGGTGGTCGAGGGCGACGCGCTGCGACTGACCCGCAACGGCGAGCTCATCGCCGACCTGCCGGCGCGGTCCCTGGCCGACGAAGGACCCGTCTACGATCGGCCACGGCAGCGCCCCGCCTGGCTGGACGATTACGCCGAGGTGGCGGCGGAGATCCTGGACGCCACGCTCGTCGGCGGCACGCTCCAGGCTGCGGACGGTCGCCCCGGCCGGACCTTGGATGAGGCGGCGCTCGCGTTCCTGTCCTCGCCCAACGTCGCCGCCAAGCGCTGGATGTTCGAGCAGTACGACCAGCACGTGTTGTCGGGCACGGTGCTCGGCCCGGGGATGGGCGACGCCGGGGTGGTCCGGCTGCCCGACAGCCGACGCGCGGTGGCCTGCTCGACGGACGGCAACGGCCTGTGGTGCGAGCTGGACCCGGTCCAGGGCACGATCCGGGTCGTGGCCGAGGCGTTCCGCAACGTCGCCTGCACGGGTGCCCGGCCGCTGGCGACCACGAACAACCTCAACTTCGGCAACCCCGAGCGGCCGGAGATCATGTGGCAGCTGGCGTCCTCGATCGAGGCGCTCGGTGCCGCGTGCCGGCAGCTGGGCGTACCCGTGACCGGCGGCAACGTCTCCCTCTACAACGAGACGCAGGGACAGGCGATCCACCCGAGCCCGGTCATCGGGATCCTCGGTGTGCTGGCGGACGCCGAGGATGCGCTGGGGCTCGCCTTCGAGGACGAGGGCGACCTGGTGTTCCTGGTCGGTGCGCCGACCGAGCCCGGCCTGGCCGGCTCCGAGCTGCAGCGGTGGCTCGGCGCGCCGCTGGGCGGGAGGCTGGCGCCAGCTGATCTGGAACTGGAAGCGGCGATCTCCGAGGTGCTGCAGGAAGCCGCCCGGGAGCAGTTGGTCACCGCGGCGCACGATGTCGGGACCGGTGGCCTGCTGGTCGCCCTCGCGGAGTCGTGCGTGGGTGGCGACATCGGTGTGGAGGTCGCGCTGGAAGGCGAGCTGGCCCGGCTCTCGGCGACCCAGCAGCTGTTCAGCGAATCCCCCGGCCGCGTGATCGTGACCGTGGCGTCGGCGCACGTGCGCACCTTCGCCGAGCTGTGCGCCGACGCTGCGGTGCCGCTCACCGACATCGGGACCGTGGGCGGCGAACGGTTGACGATCCGGGGGCTGGTGGACCTCGATCTCGATGACCTGCGGCGGGCGCTCGGCGGTGGCCTCACCGACCTCCTGGACGGCTGAGGCATGGCGGCCGACGCATCGTCGCCTGACCGCCGTGCGGCGGCCGATCCCTCGCGGGCCGAGCCTGGCGCGGTCACGCCCGCGCCGTCCTCTCCGCGTCCGGCGACCGCCCGGGTCGGGATGGTCGGCGGTGGCCAGCTGGCGAGGATGACCCACGCCGCGGCCATCGACCTGGGCGTCGACCTCCACGTGCTGGCGGTGCACCCCGACGAGCCGGCGTCGCTCGCGGGTGCCATCACCCGGCTCGGCGCAGCCGACGACCTGGAGGCGCTGCGGGCCTTCGCCGCCGAGGTCGACGTCGTGACCCTGGACCACGAGCTCGTCTCCGACGAGGGGCTGGCTGCCCTGGCGGCCTCCGGACACCCCGTCCGCCCGGGTGCGGACGCGCTGCTGTTCGCCAAGGACAAGCTGCACGCGCGCACCCGGCTCGCCGCTCTCGGCCTGCCGGTACCGCCGTTCGCTGCCGTGGCGGACGCCGACGAGGTGGCGGCCTTCGCGTCCGAGCACGGCTGGCCGGTGGTCTGCAAGGCGGTCCGGGGCGGGTACGACGGCCGTGGGGTCGAGGTGGTCGGCGACCGCGGCTCGGCGGCGACCGTGCTGGCGCGTGGGGGTCGGTGGATGGTCGAGGCCCACGTCGACATCGCCGTCGAGGTGGCGGTCGTCACCGCCCGGCGTCCCGGGGGCCAGCACGTCACCTACCCCGTCGTGGAGACCGTGCAGCGGGACGGGCAGCTGGTCGAGCTGGTGCAGCCCGCCCGCATCGCACCGGGCGTCGCCGAGCGGGTGACCGCGCTCGGGAGCCGGGTCGCCGAGGTCGTGGACGGTGTCGGCATCGTCGCCGTCGAGCTGTTCGTCGGTACCGACGGCGAGATCACGATCAACGAGCTCGCGCTGCGCCCCCACAACTCCGGGCACGCCACGATCGAAGCGGCCACCACCTCGCAGTTCCACAACCACCTGCGTGCCGTCCTGGACTGGCCGCTCGGCGACACGAGCCTGCGTGCCCCGGCGGCGGCGCTGGTCAACCTGCTCGGTCCCGATGGCCCGGACCGGATCGCCGAGCGGCTGCCCGCCGCACTGGCGGTCACCGACGCCGCCGTCCACCTGTACGGCAAGGCGTCGCGTCCTGGACGCAAGATCGGCCACGTCACGGTGCTCGCCGACGACGCCGAGGTGGCACTCTCCCACGCCCGGCAGGTCGCCGAGGTGCTGGTGGGTTCCTGACCCCGAGCGAGGAGGAGCGAGCGATGTCGGACGCAGCGACGGAGGGCGCCCGCCCCCGGGTCGGGGTGGTGATGGGCAGCGACTCGGACCTGGTGACCATGGAGGGGGCGGTCGAGGCGCTCGAGCGCTTCGACATCGCCCACGAGGTCCACGTGGTCTCCGCCCACCGCGACGCCGCCCGGATGCTGGCCTACGGGCAGGAGGCGGCCGGCCGCGGCCTCGAGGTCCTGATCGCCGGTGCGGGTGGTGCGGCGCACCTGCCCGGCATGCTGGCCTCGGTGACCTCGCTGCCGGTGATCGGCGTCCCCGTCCCGCTGCGCCACCTCGAGGGCCTGGACTCCCTGCTGTCGATCGTGCAGATGCCCTCGGGCATCCCCGTGGCCACCGTCGCGGTGGGCGGCGCCCACAACGCGGGTCTGCTGGCGGTACGGATCCTGGCGGCCGGCGACGCCGAGCTCACCGCCGAGCTCGACGCGCACCGTGAGGAGCTCCGGGAGGCCTCGCTGGAGAAGGACGAGCGGGTGCAGCACCAGCTCGCCGGCAAGGCGGCGGGGTTCGGGTTCTCGGCGTGACGGGCCGTTGACGGGCCGCTGACGGAGCGGTGGCGGGGCGGTGGCGGCTACCCTTGACGTCTCGTCGTCGCTGTTCCCAGAGGTGCCGTGGCAGGCGCCCCCTGCGAGGTCCCTCCATGCTGCCCGAGCTGACCCCCGCACCCGCCGGCGGTGATGACGATCTCGACAGCCCGAAGGAGGAGTGCGGGGTCGTCGGTGTCTACGCCCCGGGTGAGGACGTGGCACGACTGACCTACTTCGGTCTGTACGCGCTGCAGCACCGTGGCCAGGAGTCCGCTGGCATCGCTGCCTCGAGCGGCCGGCGCATCGTGGTGCACAAGGACATGGGGCTGGTGAACCAGGTCTTCACCGATACGTCCCTGGCCGCGCTGGACGGGCACCTGTCCGTCGGCCACTGCCGGTACTCGACCACCGGTGCCTCGTCCTGGGTCAACGCCCAGCCCCAGTACCGCGAGATCCCCACGGGTGGGGGATTGGCGCTGGGGCACAACGGCAACCTGGTCAACACCGCCGAGCTCGCCCGAGAGCTGGACGGGCCGAGCGGCAACGACTCGGAGATCATGGCAGCCCTGCTCGCGCGCGAGGTGGACGTCAGCCTCGAGGAGGCGATCGTCCGGACGGCGCCGCGGCTCAAGGGCGCCTTCTCGGTGGTCCTGATGGACGAGGAACGTCTTCACGCCTTCCGCGACCCCAACGGCGTCCATCCGCTGCAGATCGGCCGTCTGCCGACCGGCGGTTGGGTGGTCGCCTCCGAGACCGCGGCGCTGGACATCGTCGGTGCCGTCTACGTCCGGGACGTCTCACCGGGTGAGGTGGTCACGATCGACGGCAACGGTCTGCACAGCCAGCGTTTCGCGCCGCCGAACCCCTCGTTCTGCCTGTTCGAGTGGGTGTATCTCGCCCGACCCGACCATCGGCAGGATGGCGGCAGCGTCCTCTACGCACGTCGCTCGATGGGGCGACAGCTCGCACGTGAGGCCCCCGTCGACGCCGACATCGTGATCCCGGTGCCGGAAGCGGGCCGTGACGCCGCCGCCGGCTACGCCGCGGAGAGCGGGCTGCCCTTCGCCGACGGGCTGGTGAAGAACCGCTACGTCGGTCGGACCTTCATCCAGCCGACCCAGTCGCTGCGCCAGCTCGGCATCAAGCTGAAGTTGTCCCCGGTCCAGGAGATCGTCGAGGGTCGCCGGCTGGTGGTGGTGGACGACTCGATCGTCCGCGGTAACACCGCCCGGCAGCTGGTCGCGATGCTGCGCGAGGCGGGCGCGGCCGAGGTGCACCTGCGCATCACCTCGCCGCCGATCAAGCATCCCTGCTACTACGGCATCGACATGGCCACCCGCGCCGAACTGGTGGGGGCCGACCTCGAGGTGGAAGAGATCCGCGACTTCATCGGTTGTGACTCACTGCACTACGTCTCGTTGAACGGCCTGATCGCGTCGACCCCTCACCAGCGGGAGAAGCTGTGCACCGCCTGCTTCACCGGCGACTACCCGATCCCCGTCCCCGGGGAGCACGAGCAGCTCGCCCAGATCAAGTTCGAGTTCCCCGAGACCGTGTGATCGTCCTCGTCGCCGCGGCCCTGGTGCTCCTCGGC
>JAWOCZ010000245.1:0-10216 GCA_046483565.1 Nitriliruptoraceae bacterium
CCCTGCCCCGTCTTGTCGCTGGTGTAGATCTGCTCGATCGTGCCCCACGCCCGCTCGTACTGCGCACGCTTCTTGGACAGGACGAGGAGGGTCGACTCGTCCTGTCCAAGAAGCGTGCGCAGTACGAGCGGGCGTGGGGCACGATCGAGCAGATCTACACCAGCGACAAGACGGTGCAGGGCTCGGTCATCGAGGTGGTCAAGGGTGGCCTGATCATCGACATCGGGCTGCGCGGCTTCCTGCCGGCCTCCCTGGTCGAGATGCGGCGCGTCCGCGATCTGCAGCCCTACGTGGGCGAGACGCTCGAGTGCAAGATCATCGAGCTGGACAAGAACCGCAACAACGTGGTGCTCTCCCGGCGCAAGTTCCTCGAGGAGACCCAGTCGGAGTTCCGCAACGACTTCCTCACCTCGCTGCAGAAGGGCGAGGTCCGCGCCGGTGTGGTGTCGTCGATCGTGAACTTCGGCGCCTTCGTGGACCTCGGTGGCGTCGACGGGCTCGTGCACGTCTCCGAGCTGTCGTGGAAGCACATCGACCACCCGTCCGAGGTCGTCGAGGTGGGCGACCAGGTCGAGGTGGAGGTCCTGGATGTGGACCTTGAGCGCGAGCGCGTGTCGCTGTCGCTCAAGGCCACCCAGGAGGACCCGTGGCAGAAGTTCGCCCGCGAGCGCGCGGTCGGTGAGCTCGTGGACGGGGAGGTCACCAAGCTGGTGCCCTTCGGCGCCTTCGTGAAGGTCGCCGACGGCATCGAGGGCCTGGTCCACATCTCGGAGCTCGCCGAGCGTCACGTCGAGGTGCCCGAGGCCGTCGTGAACGTGGGTGACAAGATCGAGGTCAAGGTCATCGACATCGACACGGTCCGTCGGCGCATCTCCCTGTCGCTGAAGCAGGCGCAGGCACCGGCGCCGGCGGAGGAGGAGTCCCCCTACGAGGAGGGGCCGGCGGTCGAGACCGCCTACTCCTCCGGCGACGACGAAAGCGCCGGTGGGGGCACGCTGGCCGCGGCGTTCGCCCAGGCCGGGTTCGGTCGCGACGAGGCCAGCATGTCGCCCGAGGAGATCGCCCTGGCAGAGGCCACGATGCCGGCCGAGGCGCCCGCTGCACCCGCCGAGGAACCCGCTGCGCCTGCCGAGGAACCCGCTGCGCCTGCCGAGGAACCGGCCACCGAATCGGCTGCCGAGCCCGCTTCCTCCGAGCCCGCTTCCTCCGAGAACGGGGAGCCGGAGGACGAGCCGGCGCCGGCCAGCGACGTCGAGGAAGCCGCTGCGGACGAGGGGTCCGCTGACGACGAGCAGCAGGCCTGAGCCGTCGCGCCAGTCGCCGCGCCCCGGTGGAGACACCGGGGCGCGCTGCGTTCGCCGACGCCGGGAGAGGAGGGGTCGCCATGTACCTCGTCGGACTGACCGGCGGGATCGGGTCCGGGAAGTCGACGGCCGCGGAGCGCTTCGCCGCGCTCGGTTGCGACGTGCTGGACGTGGACGGTGTGGCGCACGACGTCGTGCAGCCCGGAGAGCCGGCGCTCGAGGAGCTGGTGGCCCGCTTCGGGCGCGACATCCTGCTCCCCGGTGGAGACCTCGATCGGCCACGGTTGGCGCGGTTGGTCTTCAACGACGACGACGCCCGGCAGGACCTCGACCGGATCACCCACCCCCGGGTCGCGGCCCGGATCGCCGAGCGCATCCAGGAGCTGGTCCAGGACCGCCGTGACCGTGGCCCGCACCTGATCGTGGTCGACCACCCACTGCTGGTGGAGACCGACCAGGCTGCCCGCTTCGAAGCCGTGGTCGTCGTCGAGGCCGAGCAGGAGTCCCGCATCCGTCGGCTGGTCGAGCGCGGCCTCCCCGAGGAGGATGCCCGCGCCCGCGTGCGCGTGCAGTCCAGCGACCAGGCACGGCGCGCCGTCGCCACCCACGTGATCGACAACGACGGCGACCTGGCCGCCCTGCACGCCCAGGTCGACGACGTGCATGCCGACCTGCTCGTCCGGGCGCAACGGCTGTCGGCCGGCTAGACGAGCAGGAGCGCGAGGAGGCCACCCAGCAGGGCATAGACCAGGGTGATGCCGATCGTGCGCCGCATGACGTCCGCCTCGCCGCCGGTCAGGCCGACCGTCGCACCGCCGGCGACGATGTTGTGGGGGGCGATCGGGTTGCCGACCGAGGCGCCGAAGTTCTGGGCGCCGAGCAGCGGCAGCGTGTCGTACCCGAGCTTCTCCGCCGTGGCGACCTGCAGGTCCGTGAAGAGCACGTTGGACGCCGTGCCCGATCCGGTCACGAACGTGCCCAGGACCCCGACCAGCGGTGCGAGGACGGGCCACGCCGAGGCGGTGGAGTCGGCGGCTGCCGTTGCCAGTGCCTCGGTCATGCCCGACCGCACCATCAGCCGGGCCAGCAGCAGCATGGCCAGCAGAGCGATCGATACCGGGACGAGTTGCCGGAGCGTGGCGGTGATCGCGTGCAGCAGCGTGCCGATGTCGACCCGCTGGACGGCCGCACCGAGCAGGAAGGACAGGACCAGCAGGGTGCCCGGGTGGGTGAGCGGGGACATGCTCCCCGTGAAGCCGCCCTCCAGGGTCCAGCTGAGGACGGCGGCATCGAGGGTGTCGGCGACCGGTGTGACCAGCCGTGTCAGCAGCACCAGGCCGATCAGGATCAGGTAGGGAGCCCCCGCGCGCAGCAGCGCCACCACGCCGGTGTCCACGTTCGCGAGCTCCTCGGGGACCTCGCCGGGGAGCGCACCGGTCGCCTCGTGGCCGTGGGCCCCTGCGCTGTCCGCACCGGCCACCTCGGCGTTCCCGCCGGCCACCTCGGTGTTCCCACCGGGCATCCCGTCGTCCCCGTCCGCCACCTCCACGTCCTGCGGGCGTCGGACCACCAGCACCCCGACGAACAGCGCCATGCCGACCAGGGCGCCGCCGAGCGTCGGCAGCTCCGGGCCGACGAACGTGGCGATCGCCCACATCGGCACGAGGAAGGCCGCACCGGCGAACAGCGTCCAACCCCAGATGGCGCCGGTCATCCGCGTTCCGGTGCCACGGGAGGCGATGAACATCATCACCACGAGCGGGACCAGGCCGAAGGCCAGGTGGTAGATCGCGCTGGCTCCCGAGAGCTCCAGCGCGGAGAAGTCGGTGGCGGCGACCATCGGGACGATCGGCGTCCCGATCGCCCCGAACGAGACCCCGACCCCGTTGCCGATCATGGCGATCACGACCGCGACCAACGGTCGGTAGCCGACCCCGACCAGGAACGGGGCGGCGAGTGCCACCGGGGACCCGAACCCGGCGCCGCCCTCCATGAACAGGGTGAAGAACCAGGCGATCAACAACGCGAGGATGCGTGGGTCGCCCGACAACCGGCCGAGCGCGACCCGGAGCACGTCGGTGCCGCCGGTGGCGACCTGGAGGTGGTAGATCGCCAGCGCCGGGAGGATGATCCACAGGATCGTCAGCGACGTGAAGCCCGCCTCCGCGGCGACCCCCGCCAGGCCACCCGCCAGGCCGACCTCGGGGAGCACGTCGGACCCGAAGCCGAACCCGAGGATCGCGACCACCAGGGCGAGTGCCGCACCCGCGATCCCCGCTCGGGAGGCGGGCCAGCCGAGCCCGAGCATCAGTGCCAGGACCAGCAGGATGGGCAGAGCGGCGAACAGCGCCAGCACGGGGGCGATTTCCGATCGGCTGGGGGAGGGGTCCGCGGGCTTCGGTCCTGCACGCTAGGGCGTCGTTGTGTCGCTGGTGGGCGGTACCGTCGGCCGTATGGCCCCTGAACCTGCCCCGGACCACCACGCCGACGTCGCCGCCGCCCGTGCCGAGTTGCACCGTCACGTGCGTGCCGACACACCCCTGCGCGTGGTCAGCGGCTTCGAGCCCTCGGGCGATCAACCCACCGCGATCGCATCGATCGTGGAGGCCTTCGAGGCTGGCGAGCGTGCGGTGACGCTGCTCGGGGCGACGGGCACGGGCAAGACCTTCACGGCCGCCAAGGTGCTCGAGCAGGTCCAGCGCCCGTGTCTGGTGATGGCGCCCAACAAGACCCTCGCCGCGCAGTTGGCCAACGAGTTCCGGGAGTTCCTGCCGGACAACGCGGTCGAGTACTTCGTCTCCTACTACGACTACTACCAGCCGGAGGCCTACATCGCCTCCAGCGACACCTACATCGAGAAGGACTCGTCGATCAACGACGAGATCGACCGGTTGCGCCACCGTGCCACGATGGCGCTGCTGTCACGTCGCGACGTGGTGGTCGTCGCCTCGGTGTCGTGCATCTACGGCCTGGGCTCGCCGTTCCAGTACACCGATCACGTCCTGGTGCTGCGGTCCGGGGAGGAGGCCGGGCTCGACGCCGCGATCCGCAAGCTCGTGGCGCTCCAGTACAGCCGCAACGATCTCAACCTGGTCCGCGGGACCTTCCGGGTGCGCGGTGACACCCTCGAGGTGTTCCCGGCCGATGACGAGCGTGCGCTGAGGGTCGAGTTCTTCGGCGACGAGGTCGACCGGATCGTGCGGGTCGACACGCTCACCGGCGAGGTCGGCAAGCCGGTGTCCTCCGCCATGATCTTCCCCGCCTCGCACTACGTCTCCTCCCGTGAGGCGCTGGAACGTGCGCTGGTCTCGATCGAGGCGGAGCTCGGGGAGCGTCTCGCGGCGTTCGAGGCCGAGGGCAAGCTGCTGGAGGCACAGCGGCTGAAGATGCGCACCAACCACGATCTGGAGATGATCCGCGAGGTCGGGTCCTGCAACGGCATCGAGAACTACTCCCGCCACTTCGACGGCCGGGCTCCGGGGGAGGCTCCGTACACGCTGTTGGACTACTTCCCCGACGACTTCGTGGTGTTCATGGACGAGTCCCACGTCAGCGTCCCGCAGGTGGGCGGCATGTACGAGGGGGACCGGTCCCGCAAGGACAACCTGATCGAGCACGGGTTCCGCCTCCCGTCGGCCCGCGACAACCGTCCCCTGACCTTCGACGAGTTCCTCGAGCGCATCGGTCAGCGGCTGTTCGTCTCCGCCACGCCCGGCCCCTACGAGCGACGCGAGTCCGACACCATCGCCGAGCAGGTGATCCGTCCGACCGGCCTGGTCGACCCGCAGGTGGTCGTCAAGCCGACGACGGGGCAGATCGACGACCTGATGGAGCAGATCCGCCGGCGCACCGAGGCCGGCCAGCGGGTCCTCGTGACCACCCTGACCAAGAAGATGGCGGAGGACCTCACTGACTACCTGCTGGAGAACGGCATCCGGGTGCGCTATCTGCACTCCGACATCAACACCGTCGAGCGCGTCGCCATCCTGAGGTCGCTGCGCCTCGGTGAGTTCGACGTCCTGGTGGGTATCAACCTCCTGCGGGAGGGCCTCGACCTCCCGGAGGTGTCGCTGGTGGCGATCCTGGACGCCGACAAGGAGGGGTTCCTGCGGTCGTCGACCTCGCTGATCCAGACGATCGGCCGCGCGGCCCGCAACGTCGATGGCGAGGTGGTGATGTACGCCGACCACCTCACCGACTCGATGCGCGTGGCGTTGGAGGAGACCGAACGTCGGCGCGAGAAGCAGCTGGCCTACAACGCCGAGCACGGCATCGACCCGCAGACGATCCGCAAGCGGGTCGGGGACATCATCGCTGCCGTCCGGGCGGAGGAACTCGGTGAGGAGTACCGCCCCGGTGAGGCTCCGGCGGCGCTGCCGAGCGAGACGGGCGAGACCGATGAGCTGCCGACCGAGGAGCTCACTGCGCTGATCCAGCGCCTCGAGGAGGAGATGCAGGAGGCGGCCGCTGAGCTGCGGTTCGAGTACGCCGCACGCCTGCGGGACGAGATCGGTGAGCTGAAGAAGGAGCTCACCGGGATGCGGGCCGCCGGCGTCTGACGCATCGCGTCCGTGGACACGAGCCGGCTGACGCCCGGTGAGGTCGTGGCCAATGTCCCCCTCGAGGATGACGATGGACCCGTGTCACTGCGCGTAGTGTCCTCCCAGGAGGTGGCCCCACCGTGGCCACGATGCCGGGCCCGCGCCGTACCGCTCCACCACGGCTCGAAGGCAGCTTCGGAGGCGAGCTATGGACGCAGTGCTGCGTTGCAGCGGACTACGCAAGGCGTTCGGTGATCTCCAGGCCGTTGCGGACGTCAGCTTCGAGATCGCGCCGGGGGAGACCTACGGCCTGCTCGGACCCAACGGGGCCGGCAAGACGACCTCGATCTCGATGATCGCCGGGCTGCTGGCCCCGGATGCCGGCGAGATCTCGGTCCTGGGGACGCGCATGACGCCCCGTGCGCTGACCGCCAAGGCAGCGGTCGGCCTCGTGCCCCAGGACCTGGCGATCTACCCGGACCTCACCGGTCGGGAGAACCTCCACTTCTTCGGCCGGCTGCAGGGCATGGGCACCAGGGACGTCCAGGCGCGCACGGACGAGGTCCTCGAGGTGATCGGCCTCAGCGACCGTGCCGACGATCGGGCGGGCGAGTTCTCGGGCGGGATGAAGCGCCGGCTGAACATCGGGATCGGGCTGCTGCACCACCCGACGCTGTTGATCCTCGACGAGCCGACCGTTGGGGTCGACCCCCAGTCGCGCAACGCCATCCTCGAGTCGGTCGAGACGCTGGCGACCGAGGGGCTCGCCGTCCTCTACACGACCCACTACATGGAGGAGGCCGAGCGGCTGTGCCGCCGGATCGCGATCGTCGACCAGGGTCACGTGGTCGCCGAGGGCACCCGCCGCGAGCTGATCGACCTGATCGCCGAGCAGGACGTCGTCCGGCTCAAGGTCGCGGGGGATGTCCATGCGGCGGCCGCTGCGTGCGCGGCGCTGCCGGCCGTGACCTCGGCGGATGCCGAGGACGACGAGGTCGTGTGCCTGCTCGACGGGGCCGCCAGCAACCTGCCCGCGCTGCTCGGCGCGGTCGCTTCCGCCGAGGCAACCGTGGTCGGGGTCGCGGTACGGGAGCCGGATCTCGAGGACGTCTTCCTGCACCTCACGGGCCGTGCGTTGAGGGACTGAGATGCTGCGTGCCGCTTCCCACATCCTGGTCAAGGACACCCGCCTGCGGCTGCGTGACCGCAGCGTGTGGCTGTTCGCCTTCGTCGTGCCGCTCGGGCTCACCTTCCTGTTCTCGAGCATCTTCCCCGACACGGAGACGATCGAGCTGACCGCCGGTGTCGTCGACCTCGACGGCGGCGAGGTGGCGGCCGGCTTCGTCGACGGCGTCGTTCCCGCCCTGGTCGAGGCGGACGTCGTGACCGCCGCGACGTTCACCGGCGAGCAGGACGCGCGCGCCCAGGTCGCCGACGGCACCGTCGACGCGGTCTGGGTGCTCCCCGCCGGCTTCTCCGAGGCGGTGCTGGCCGGCGGCGACGCCCGGATCGACGTCCTGGTGGCGGCTGGCCGCAGCCTGCCGGGCGAGCTGGCCCGTGGGGTCGCCGAGGCCTACGCCCGGCGCATCGAGCAGGTCGGTCTGGCGCTCACGCTGGAGGGCGTGCTCAGCGGTGGCCCGCCCTCCCCGCAGCTGGTCGGCGCCGTCGGCGCGGCGGCCAGCGAGGCCGAGGACCTGATCCGCCTCAGCACGCGGACCTCCGACGTCGGTGAGCCGCTGGACCCACTCAGCTACCTCGCCGCCGGCATGGCCGCCTTCTTCGTGTTCTTCGTGGTGCCCTACGGGATCACGGGGCTCCTCGAGGAACGCCAGCTCGGCACGATGCCCCGCCTCCTGGCCGCGCCGATACCGCCGGGGGCGATCCAGCTCAGCAAGCTGCTGGGCGCCTTCCTCCTCGGCATCACCTCCATGGCCGTGCTGTCGGTGGCCTCGCACCTGCTGCTCGGCGCCGAGTGGGGGCCCCCGGTGGGTATCGCGATCCTGGTCGTGGCCCTGGTGCTGGCGGCGATGGGGGTGATGTCGCTGGTGGCGGTCTTCGCCCACACCGCCGAGCAGGCCGGGAACTACCAGGCGGTCGTCGCCATCGTGCTCGGACTGAGCGGCGGGGTGTTCTTCCCGATCCCCGGTGATGCGGGCGTGCTGCGGATCGTCACCGCGTTGTCGCCCCACGGCTGGTTCCTGCGGGGCATGAACGGCCTGGCCGCCAGCGGGCAGTGGTCGGCCGTGCTCCCGGCGACCGGTGCGATCCTGCTCTTCGGAGCGGTGACGGCGGTTCCGGCCCTGGTACTCCAGCGCAGGAGGTCGACGTGGTGAAGGCCTGGGCACTGGTCAGGGTCGAGGTCACGCGGCTGCTGCGCGACCGCTCCAACCTGTTCTTCGTCTTCCTCTTCCCGCTGCTGCTGATCGTGTTCATCGGGGCGCAGTTCGGCAGCGACCTCTCGACCCGCCTCGGCACCGTTGCCGACCCCGGCGACGCCGCAGCCGGCGAGGTCGTGGACGCACTGGAGGCGCTGGAGGGCATCACGGTCGTGCCCTACGACAGCGAGGAGGAGCTGAGCGACGAGGTGGATCGTGGCCTGGTCGCCGCCGGGGTGGTGCTGCCAGCCGGCTACGGGGAGGCGCTGCGGGACGTCGAGCCGATCGAGGTGGTCTTCCTCGGACGGCCGGATGCCACCTCGGCGTCCCTGCAGGCGCTCGTCACGGCCGTACTCGCCGAGCAGGCACAGGCCGGGGCGGCCGCCGAACTGCTGGTAGCCGGACGCGCTGCGGTCGGGGCCGAAGCGCCCGCGCTGGCCGAGTTGCGCGAGGGCGCGCTGACCGTCGAGGAGCAGGCGGCAGAGATCGAGGTGACGGCGACCACGTTGGGTACCGACGAGCTGGCCGAGGAGTTCGCCGGTCTGGGCCAGTTCGACATCGGTGCCTCGAGCCAGCTGTTCCTGTTCACCTTCCTCACCTCGCTGGCGGGCGCGGGCGCGCTGATCCAGACGCGGCAGTACGGCGTGGCCACACGCATGCTGTCGACGCCCACCTCGGTGTCCACGATCCTGCTCGGGACCGCCGGCGGGCGGTTGGCCATCGCGCTGTTCCAGGCCGGCTACATCGTGCTGGTCAGCACGTTGGCCTTCGGCGTCAACTGGGGTGATCCGCTCGGCGCGACCGCCGTGATCGTGCTGTTCTCCATCGTCGCCGCAGCCACGGCGATGGTGGTCGGCTCGGTGTTCTCCAACGACAGCCAGGCCTCCGGGGCGGGGGTGGGCATCGGACTGGGCGCCGCGGCCCTGGGCGGGTCGATGATCCCGATCGAGCTGTATCCGGAGACCGTGGCACGCGTCGCCCGGATCACCCCGCATGCCTGGGCCAACGAGGCGATGGCCGAGCTGGTGCGCCGGGACGGCACCATCGTCGACATCCTCCCGCAGCTCGGGGTGCTGGCCGGCTTCGCTGTCGGCCTGCTCGCCCTGGGCTCGTGGACCCTGCGACGTGCCCTGATCCGCTGACCCGTGGACCCTGGTCACCTCGCTAGGCTCGCCACGCTGCCGAGCCTGCCCAACAGATCGAGGACGACCACCGTGACCGCCCTACTCGCCGACGTGCACCCCTGGCTGGGCTACCTCGTCTCCGTCGTGGTGCTGGGCGCAGCGTTCCTGGCCTTCCGCAAGGCGAAGGATGCCGCCGAGTTCCGACCGGGCCCGTACGCGCTCGCGATGGTCCTGCTGGACATCCACGTGACCCTCGGGATCGTGCTCTACGCGCTCGGGCAGTACTGGAACGCGCGTCCGGAGATCGCCTACGTCCACCCGGTGCTGGCCGTTGCGGCGCTCGGGGTCGGGCACGCCCTGCTCTCGCGCGCCAAGGGCACCCAGATGGCCGTCGACGCCCATCGCACGGCCGGCCGGGGCCTGGTGTTCGCGCTGCTGCTGGTCTTCGCCTCGATCGGTGTCGCCAGCGCGCCCCCGTTCCTGTAAGGCCCTCATCAGCCTCGTCCGCCGCCCCTCCCCGCTCGACCGTGGCAGAGCACGAGGCCCTCGTCACCGTCGGACCGGGAGGCGGCGCTCAGCCCGGGGCGACCTAGCGGCGGCTGCCGGTGACGACCCGGTAGATGAGCAGCAGGAGGATGGACCCGATGATGGCCGCCAGCCAGGTGGCGATGCTGAAGAACGCGCCGATCGGGTCGACGTCGAAGAAGACGCCGGCGAGGAAGCCGCCGAGTAGCGCCCCGACGACGCCGATGATCATGGTGACGATGATCCCACCAGGGTCGTCGCCGGGCAGGACCGCCTTCGCGATAGCGCCGGCCAGGAGGCCCAGGATCAGGAACGCGATGATGCCCACGTCGTGCCTTTCGGGTTGA
>JAWOCZ010000035.1:0-3826 GCA_046483565.1 Nitriliruptoraceae bacterium
GCGCCCAGTGGCACCCGGACCACGTGACGTCGACCCTGCGGGAGCTCATGATCGCCAGCGACCTCCCCCGGATCCGGCCCATGCAGGACCTGCGTCACACGCACGCGACCCTGCTGATCGGCGAAGGCGGGGTCAACGTCAAGGTCGTGCAGGAGCGGCTCGGCCACCACTTCCACTCCTTCACCGCCGACTCCTACCACACGTCATCCCCGGCATGGACGAAGCCGCCGCCAGCCGGTTCGACCAGCTGGTGTTCGGCGACCATGAGCCCGAGCCGCGGAGACACGGTCAGCCTTCGGCCGATGCTCCGTCGTGACCTGACCACCGGGCAGATCGGCCGGCTTGCCACCCGGCGCAGGAGCGGCCCCACCGATTCCGACTCTCGCTCGACGCGTCGCCAAGCACCAGCTTGAGTATCGACCCTCACTTGGTGATGCTGCCATGTTCTCGGTTCCGGTGGATCAGGTTGGAGCGTGGCCTCCGATTCCACCAGACTCCTCCGCACCTCATCCCCGCTCGGCGGACGAGGTGGCAGGCTGCGCAGCATGGCTACTCCGCGCCCTGTCGCCACCCATCCCCGCCGAGACCTGCTTCCGGCGCTCAGGGAGATGCTCGCGGCCGCCGACGACGCGGTGTTGGCCTCGGCATTCATCGACACTCGCGGCATCCATCTGGTCGGCGCGGAGCTTCGCGCCCTCGGGCCGCGATGTCGACTGGTCGCCACGTCAGCGTTCGGCGGGGACCGGACACACGCAGCCTTCGCGGCTGCGACCGAGCTGGGGACGCGGTGCCGGGTACTCAATCCCCCGCGAGGCACGTTCCATCCCAAGGTGATCGTCACGCACCGCAACGGCGGTACGCAGGCGCTGGTCGGTTCGGCCAATCTCACGGCCGGTCTTGTGGCCAACATCGAGGCGGGCGTGATCGTTGATGGCTCGGCCGCCGCGGAGACCAGTGCGCTGGCGGAGGCGTGGTGGTCCGACCCGGTGGCCGTCGACTGGAGACCACCGGACGTTCCGGTGCTCGACGTGCTGGACGCCGGTCTCTGGGAGCTGGTTCGTGGCTGCATCCGATCGGGCGAGGTCGTCCATACGCTCAGCGACGGCAGTCCCAACACGGTGACTGAGGTCAGCCGCGCTGGCCTCTGGGTGGAGACTGAGCGCAGTCGCCGTAGCGGGTCCGGCCCTCAACCCGTCGAGCCGCGGATGCTCGACGTCGCCTGGGCAGCGCTCATCAGTGACGGGGAGCTGACAAACCGCCGCCTACTCCGTGAGCTTCGTGTTCACCGGTCATCCTTCGTCTGCGCTCTGCTCGCACGTCTTCCAGGCGTTCGTGTCGCCAGCCGCCACCCGATCCGCCTCGTGCTCGATCCGGACGTGGCCCCGGTCGGTCTCGCGCGAGATGATGTCGCCGCTGAACTGCGCGCCCCGTTCGATGGTCGCCCCGGTGAGTGAGCCGGGAGAAGCTACGTCGACGCTGCTGCTGGAGCGGCTCCTCGGCGTGGTCGACGAGGGCCGACGGACCGGCACGCACAAGCTGCTGACACTGCTCGCACTACTAGATGCGACAGCAACGTCAGTTGGCGAGGACATGCATCCTGCCCGCGAGCTGTCCGTCCGCACAGTCGCCAAGCACGTCCTGGCTGTGGCGTGGCCCCACGTCGTCCCGTTCGCCGTCGAGCACGACGCCGTCCACCTCCGGCAGATGAATGATCAGCGACGGCCGAACGAGCTCGTAGAGGCCACCGCGACCGCACGCCTACGGGCCGATGCGGTCGGGGCTCGCACCCCTCGACAGCTTCGGCAGGCGGATCCCTCCGCCCACGAGAAGGCGGTGCAGCGGATCGAGCGGCAGCTGGTGCGCTATCCCCTAGCGCTGCTGCAACGTACGGATGCCGATGCTCCCGACTTCCTGTACCGCTCGTGGCCGGCGGAGCGCACACCGACGGCCATCGCGCGATTGCAGGGCCGCGGCGAGGCCAGCATCGTCTGGTTGCCCGGTGTTCCTGGTGCCCTGCTGCGCTTCAGCGCGCTGCTTCGACCGCTGATCGAGTTGGCCTTCGTGCGGGACGTCGCCCGGTGGAACGCCTTGGACACCGCGGAGTCGAGGTTGCATGCCCACCTCTTCGGCGCCGAACGTGAGGCGTGGCCAGTGGGTCTGAAGGAGGAACTCCTGGCCGTGCAGGACCGGCGGTGCTTCTACGATCCGGGAGGTCGGCGGCTACGCCCCGAGGACCTCCAGATCGACCACTTCCTGCCATGGGCACGGTTCCACGCTGACGGTGTCGCCAATCTCGTGCTCGCGCGTGCCAGCCACAACGCTTCGAAGAGTGATCTGTTCGCTGCCAGCCAACATGTCCAAGCCTGGAGGCAGTCGCTGGACGCCCGGACCGCGGTCGCGCGACGACTCGGGCTCGACCACGAGACCTCGCGTACTCGGGCGCTGGCCCTCGCCGGCTACGGGCACTTGCCAGACGGGTCTCCGCTCTGGCTTCGCCGACTCGCGGGTGCGCCTGGTCGTGAGGTCGAGCGCCTCACTCCGGACCGGCGCACCGAGATCGCACAGCTTCTTGGTGAGGAGAGCGAACTCGATCTCGCCGCGGATGACCGAGGCCCGTGGTTCAGTGGGTAGTGGTTCCTATCGCCGATTTCCGCATCGCCCTAGCTGACTCAATGATGATGCCACGCCTCTGACAGCAGACCCGGCTCGCATCGGATCGGCTTCCCGTCCCAGCGAGAGGAGTAGCTGATCGAGCACCCGGTCGTCGGTCGTGTCCACGCCACTACGCTCGGTGGCCGGCGATGGGGGTCGACGTGGCGGAGCTCTACTGGGGGACCACGAGCGCGTTCGTGGCGCACACGAAGCAGAACGAGATCGCGGGCCGGCTCAAGCAGGCGTTCTTCGACCACTACGGCTGGAACCCGCCCGAGAGCGAGGTGCGCTCCTGGCGCAACTCCCTGAAGGCCCTGTCGAACGCGATCGAGCTCGGTGGGCTCGACGACCACGGGCTGCTGCTGGAGTACCAGCTCCCGCTGACCTCGAAGCGCCTGGATGCGATGATCACCGGCCATGACCGTGACGGCCGCCCGGCAGCGGTGATCGTGGAGCTGAAGCAGTGGGGCGAGGACGTCGCCCCGTCGCGGGTCGAGGGTCTGGTGACGGTGCGGTACGGCACCGGCCGCAAGGAGACCCTGCACCCTTCGGCTCAGGTCGGGCAGTACCGGCAGTACCTGGCCGACGCGCACGAGACGTTCCACGAGGGCAACGTCGCGCTGCATGCCTGCTCCTACCTGCACGACTTCGCCCACGACGACCAGTCCGAGCTGCTCGCACCCCGGCACGCCAACGTGCTTGGCCTCTACCCGCTGTTCGCCGGCGACCGGGTCACGGAGCTGGTCGCGTTCCTCGACGACCACCTCGGTGATGGCCGTGGGATCGGGGTGCTGCGCTCGGTCCGGGAGGGCAGGTACCGGCCGCACAAGAAGCTGCTCGACCACACCGCGCAGATGATCCAGGGTGAGCCGTCCTACGTGCTCCTCGATGAGCAGCAGGTGGTGTTCAAGTCCATCCTCGCCAAGGTTGCCGAGGCCCGCGACCTGGACACCAAGGCCATCTTCGTCATCCGTGGAGGGCCTGGCACGGGCAAGTCCGTCATCGCCCTGAACCTGGTCGCCGAGCTCGCAGCCAACGGCTACGCGGTCCACCACGCGACCGGCTCCGCGGCGTTCACCCACACCATCCGCAAGCGGGTCGGCACCCGCGCGGCCGGGATGTTCACGTTCTTCAACTCCTACCTCAACGCCGAGGACGACACCCTGGACGTGCT
>JAWOCZ010000046.1:0-4063 GCA_046483565.1 Nitriliruptoraceae bacterium
GTAGCGTCGGCCTCGACCGGGAGGTGCTGGCCGAGGCTACCCAGCGTGGCGTCGACACGGTCGTCGGCGGCGTCGCGGACCGGGGTGCTGAGCTCGATCAGGACCAGTGCGTCGCCCACCTCGGCGTAGAGGCCGTCGATCACCACCGTCTCGGCGTCGTCCGGGCGGCCCGCGCCCAGGGTGAGCTCCAGTCCGATCGCCGCGTCGGCACCTGCCACCTCGAGGTCGGTGTCGACCTGTGCGTCCGTGACCTCCAGCGGGGATCGCTCCTGCGTGACCGCCGCGCTGGCGAGATCGGCGACCGAGCCCGAGCCGCAGCCGACGACCACCTGCAGCGAGCTCGCCTCGGCGCGACCGCCGCGCCAGGTGGCGGTCGCGCGGACCTCCGGCTCGGGCGCGGTGTCGACCCGTTCCCAGCCGCTGGGGACCTCGATGGTCACCCCGGCGATGTCGATGGGTCCACCACTGCAGGCTGCGGCGAGCAGCGTCACCGCCGCCACGAGCACCATGCGGCGCGCGGCACGCGCCCCGACCCGACACGGAACGGCCCACCCGCTGGGGGTGGGCCGTGGCCGTGGGGCAGGATCGGTCACGAGATGAAGACCGGCGCGAACACCAGCGCCACGATCGTCATGACCTTGATGAGGATGTTCATCGCGGGACCCGAGGTGTCCTTGAAGGGATCGCCGACCGTGTCGCCGGTCACCGCGGCCTTGTGGGCGTCAGAGCCCTTGCCGCCGTGGTTGCCGGCCTCGATGTACTTCTTCGCGTTGTCCCAGGCACCCCCGGAGTTCGCCATGAAGATGGCGAGCAGGAAGCCCGACACCAGCGCACCGGCGAGCAGACCACCGAGCGCCTCGGCCGAGAACACGCCGATGACCAGCGGCACGATGACCGCCAGCGAGCCGGGCAGGATCATCTCCCGCAGAGAGGCCTTGGTGGAGATGTCCACGCACTTGGCGTACTCGGCCTTGACGCCCTCCTTGCCCTCGCGCAGGCCGGGGATCTCCGCGAACTGGCGGCGGACCTCCACGATCATCTGCTGGGCGGCGCGCCCGACGGACTTCATCGTCAGCGCTGCGAAGGCGAAGGTGAGCATCCCACCGATGAACAGGCCGATGATGACCTCGACGTTGGTGAGGTCGATCACGGTGATGCCGACGGCGGCGGTGTAGGCGCGGAACAGCGCGAGCGCCGTCAGGGCCGCCGACCCGATGGCGAAGCCCTTGGCGACCGCGGCGGTGGTGTTGCCCAGCGCGTCGAGCGAGTCGGTGATCTCCCGGACCTCCGGCGGCATGTGCGCCATCTCGGCGATGCCTCCGGCGTTGTCGGAGATCGGGCCGTAGGCGTCCACCGCGACCACCGCTCCGGTGGTGGCCAGCATGCCGATCGCGGCCAGCGCGGCGGCGTAGAGGCCACCGGCGATCTCGAACTCGGTGCCGCTGAACGCCAGCAGGCCGAACCAGTAGGACCCGCCGATCGCGGTGCCGATGAGGAGCACGGAGGCCACGGTGGAGATCATGCCCTCGGCGATCCCGGCGATGATCACGGTGGCGTCGCCGGTCTCGGCCTGCTTCGCCAGCTTCTTCACCGGCGAGTAGTGGTCGGAGGTGTAGTACTCGGAGGCGAAGCCGATCAGGTAGCCCGCCCCGAGACCGAGCACGATCGGCATCCCCAGCCAGATCGGGCTGACGATCTCCTCGACGTCGCCGAAGAGCCACAGCGCTCCGGCGACCGAGGCCACCGCGGTGAGGACCATCGCGACGTTGGTGCCGAAGTGCAGCTGGCTGGACAGCGATTTGCCCTTGCGGCCACGCACGAGGAACGCGCCGAGGATCGAGGCGAGCATCCCGATCGCGCCGATGAACAGCGGGAAGAGGAAGGTCGTCTCCTGCAGGGCGTCGAAGGAATCGGCCACGACCTTGGTCTCGAAGTCGACCCCTCCGAACAGCAGGGCGGCCAGCACCATCGGGGCCACGATCGAACCCGCGTACGACTCGAACAGGTCGGCGCCCATGCCCGCGACGTCGCCCACGTTGTCACCGACGTTGTCGGCGATCGTGGCCGGGTTCCGTGGGTCGTCCTCGGGGATCCCCGCCTCGACCTTGCCCACCAGGTCGGCACCGACGTCGGCCGCCTTGGTGTAGATACCCCCACCGATACGGGCGAACAGCGCGATCGAGGAACCACCGAGCCCGAACGCAGCGACGACCTGGAACGCGTCGTCGACACGCAGCAGCTGCACGAACACCAGGTAGGCCAGCGAGATCCCGAGCAACCCGAGCCCGGCCACCGTGAAGCCCATGACGGCGCCGCCTCGGTAGGCCAGTGGCAGCGCCTTGCCAGCGCCGGCTCGAGCGGCGTTGGCGGTGCGGACGTTGGCTGCGGTCGCGATGCGCATCCCGACGAACCCGGCGATCGCGGAGAACACCGCCCCGAGGATCAGGCTGATCGAACCCCAGGGACGCAACGTCGGCAGGACCGCGAAGATGACCACCGAGAGCCCGGCCACGAAGATCGCGATGGCCCGGTACTCACGGCGCAGGAACGCCATGGCGCCGTCGCGGATGGCCGCCGCGATCTCCTGCATCAGGTCGTTCCCGGGGTCGGCCGCGTTGACCACCTTCGCGAAGTAGGCCGCCAGCAGCAGGCCGGCGATGGCTGCCACTATGGCCAGGTACGGGATGAGTTCCACGGGGACGTCCCTTTCGGTCGTGCTGCGTTCGGGCCCGGCAGAGGACGACGGCCTCCGTCGGTGGGATCGGCCATGGCGCGCGATGCCGCTGCGCGGGGGTGCTCCGCGAGTTCGATCCCTTCCGAGATCGGGAGAGCCCCCTGGCAGGGAACCGTCAGGGCCCCGGCATACGAGACGGCGAGACCGTGGGCCGCCACGACTCGCCTGCCGGCCGCCACCCTAGCGCGAACCTCGTCACAGCAGCCATCTCATGGCGTGCGCAGGAGCCGCAACACGTGCGTCGAGCGCGCTTCCTCGGCTCCTCGAGCGGGGTCCCCCTTCGGGGACCCCGTCCGGATCGGACGTCTCCACCTCGGCGCCCGACGACCCTGGCGGGATTGACAGATGGGCTCGGTGGCATCACCTTCCGCGCAACTCGTCGCCCGTCCGAAGCGTGGCGCACGCTCCGTCGACCCCAGGAAGGGTGTCCCCACCCGTGGCAGACAACCTCGTCATCGTCGAGTCACCCGCCAAGGCCAAGACCATCGAGCGCTACCTGGGCTCGGGGTACGAGGTACTGGCCTCCTACGGCCACATCCGCGATCTGCCGCGTTCCGATTTCGCGATCGAGTTCACCGACGCAGGGACCGCGGAGCTCGACTACGAGATCCCCGAGAGCTCGAAGAAGCACGTTGCGGCGCTGCGCAAGGCGGCCAAGGACGCCTCCACCGTCTGGCTCGCCCCCGACCTCGATCGGGAGGGCGAGGCGATCGCCTGGCACGTCGCCGAGGTACTCGACCTCGATCTCGACGACACCAAGCGGGTCACCTTCGACGAGATCACCGAGTCCGCCATCCGTGAGGCCTTCGCCTCACCTCGACGTCTGAACACCGCTCTGGTCGACGCGCAGCAGGCCCGACGCGCCGTCGACCGGATCGTCGGCTACCGGATCTCGCCGGTGCTGTGGCGGACGGTGTCCTCGGGGATCTCCGCCGGCCGTGTCCAGTCGGTGGCGCTCAGGATGGTCGTCGACCGGGAGGAGGAGATCCGCGCGTTCGACCCCGAGGAGTACTGGAGCTTCCCGGCCCTGTTCGCCCGCAGCGACGGCGGAGCCCCGGAGATCGAGGCGAAGCTGTACGCGGTGGCCGAGCAACGCGTGGTCACCCCCAAGGATCTCGAGGACAAGAGCGACGCCAAGCGTGCGGAGCTGCGGGTGGTGCGCACCGAGGCCGAGGCCACCGCCATCGCCGAGCGCGCCCAGGGCCTCGACTACCGGGTGGCCGAGGTCCGCCGGACCGAGGCCAAGCGCCAGCCCAAGCCGCCGTTCAAGACCTCCACCCTGCAGGGCGAGGCGTCCAAGTACGGGTTCAGCGCCCGCCAGACGATGGC
>JAWOCZ010000103.1:0-14606 GCA_046483565.1 Nitriliruptoraceae bacterium
CGCGTCCTTCACCCCGACGCTCCGCGGGGCGAGCTGCGTGCCGCCCCAGGCCGGCAGCATCGACAGGCCCACCTCGGAGAAGGCCACGACCTGGGCGCCGGACGACATCGTGCGAGCGTCGCAGTGCAGGGCGATCTCGAGCCCCCCGCCGATGCAGGCGCCGTTGATCGCCGCCACCGTCGGGAACGGCAGCGCCTGCAGCCGGGCGAAGACCGCGTGGCCGAGCTCACCCGCCTGGCGGGCGGTGTCGGTGTCGATACCGGTGAACGACTTGAGGTCCGCACCGACGGCGAAGATGAACGGCTTGCCGGTGAGCAGCAACCCGGCGACATCGTCGGCGGTCTCGAGCTCCTCGAGGGCGGCGGACAGTGACTGCAGCGCCTCAGCGCCGAAGGTGTTGGGCTTGGTGTGATCCTCGCCGTTGTCCATGGTCATGATGGCGAGCCGACCAACGGGTCGGTCGGCGTAGGTCAGGTGGAAGCGGGTCACGGGATCTGACACGTCTGGCTCCTCGCGGTTCGGCGATCTCGCCGGTGGTGGTCCTTCGTTGGCTGCGTCGTGTCCGAGCGGTCAGGCGCGTTCCCACAGCACGGCGGCGCCCATGCCGAGCCCGATGCACATCGTCGTGATGCCGCGCTGGGCCTCGGCGTGACGGTCGAAGTAGGTGGCCAACTGCATGGCGAGACGGGCGCCGGAGAAAGCCAGCGGGTGCCCCATCGCGATCGCGCCGCCGTAGGGGTTGACCTTGTCGCTGTCGAGCGGCAGGTCGAAGGCGTCGAGGAACGCGACGCACTGCACGGCGAAGGCCTCGTTCATGTCGACGACGTCGATGTCGTCCATGGTCAGCTGGTTGCGTTCGAGCAGCTTGCGCGTGGCCGGGACCGGCCCGTAGCCCATGGTCTCCGGCTCGACCCCGACGAAGGCGTAGTCGACCATCTTCATCTTCGGCGTCAGGCCGAACTCGTCGACGGCCGCCTGGGACGCCAGCAGCACCCCGCCGGCGCCGTCGTTGAGTCCGGCGGCGTTGCCAGCGGTCACGCGCCCTCCGGGGCGGAAGGGGGACTCGAGGCCCGCCAGCGACTCGGGCGTGGTCCCCGGACGCGGGTGTTCGTCGACGTCGACCAGCCGCCAGCCCTCGGGGCTGCGGACGGTGATCGGCACCACGTGGGTGGCGAAGATGCCGTCGGCCTGGGCCTTCGCGGTGCGCTCCTGCGACTGCAGGGCGAAGGCGTCGCAGCGATCGCGGCTGACCTCCGGATGGTCGTCGTGGAGGTTCTCGGCGGTGTTGCCCATGACCAGGGCGCTCGGGTCGACGAGCTTGTCCGAGAGGAACCTCGGGTTGGGGTCGACCTCCGCGCCCATGGGGTGGTGGCCCATGTGCTCGACGCCGCCGGCCAGTACCAGGTCCTGCGCCCCGACGCGGATCGCGTTGCCGGCGTTGACGATCGCGGTCATCGCCCCGGCACACATACGGTCGATCGCGTACCCGGGGACGCTGTTGCCGAGTCCGGCGAGGATCGCCAGTGACCGGCCGAGCGTGAGCCCCTGGTCACCCACCTGGGCGGTGGCCGCCCACGCGACGTCGTCGATCCGGTCGGCGGGCACCGTCGGATTGCGCTCGAGCAGCGCTCGGATCGAGCGGACCGCGAGGTCGTCCCCTCGGGTCTGGGCGTAGTAGCCCGTGTCCCTGGCGCGTCCGATGGGCACCCGGGCGCCATCGACGTAGTACGCGGTCCCGGTCACGGTTGCCTCCTCGTCGGTCGTACCCCCGAGCCTAGGTCAACCTGTAGCGCTCGCTCCAAATCTGGGTGTACGGATGCCACCGGCCGGTCCCCCGCCGCCCGGTCCCCCGCCGCCAGCCGCCCACACGGCAGGGAGCAGCGGATAGTCGCTGCTACCCGCCATGGTCGGGGGTGTCCCGAGGCCGCGGGCGCGATGCCGGGCGGGGAGCAGCGGATAGTCGCTGCTACCCGCCACCCCGCGGCCCGAACCCGCGCGGCCCGCCGCCGCAGCGGCCCGGCGCAGGCTGGGCCGGCACGCGGTGAGTCAGCCGGCGTCGGCGGCTGCCTCGGCGTCCTCCAGCCGGCTCTGGGCGCGCTCCCACCGCTCGAGCAGTTCGGCCGCCTCGTCCTTGGCCGCGCCGTGCCGCGCGACCAGGCCCTTGACCCGCTCACCGTCGGCGTAGACCTCCGGGTCCGCCAGGGTCCGGGTCAGCTCCGCGATCTCCGCCTCCACCTTGGAGAGCGTCCGCTCGATCCGGTTCACCTCCTTGCGCAGGTCCCGGGTCGCCTGGTGGCGGGCGTTGCGACGCTCGGCCTCCCGGCGCTTGACCTCGGGGTCCTTGCGGGCGCTGCCACCGGCCGCTGCCGGACCAGCGGCAGCTGCCTGCCCACCCGCCACAGCCGGCCCACCGGCCGCTGCGGGACCACCGGCTCGTCGCCGCTGCCCTGCGACGACCCCGAGTCCCGCGCTGGCCGTGGGCGCCGCACCGCGAGCGCCCCCGGCACCTCCGGTGCGCCCGGAACCTCCGGCGCCCGAAGCGCCCGAAGCGCCCGAAGCGCCCGAAGCGCCCGAAGCGCCCGCCGCGCCCGAAGCACCCCCCGCTCGCCCAGCTCGCTCCGCCGTCGCCGCCCCACCGTCACGCCGCTCCAGGAGCTCCTCGTAGGTGCCCTCGAACACCGACAGCCCGCCGTGGTCGAACTCGACGATGACATCGGCGGTGGCGCGGATGACGTGCCGGTCATGGGTGATCAGCACGACCGTGCCCGGGTAGGCCCCGATCGCATCCTCCAGCACGTCCCGGGAGGCCAGATCGAGGTGGTTGGTCGGCTCGTCGAGCAGCAGCAGGTTCACCGGCGAGGCCATCGCCTTGGCCAGACCCAGGCGCGTCCGTTCACCCCCGGAGAGCTCCAGGATCCTGCGGTCGGCGAGGTCGCCCGGGAACCCGAACGCGCCCAGCATCGACCGGTGGTTGATCCCCCGGTGCCGCTCCCCCAGCGCCGTGCGGAACTCCTCGAGCACGGTCCGGTCCAGGTCCATGACCTCCGCCTGGTGCTGGTCCACCACCGCCACCTCGACGTTCGCTCCGAGCGTGACCGCACCGGAGGTCACCGGCACCTGGCCGATCAGGGAGCGCAGCAGGGTCGTCTTGCCCGCACCGTTGTGCCCGATCAGCGCGACCGTCCGCCCACGCTCGATCACCAGGTCGACACCGTCGAGCACCATGAGCTCGCCGTAGCGCACGGTCAGGTCCGACACCTCGGCGACGACCCGGCCGGAGCGAGGCGGCGGCGGGAAGGCGAAGCGGGCGACCAGCGCCTTGTGGTCGGGCACCTCGATCCGGTCGAGCTTGTCCAGCTGTTTGAGCCGGGACTGGACCTGCCGGGCCTTAGACGCCTTGTACCGGAAGCGCTCGACGAAGCGCTCCTGCTGGGCGATGACGCGGTCCTGCTGCGCCTTGGCGGCGCGCAGTCCGGCCAGTCGCTCCTCGCGCTGGGTGACGAAGGAGGTGAAGGCACCGAGCTCGGCGGCAACGGTCCCGGAGCGGACGTCGTAGGCGGTGGTGGTGCCGGCCGCCAGCTCCACGATCACGTCGGCCGTGGCGTCGATGAAGTCGCGGTCGTGGCTGACCAGCAGCAGGGCGCCGGGGAGCTCGCGCAGCTTCGTCTCGAGCCAGGCGATCGTGTCGAGGTCGAGGTGGTTGGTCGGCTCGTCGAGGACGAGCAGGTCGGGTTTGGCGAGCAGCAGACGCGCCAGCGCGACGCGGACCCGCCAACCACCGGACAGCTCGGAGGTGTCACGGCCGGCGTCCTCCGGGGCGAAGCCGAGCCCGGCGAGCACCCGGTGCGCCTCGGACTCCAGTTCGTAGCCGCCGAGCGTGGCGAAGCGATCCTGGACCTGCGCGTAGGTGTTGAGGAGGGCGTCCTGGTCCTCGCCCGCGGTGTCGACCATGCGCTGCTCCAGGGAGCGCAACCGCTGCTCGAGTTCACGCAGGTGGACCGCACCCTCCAGCACGTGCTCGAGCACGGTGGTCGAGGTGCCGACCGCGTCGACCACGTCCTGGGGCAGCCACCCCACCCGCAGGTCCTTCGGGCGGGTCACCATCCCGTCGTCCGGATCGCGGAACCCCATCAGGGTGTGCAGCAGGGTCGTCTTGCCGGCGCCGTTGCCACCCACGAGCGCCGTGCAGGTCCCGGGCGGGAAGCGCAGCGTGACCCCGGAGAACAGCTGTCGCGCACCCAGGGTGACACTGACATCGGAGCAGCTGAGCACGGCGGGCCTCGTCGGATCGGCAGGAGTCGGGTCGGCGCGGGTCGGATCGGCAGGAGTCGGGTCGGATCGGCGCGAGCCCGAGGGCCCGGTCAGCGCGAACCCGAGCCCGGTCGGCGCGTGCCCGAGGGCCCGGTCGGCGCGAGCCCGGTCGGCAGGGGGCGCGTCGAGGACCGGTCGGGGACACGAACGGGGTCGGGGACACGAACCGCGGTGGGGACACGGCCAGTGGCCAGGCTACCGCTGCGGACCGCGTAGCCTCCCCGGTCATGCACCTGCTGTCCCTGGACGCCGTCGGGGCGTCGGTGGAGGGGCGGACCCTCTTCGCCGGGGCCTCCTTCGGCCTGACCTCCGAGGACCGTGTGGGCGTGGTCGGTCCCAACGGTGTCGGCAAGACGACCCTCCTGCGGATCCTGGTCGGCGAACGTGCTCCCGATGCGGGCAGCGTCATCCCCCGCACAGGTCTGCGGATCGGATGGCTCCCCCAGGAGATGGACCTGCCCGACGCCACCGCCGCCGACATCGTCGCGCAGGGCGATCCCCTGGCCAGGGACGACGAGGTGGCGGTGCTGCTCGATCGGCTCGGCGTGGCACCGGAGCTGCAGGTGGCGCGGGCCTCAGGCGGTCAGCGTCGCCGGGTCGCGCTGGCACGCACCCTGCTGGCCCCCACCGATCTGCTCGTGCTCGACGAGCCGACCAACCACCTCGACGTCGACGCGGTCGACTGGCTCGAGGAGGAGCTGGCTCGCCGCCGCAGCGGCCTGGTGCTGATCACCCACGACCGTTACGTCCTCGAACGCAGCGTCAACCGGATGCTGGATCTCGACCCACCGGCCCCGGGACGACCCGCCGAGGTGTGGTGGCACGAGGGGGCCTACTCGTCGCTGCTCGAGGCGCGCGCCGAACGGGCAGCGGCCCGCGAGCGGACCACGGCCCGCGCCCGCAACCTCTACACCAAGGAGGTGGCGTGGCTGCGCCGCTCGCCCAAGGCACGCGGCACCAAGCCCCGTTTCCGGGTGGAGCAGGCCGAGAAGCTGCGTCAGGCAGCAGCCGGTGACGCGACGACCCAGCAACTGGAGCTCGGGACCGGTGCCACCCGGCTCGGCGACGAGGTGTTCGCGCTCGAGCAGGTGTCCCTGCGACGGGGTGACCGCCTGGTGCTCGACGAGGTCGATCTGGTGATCGGACCCGGGGAACGCGTCGGGATCGTCGGCCCGAACGCCGCCGGCAAGACCACGCTCCTGCACGTCCTGGCCGGCCGGCTGCCTCCCGACAGCGGCACCGTGAAGGTCGGCCGGACGGTCCAGCACGCGGTGTTCGAACAACTGGCCACCGTGCCACCGGTGGGGACGACGGCGCTGGAGACGGTCCTGGCGATCGCCTCCCACGTCCCGCTGAAGAACGGCGAGCAGCTACCCGCCCACCGGTTGGCCGAGCGCTTCGGCTTCGACGGCCGCACCCAGCGGACCCCGGTCGAGCTCCTCTCCGGGGGAGAGCGTCGGCGCCTGGCACTGCTGCACCTGCTGGTGCGCGCACCGAACGTGCTGCTGCTCGACGAACCGACCAACGACCTGGACCTCGACACCCTGGCGGTGCTCGAGGACCACCTCGACGGCTTCGAGGGCACGTTGATCGTCGCCAGCCACGACCGGTTCCTGCTGGACCGGCTGACGGACCGCATCGTCGCCGTCGAGGACGGCGCCCTCGTCGAGCACCTCGACTGGACCGACCATCGAGAACGGGTGCTGGCGGCACGGAGCGCGAGCGAGCGGCGTGCCGGCGAGCGACCCGCGAGCACCTCGCGATCGGCACGGGACAACGCCCAGCGGCAGGCGGCACGCAAGCGGGCACGCCAACTCGAACAGCGGCTGGCCAAGCTGCAGCAGCAACGCGAGGGCCTGTTCGCCGAGATGGTGACCGCCGCCTCTACGCCCGAGCGACTGATGGCCCTTCAGGACGAGTTGACGAAGGTGGATGCTGACATCAGTCAGACCGAGGATGCGTGGCTCGAGGTCACCATCGACGATACGTGAGTCACGCCTCGCACCTGTCGGCCGCAGGGTACGTTCACCAGCCGGCGGAGCACGGGCGTCGAACACCTCGACGCCTCCGGTCCGTACCGACCTGAGCGGGAGGGGCGGGTGCCCAAGGACACGTTGCAGGGAGACGTCCGGGAGCGAGCCGGCCTGGGCGAACTGCTCACGCGTGGGAGCGAGCGCGGCTACGTGCTGCTCTCGGAGATCCACGACCTCCACGACCCGATCCAGGACGCGGAGGGTTGGCCCGACGACGTCGCCACCGCGGCACGCGATCGCGGCATCGAGGTGGTGGACGATCTGACCGACGAGGCCATCGCCCCACCGGAGACGGCCAACGCCGGGTCCACCACCGACGGGGTACGGCAGTACCTGAACGCCATCGGTCGCGTGGAGCTGTTGACGGCCGAGGAGGAGGTCGACCTCGCCAAGCGGTACCACGCCGGGGTCGCCGCCCGGGCGATGGGCGTCGACAAGCAGCGGGTGAGCACCGCCAGGCGACGCCACACCCTGGAGCGGATCGTCGTGGAGGGTGATCGCGCGCAGGAGCGGCTCGTCACGGCCAACCTCCGGCTGGTCGTCTCGATCGCACGCCGCTACCTCGGCCGTGGCCTGTCGCTGCTCGAGCTCGTCCAGGAGGGCAACCTCGGCCTCATGCGCGGGGTCGAGAAGTTCGACCACACCAAGGGCTACAAGTTCTCCACCTACGCCACCTGGTGGATCCGGCAGGCGCTGACCCGCGGTACCGCCAACAAGGCGCGCTCGGTCCGGCTGCCCGTGCACGTCCACGAGCTGGTGGCCAAGGTCCGCCGCGCCGAGTTCGAGCTGTTGCAGGTGCTCGGCCGCGATCCGACCGACACCGAGGTGGCGGAGACGCTCGGGATCAGCACCGAGCGGCTCCTGGAGCTCCGACTGGCTGGCCGTGAGATCACCTCCCTGGACCGCACGGTCGGCGAGGACGGCGACACGACCCTCGGTGAGCTGGTCCGGGACGACGAGGCGCCGGACCCGGAGCTGTGCGCGACGACCGAGCTGGCACGCCTGGAGCTGCTGGCCACCCTCGAGGAGCTCCACGAACGCGAGCGGGGGGTCCTCGAGTTGCGCTACGGCCTCAACGGCGACGACCCGGCGACCCTCGAGGAGATCGGCGAGCGCTACGGGGTGACGCGGGAGCGGATCCGCCAGATCGAGAAGAACGTGCTGGCGAAGCTGCGGCACCCGGCGCACGCCCAGCGGCTGCGTGCCCTGTCCGGGGACCGCTGACCTTCATCGCACAGACCGCTGACCTCCGTCGCACAACGAGGGTGCAGTCCCGCCCCGAAGCTGCCGATGATGCGGTGGACGGGCCGGGCCGGCCCGATGGATCAGGAGCCGCTCGCTGATGGCACGCGCCGCCGGCCTCGGCCACCGCCTCACGGGGCTGGTGGCCGCCGCCGTGCTGCTCGGCGCCGTCCCGGCGTCGGCGGCGACCACCCCCACCGACGCGCTCGGGCGCAGCCAGGCCCAGCTCGAGGAGGCCGAGCGCTCCCTCGAGCAGCTCCAGCGCGAGGTCCGCGCGGTGGCGGACGAGGTCGCGTCCCTCGACGCCTCGCTCGATGCCACGACCACGCGGCTGGCCGAGCTGGAGGCGGAGCTGGCGCGGGCACGCTCGGACCACGCCGCGGCGTTGGCGCAGGTGACCGCCACCCGCGAGGCGGTGGTCGCCCGGGACGAAGCGCTGGAGGAGGCGCTCACGGCGTGGTCGACGGGACGGGGCCGACTGGCCGACCGGGTCGTCCACGCCTACAAACACGGCGGTGGGGTGACCGGAGACGTGCTCGTCCGGGGCGTGGTGGGCTCACGCGACTGGCACGAGATGACTCTGACCCTCGAGACCGTCTCGCGCCTGGCGGCCGCGGAGCGGCGCTCGATCGATGCCGATGCGCTCAAGACCCGTGAGCTGGCGACGCTGCGCTCGGCCGCGGACCGCGCCCGCGTCGAGGCCCTCCACGCCGAGCGGGTGGCCGCCGACGAAGCGGACCGGGTCGCCGCGCTGACCGCCACGACCGAGGAGACGGCCACCCGGATCGCCACCGACCGCGATCGGCGCGGCACCGTGCTCGCCGGCCTACAGACCGACGTCGAGGCCCGGGAGGTGCTCGTCGCCGAGCTCGAGGCCACGGTCGCCCGCCTGGAGCTGTCGGCCCAGCGGGTCTTCGTCCCCGTCCAGGTCGATCTCGACCCCTTCGGTCCGCCGCCGGCGTGGGCCGACGCTCTCCCGGGCCAGGGACCGCGGTGGGCGGCGGCGATCGAGGCGACCGCCGCCCGGTACGGGCTGGACGGCCGGCTGTTCGCCGCCCTGGTCTGGTCCGAGTCGGGGTTCTTACCCGGTGCGGTCTCCCACGCCGGCGCGCTCGGGCTGGCGCAGCTGATGCCGGGGACCGCCCGGGGGCTCGGGGTCGATCCGCGTGACCCGCTGCAGAACCTCGACGGTGGCGCCCGTTACCTGCGGACCCAGCTCGAGGGCTTCGGCCGGGTCGACCTGGCGCTGGCGGCCTACAACGCCGGGCCGGGCCGGGTCCGCGGCGCCGGCGGTATCCCCGACATCGTCGAGACGCAGCTGTACGTCACGCGCGTGCTGGAGCGCTACGAACGCCTCGGCGGCTGATCCCGCTCGGACGACCCGCCCGGCCCGTGCGGCACCGGCGGCGCTCAGACGACCCGCCCGCCCGAGCGCCAGTACTCACCGGCGGCCCGGTCCAGGTAGCCCTCGTCGACCAGGGCGCGCCGTAGCGTGGCATGGTCGTCGTGGAAGCGGCGCAGCAGGGCGTTGACCTGCGCCTCGTGGTAACGCACGCCCGGCTCGAACTCCAGCGCCAACCGTTCGAGCACGACCAACCGCTTGTGCCGCGCTGCGGGCAGCTCGCTGAGACGGTCGCCGTGGAAGAAGCGTCCCAGCACCTCGGACTCACGTGCGGTCATCCCGAAGGCGACCCGCGGGCTGGCGGGCGCGCTCCGCGGCAACGCGCGCGCCACGTCTCGCCAGGCAGCGACATCGAGGTGGTACGCACCGCTCTCGGCGGCGACCAGGCCCTCCTGGACCAGCGGCGCCAGCGTCCGCAGGACCTCCTCGGCAGGGAGGTCGTGCCGGGTGGCCAGCTCGGCGCTGGTACGCGGGGACGCCACCAGGTCGCCGACCACGGCCAGCCGGACCGGTTCGAGCAGGAGGCGCAGCAGATCCAACGGGTCCATGGGGGCAGGGGTACCCGACGCGGTAGGTTCGCGCCGTTCCCACCCCCGCCCAGCGTGCCGAGGTCGTCGATGTCGTCCGACACGTCCCGGTCGCCGATGTCCCGACCGGCGGTCGTGGCGTGGCTCGTGGTCGGGATGGCTGCGGTCTCCACCGCGGCGATCCTCGCGCGGATCGCGATGGGCACCGACCCCGGCATCGTCACCGCCGGCGAGGGGGCGGCGCCGGCGCTCGCCATCGCCTTCTGGCGGACCACGCTCGGTTCCCTCGCGCTGGCACCGGCGGCCTGGCGCGCGCAACGGCGGACCACCACCCCGCTGACCCGCCGCCGTCAGCTGCAGCTGGGCCTTGCGGGTGTCGCGCTCGCCCTGCACTTCGTGCTGTTCCAGGGCGCGCTCACCCTGACCAGCGTCGCGTCGACGGTGACCCTGACGACGATGTCGCCGCTGTTCGTCGCGCTGGGTGGCTGGTGGCTGCTGGGCGAGCGGACGGCCCGTCGGGCCTGGGCCGGGATGGCGGCCACCGTGCTCGGTGCGCTGCTCATCGGCTTCGGGGACGCCACCAGCATCGCTCTGGGCACGCAGGCGCTCATCGGCGACATCATGGCGCTGGGGGCCGCCCTGGCCGGCTCCGCCTACCTACTGGCGGGCCGACGGGCACGCCGCGACACCGCCACCAGTACCTACGCAGCGATCGTCTACGGCGCGGCCGGGGTGCTCCTGCTGCCGCTGTGTCTGGCGACCGGCACGGACCTCACCGGCTTCAGCACCACCACGTGGCTGGCGATCGCGGGCATCGTCATCGGGCCGCAGCTGCTCGGACACACCGTGTTCAACCTGCTGCTGGCGACATTGCCGGCCACGACGGTCGCGATCGCGATCCTCGCCGAGCCCGTGGGAGCGGGGCTGCTGGCGTGGCTGCTCCTCGGCGAGCTGCCAGCTCCGCTGTTCGCCGTGGGCGCTCCGCTGGTGCTGCTCGGCGTGGCCGTGGTGATCAGGGCCAACGGTGGCGGTGCCGGTGACGACCCGGCACCACCGGCACCCCTCAGAAGAGCAGCGGGAGGCTCGGGCGTTCCTCGACCACGCCGATGATGGCCCCGAGTACCTGTCCGTCCCGGGCGCGGGCATCGACGAGGTCGGCCAGGGCGCGCGGCGCGAGGGCGGGATCGGGATGGCCGCCGCTGAGCACGACGAGCATCGTGCCCTTCAGACGCTTGGCGGCCTGGACCCAGTCGCCGTCCAGCCCAGGGCGCGGCGCCCGCAACAGCGACTCCTCGCGCTCGTCGACCAGCCGCAGCTCGTCGCGATCGAGCAGGAACCCCACCTTCGCCCCGCGGGGGAGTTCGTGCCCGATGAACCCGGGCAGGGCGGCGAGGCCCGCGTCCGCCAGCGCCGCGTGCAGCTGGGGTCCCCGCCCATGAGCCGTCACCGAGGCGACCAGCAGGGGCATGCCGCCAGCCAGCAACGAGCGCAGTGCGACCCCGTCGGGTGGCGTGTCGGCGGCGCTCATGCGACGAACCGTCGCATGACCCCGGCACGCAGCCGCCGGGTCAGTGCGCTGGGGACGAGTTGGGCGCCGTAGGCGACGACGCGGTCGGCCGCAGCCGGGACACACACCGGGCGGCGGGCAGTGAAGGCGTCCAGGCCCGCGGCCACCACCTCGTCCGCGCTGCCCACCAGGGCGGACGGGAAGGCGCCGTCCGGGACCCCGGCGACCTCCTGGAACTCGGTCTCGGTCACGCCGGGCGCCAGCAGGAGCACGTGCACCGGGCCGGCCTGCACCTCCTCGTAGACCGCCTCGGTGAAGGAGCGCACGAACGCCTTGGTGGCGCCGTAGACGGCGCTGTAGGGCCCCGGCACGAAACCGGCGGTGGAGCCGACGTTGATGATCCCACCGACCTCCCGCGCCAACAGGCCCGGGAGCGCGGCCCGGGTCAGCTCGACCAGCGCGGTGACGTTGACGTCGAGCATCGCGCGGATGCGCTCCTCGTCCTGGCTGGCCAGCGCCCCGTAGACCCCGAGCCCGGCGTTGTTGACGAGCAGATCGACCGGCTGCTGCGCGTCGACCAGCCGTGCCCGCACCCGCTCGCGTCCGGCGGGGTCGGCCAGGTCGGCGACCAGCACCTCGGTGTCGCCCGGCAGGTCGGCGGCCACCTGTTCCAGTCGCGACGCACGCCGTGCCACGAGCACGACCTCCACCCCACGGGCGGAGAGCTGCCGGGCGAAGGATGCCCCGATACCGGCCGAGGCGCCGGTGACCAGAGCCCGTCTGATCCGCACCTCGCTGGTCCTTCGTCCGGGGTCGGTCACGCGGTCACGACGGTGCCGTCGTGACCCGGCCGGTGAGGCTACCGAGCCGCTACGGTCGGCGGTCCGCGGACGGTCGGCGGAGGGTGGACGATGACGGCGGGGCGGGCAGTGGGGCGCAGCGTGCTCGCCGTGGACGGCAACGCCCTCGGCCACCGCGCCTACCGGTCCGCACAGGCCGAGTTGGAGGCCGGTGACCAACGGCCGCTGGTCACGGGCGCGGTCGTGTCGATGCTGGCCACCACCTGGGTGCACGGACCCTACGACGCCGTGCTGGTCGGTTTCGACCACGTCACGAACCGGCGCAAGCTGCTGGCACCGGAGTACAAGGCGAACCGCCCCCCGACACCTCCCGCGCTGACGGCCTCCCTGCAGCGCCTCCGGGGCGACCTGGCGGACTGCGGGTTCGAGGTCGTCGAGCACGAGGGGGCCGAGGCAGATGACGTGATGGCCGCCGCCGTGGATGCCTGCACCGTGCGGGGCTGGCGCTGCGACGTCCTCAGCTCGGACCGGGACCTGACCGCGCTGGTCGCCGAGGGCGTGCGGCTGTTGCGGCCCCGCGCCCGCTTCGCCGACCTCAGCGTCGAGGACGTGGACCGGGTACGCGCCAGCTACGGGGTGGGGCCGGACCGCTACGTCGAGCTGGCCGCGCTCCGGGGGGATGCCTCGGACGGCCTCGACGGTGCCCGCGGGATCGGCCCGAAGACGGCCGCGAAGCTGCTGCGGACCTACGGCAGCGTCGCGGCGCTGTACGAGGCGCTCCCCGACCTCCCGCCCCGGATCGAGGCGTCGCTGCGGGAGGCTCGCGAGCGTGTCGAGCGCAACCTGCTGCTGATGGCACCCGTCCCCCACCTCGAGGTGGATGCCGACGCCCTCGGCGTCGCCACCGTCGACCCCGCACGGGTGCTCGGGGTGCTGGGACCGTTGGGGCTCGGTGGCGCTGCCCGCCGCTTCGAGCGAGCGGTGACCGCTCCCCCACCCCCGCCCCTGGCGCCACACCCGGCCGGCGACGAGGAGCCGACGGCCCCGGACCCGGGTGGCGAGAGCCGAGCCGTGCCGGAGGGTCGGCGGGCAGGAGCCGTCGCGGCGGGGGGGTCTGCGTCCGTTCCCCCGCCGGCGCTGCGTCCCACCGGGCCGCACGCCGGTGAGCAGGAGCAGCTGTTCTGAGCACGACGAGCCGGCCGCAACCCCCCGGCGGGCCGCAACTCACCGCTGGAGGGCCGAAGGGAACGGCCGGCGGCGGGCGCCCGGCTAGCCTCCGTGCGCCATGGACACCGACCCGGATGCCGCCCACCTCGACGCGGGCGACCACGTCGACGATCTGCTCGCCCAGTGGGCCCAGCAGCGGCCCGAACTGGACGTCAGCGCCCTAGCGATCGCGGCACGGGTCGTGCGCCTCCAACGCTTCCTGGACCGCAGGACCGAGGCCGTGGTCGCGGCGCACGGTCTGAGCATCGGCGAGACCAACGTGCTCGCGGCGCTTCGACGTGCCGGCCCGCCCCACACGCTCACCCCGACGCAGCTGTACCGGGGGCTGCTGCTCTCCTCGGCCGCCATGACCCACCGGCTCGATCGCCTGGAGGAACTCGGCTACCTGCACCGTTCACGGGCCGAGCACGACCGTCGCCAGGTGCTGGTGGCCCTGAGCCCGTCGGGCCTCGCCGTGGTCGACGAGGTCATGGACGACTACACCGATCATCTCAACCGGCTGCTGTCGGTGCTGCAAGCGCGCGAACGGGTCGAACTGGAGGGTGGGCTCCGGGCGCTGCTGCAGCACCTGGAGCGTGACCAGGACGGGTGAGTGCGACGCGGCTCGAGGTGACCGTGACGACCGCGCTGCCGGTCGAACTGCTGGCGACGCTGCGACCCCTGGTCGCCGCGCGCCACGATCCGACGATCCGCATCCGCGCCTCCGGGTTCGCCCGCGCGGCGCACACCCCCGACGGGCCGGGGACCATCGACGCGGCTCGGCAGCCGGACGGCGGGTTCCTCATCCACGGCCACGGACCGGGAGCAGGCTGGCTGGTCGACCGGGTCGGCGGACTGCTCGGTGCCGAGGACGAGCTGGCCGGCTTCCGAGCCGCCGCACATCCCACCGTCGCGCGGGCGCACCACCGTCAGCCGGGCCTGCGCATGCTCCGTACCGGCACGGTCGTGGACGTCCTGGTTCCCACCATCATCGCCCAGCGCGTCACCTCGCTGGAGGCCGCCCGGTCATGGACCCGACTCGTGCGCCGCCTGGGGTGCGCCGCGCCCGGCCCGTTCGAGCTCCTGGTCCCGCCGGATCCCGCCACGCTGCGCCGGGTCCCGGCCGCCGTGTTCCACGAGCTCGGCATCGAGCGGGCACGAGCCCGTCGCATCGTCGATGCCTGCCGGCACGTCGACGAGCTCGACGCCGCCCTGGCGCTGCCGTCAGCACAGCGCCTGGCCCGATGGCTGGCCGTCCCGGGTGTCGGGCCGTGGACCGCCGCCCACCTCGCACGGGTCGCCGCTGGCGACCCTGACGCCGTCGAGGTCGGCGATCACAACACCAAGCATCTGATCGCCTGGAACCTCGCGGGGGAAGCCCGTGGGACCGACGAGCGGATGCTGGCGCTGTTGGCCCCCTTCGCCGGGCACCGGGGGCGTGTCGTGCGCCTGCTGGGCACGGCCGGGCAGCAGCCGCCGCGGTACGGGCCGCGGCACCGCCTGTACCCCGTCGAGCAGCTGTGAACCGTGCTCAGCAGCGCACGGCGACCGGTGAGCGGCCGAGTGCGCCTTCGGCGC
>JAWOCZ010000014.1:0-18111 GCA_046483565.1 Nitriliruptoraceae bacterium
GAGGAGGCGCTGATCGCGGCCGCCGAGCGCTCCGGCTACGACTACCAGATCGACGCGGGCGAGGGCGCGTTCTACGGACCCAAGATCGACATCCATGCCCGCGATGCGATCGGTCGCGAGTGGCAGCTGACGACGATCCAGGTCGACTTCAACCTGCCTGAGCGGTTCGACATCTCCTACGTCGGCGACGATGGCGCCAAGCACCGTCCGTTCATGGTCCACCGCGCGCTGTTCGGTTCCATCGAGCGGTTCTTCGCCGTGATGGTCGAGTCCTTCAACGGGGCGTTCCCGACCTGGCTCGCTCCCGAGCAGGTGCGCGTCGTACCGGTGGCGCCGGAGTTCGACAGCTACGCCACCGAGGTCGTCGACGCCCTGCGGACCGTGGGGGTGCGGGTCCAACTCGATGTCGGCGGTGGCACGCTCGGGAACCGGATCAGGGAGGCGCAGACCTCCAAGATCCCCTACACCCTGATCGTCGGGGCGAGCGAGGCCGAGTCGCGGACCGTCGCGGTCCGGCCCTACCGCGGCGACCAGCGCAAGGACGTCCCACTGGCCGGCTTCGTCGACGAGGTGGTGGCAGAGATCCGGGCGCAGCTTCCCGGGAAGGCCCCAGCGTGAGCGAGGAGCCCGACGCTGATGCGGCCGGTGACCGCCGAACCGGGAAGGTCGACCGACCGCACGCGGACATGAGCGACCTCCCGCACCTCGGCGAGGTGGCGCGTGACACGCGCAGCGACCAACCGGGTGTCGGCATCGAGGGACTGCAGCGGCTGTGGGCGCCCTGGCGGTTCGGCTACATCGCGGGGGCGGACCCGGTGGAGGGCTGCCCCTTCTGCGTCCTGCCGGCCCGGGGCCCCGAACACGACCGGGCTTCGCTGATCCTGCACCGGGGCCAGCACGCCTACGTGATCTGCAACGCCTACCCCTACAACCCCGGTCATCTCATGGTGGTCCCCTACGAGCACCGTGCCGACCTCGAGCACCTGGATGCGGACGTGGCCTCGGAGGTGTTCGCCCTCGGGCGCGTGGCGGTGGCGGCGCTCAGGACACGTATCGGCGCTCAGGGCATCAACCTCGGGATGAACCTCGGCCACGTCGCGGGTGCGGGCATCACCGACCACCTCCACCTCCACGCCGTTCCCCGTTGGGGTGGTGACACCAACTTCATCTCCGTGGTCGGAGCGGCTCGGGTGCTGCCCAAGGCGCTCGAGGAGCTCTACGACGAGTTGCTGCCGGGCTTCGAGGCCGCCGGCTGAGGTGGCCGCACGGCCACCCCGGGAGGCGCAGGCGTTCTCGCTAGCCTGCACCCATCCCCTGACCGCAGGTTGCCGTGGCGCTCCGATCCCGTTTCCCCGCCGTCGTCGACGCCGTGACCGCTCCCATGGGACGCGGGCTCGGCCGGACGGGCATCAGCCCGAACACCCTCACGACCCTGGGCCTGGTGCTGACGGCGGCCGCTACGGGACTCGTCGCCTTCGAGCACTTCCGCCTCGCCGGGCTGGTCCTGGTCTTGGGCGGGATGATGGACGTGCTGGACGGGTCCGTGGCGCGGGCCACGGAGCGCTCGACGCCCTTCGGTGGGTTCTACGACTCGGTCAGCGACCGGATCTCCGACGGGCTGATCCTGGGCGGCATCGCCTGGGCGGTTATCGCGCAACAGCGGCTGCTGCTGCTGGCACTCGTCGCCCTGGTCGCAGCGTTCCTGACGAGCTACGTGCGCGCCAAGGCGGAGTCGATCGACCTCGACTGCTCGGTCGGGGTCCTGGAGCGGGGGGAACGCGCCGTGCTCATCATGGCGGCGCTGGTGTTCCACCCCTGGGCCTTCGAGCCGGTGCTGTGGCTGCTGGCCGTCGGCGGGTCCGTCACCGTGGTCCAGCGCATCCACCACGTCTGGTGCCAGATCGACCGCGACGTCCCCGACGAACTGCTGCTGTTGGCCCTGCACGACCGTGCCTGGAGCCGGGCCTTCAAGAAGGCGGCGCGACGGTTCTACGGTGAGCACAACTTCGACGGGGCCGTCGACGGTCTGGTCGAGCACGCCGACGGGGGCGAGACACCGCTGGCCGCGCCCGTGGAGACCGCCACCAGGGACGAGGACGCCGGGTACGCCTCGTGAGCGGTGCGCACCTCCTCGACGATCTGCCTCCCCCCGGTCCGTCGAGCCTGCGCCAGCGTGCGGCCTACGCCCGCTACCTCGCGGTCTGGGAGGCGGCCGCCCACACCCCGGCACCTCTCGCTCGGCGCTTGCCCGGCCAACTCGGACGCGCGTGGTACCTCGCGGCGCCCGGCGACCAACGGGCCCAGGTGCGGCGCAACCTCGCGCGGGTCGCACCCGATGCCGGGGCCCGGGAGCTCACCCATCTGGTGCGCGAGGCCTACGTCTCCTACGCGCGCTACTGGATCGACGCGTTCCGCCTGCATCGGATGGATGGCGCCGCCGTCGTCGCCGGGGCCACGGGGGAGGGGCTCGGCTACCTCGACGCGGTCCGCGACCAGAGCCACGGTGGCATCCTCGCCACGGGACACCTCGGGTCCTGGGACATCGGTGCCCTCTTCACCGCCCAGCGGCGCTGGGGGATGGTCGCGGTCGCCGAGGTCGTGGAGCCGCGGGCGCTCTTCGAGCGCTTCGTGCGGCTCAGGGAGGAGGCCGGCATCGGCATCGTCCCGCTGGTGCGCGGAGGGGACCTGCTCGGCGAACTGGAGCGCCGGGTGCACCGCGAGGGCGCGCTGGCGACCCTGCTGGCCGACCGTGACCTGAGCCGTCGGGGACCGATCGTCGAGTTCTTCGGTGAGCCCTGCCGCCTGCCTGCCGGTCCGGCCGCGTTGGCCCGACGCACCGGGCTCCCCGTCCACGTCGGCGCGTTCCTGACGGCGGGGGACGGGTTCCACGGTGTCGTCCACCCCCCGATCGAGGTCGCCCACCTCGAGGTGCTGGAGGGCACCCAGGCCGTCGCGCACGAGCTCGAGCGGCTGATCGGCAGGTTCCCCACGCAGTGGCACGTGTTCGTCCGCAACTGGCTCGCGGACCGTGAACCGGACCACCCGGTGGTCCGCGCCTGGCGGGCGGGAGAGGACTGGCGCGCGCTGGCCAGGGCCGATGATCGCTCGGACGGCGCACCGGCGTGAGGATCGCGATCGTCAGCCCGTACGACCTCTCGAGCCCCGGCGGCGTCCAGTCGCACGTCCGTCAGCTCGCCGCGCGGCTGCGCGCGGAAGGCGAGCAGGTGGTGGTGCTCGGCGCCGGACCCGTCGGGGTCGTGACCGGGTACGGCGAGGTGGCGGAGATCGGCGTCGGTGAGGCTCGGGGGGTGCCGTTCAACGGCTCGGTGGCGCCGGTGGCGCTCGGCCCGCTGGCCGCCCGGCGGACGGTGCGGGCGCTCGAGCAGCTGCGACCGGACGTGGTGCACGTGCACGAGCCACTCGTGCCGATGGTGGGTCTGGCTGCGGCGTTCGGCAGCCCGGCACCGTTGGTGGTCACCTTCCACGCCTGGTCCGACGACGACCGCGCGTACCGGCTGGTCCGGCCGCTGGGTCGTGGGCTGTTGGCCCGGACCGCCGTGGCCGTGGCGGTCAGCCGAGCGGCGGCCGACTACCACGCCTCGGCGCTCTCGATCGACCCCGCATCGCTGCGGATCGTGCCGAACGGGGTGCAGGTGGCTCCCTTTCGGCGGGCGGCGGACGCCGTGGGTGAGGAGCGACCGCCCGGTCCGCCGCGGGTGGTGTTCGTGGGCCGGCTCGAGCCCCGCAAGGGGGTGCTGGTGCTCGCCCGGGCCTTCCGGCAGCTGCTGGCCACCCACCCCGATGCCATCCTGACCGTCATCGGTGACGGACCCCAGCGTCACGAGCTCGCGGCGTTGCTGTCGGGGGTCCCGGCCAACCAGGTCCGGCTCGCCGGGCGGGTGTCGAGTTCGACGTTGGCACGGCGGTTGGCGGAGGCCGACGTGGCGGTCGCGCCGGCTCTCGGTGGGGAGTCCTTCGGCATCGTGCTCCTCGAGGCGATGGCCGCCCGCACCGCGGTCGTGGCCTCCGACCTCCCGGGCTACCGCAGCGTCGTCACCGACGGTCGGGACGGGCTGCTCGTGCCCCCCGGCGATCCCGCCGCGTTGGCTGCGACGCTCGCCCGGCTCCTGGGGGCGCCGCAGCGCCGTGCGGCGCTCGTCGCGGCCGGGGAGGAGACCGCCTCGGCCCACGACTGGACGGCGGTGGCGACCCGGCTGCGGGCGATCTACGGGGAGGCGTTGCGCAGCCACGGGTGACGGGGGCCCGGTCGCGCTGTGCCTGTCCCTCGCCTGTCGCCGGAAGCCGTAGGCTCGCCGACGGCCTGCCACCGATCCCGTCCACGTGTCTGCGGAGCTTGCTGTGTCCCGTCCCTCGTGTCTGGTCCGGTTGGTCCTGGCGACCACCCTGCTGCTCACGCTCACCGCCTGTGGCAGCGAGACCAAGGACCTGGTCCTCCCGCCGCCCGCACCCGCGGAGGACCCCGAACCCGAACCCGAGCCGGAACCGGAGCCGGAGCCGGAGCCGGAGCCGGAGCCCGAGCCCGAACCCGAGCCGGAGCCGGGCCCGCCCTCACCGCTGACCGGCCTCGAGGTCGACGAGGAGGTCCTCGACCTGCCTGCGCTGCTGGTGAAGGTCGACAACGCTCCGCAGGCTCGACCCCAGTCCGGGCTCGACGTCGCCGATCTGGTGTACGAGGAGGTCGTCGAAGCCGGTATCACCCGGTTCCTGGCCGTGTTCCACAGCGCGCTGCCGCCGGTTGCAGGTCCGGTCCGCTCCGCCCGTCCGGTGGACGTGCAGCTGATGTCGGGCTACGGCCGGTCCGCCTTCTTCTACTCCGGTGCCCGTGACGAGGTCCAACCGATGCTGCGCGACGCCCCGGCCGTCGTGATCACCGAGAAGGGCCCCGGGTTCTTCCGCGACCAGTCCCGGCGCGCTCCCCACAACCTCTACGTCGACGCACCCGCCGGCCGACAGGGGGCACGTGAGCGGGGTGCGGACCCGCTCGGGGACGTCGGTTGGGTGTTCGACGAGGAGGTCCCGGCGGGCGCGCTGTCCTGCCCGGACGACGCCAGCGCTTGCGACGATCCGGGAGCGGCGATCCAGATCAGGATGTCCTCGGGCTACCGGACCACCTGGGAGTACGACGAGGAGGCGGGCCTCTACCGGCGTTTCCAGAACGGGTCGCCGTTCTTCGTCACCGGCGAGGGCCGGGTCGGAGCAGCGAACGTGGTGGTGCTCGACACCCGGCACTACCTCGGTACCCCCAGCTGCTACGGCAACCGCTGTCCCGAGACCGATGTCGTCACCGACGGGGCCGCCGCCCTGGTGCTGCGCGACGGGCAGCGGTTCGAGGCCCGGTACCGCAAGCCGTCGGCGGACGCCCCGCTGGAGGTGCTCACCAGCGACGGGCAGGCCTTCCCGTTGAAGCCGGGGCGGACCTGGCTGCACCTGCCCGACACGCTGCCGTCGATCTCGGACTGACCGGGCTCGTCCAGGGTCGGCGTGACGCCGACGCCGCAGTACCCTGGGAGACCTACCCGCCGTACGCCCGGAGCCCCCATGAGCACCTCTGAGTCGCTGCCTTCCACCGCCGAGTCACACACGGGCACGACCCGTGTCAAGCGCGGCCTGGCCGACATGCTCAAGGGCGGCGTCATCATGGACGTCGTGGACGAGAAGCAGGCCCGCATCGCCGAGGAGGCCGGGGCGGTCGCGGTGATGGCGTTGGAGCGGGTCCCCGCCGACATCCGCAAGGATGGCGGCGTGGCCCGCATGTCGGATCCGGACATGATCGACTCGATCATCGCGTCGGTCTCGATCCCGGTCATGGCCAAGGCCCGCATCGGCCACTTCGTCGAGGCACAGGTCCTGCAGTCCCTCGGTGTCGACTACGTCGATGAGTCCGAGGTGCTGACCCCCGCGGACGAGGCCCACCACATCGACAAGTGGCGCTTCGACGTCCCCTTCGTCTGCGGTGCCACCAACCTCGGCGAGGCCCTGCGCCGCCTCAGCGAGGGTGCGGCGATGATCCGCTCCAAGGGTGAGGCCGGCACCGGCAACGTGGTCGAGGCCACCCGCCACATGCGCTCGATCGCCGGGGAGATCCGCCGTCTGGCGACCATGGACGAGGCCGAGCTGTACGCCGCCGCGAAGGAGCACCGCGCCCCGGTCGAGCTGGTCCGCGAGTGTGCCGAGACCGGCCGGCTGCCCGTGGTGCTGTTCACCGCCGGCGGGATCGCCACCCCGGCGGACGCCGCGATGATGATGCAGCTCGGTGCGGACGGGGTGTTCGTCGGCTCCGGGATCTTCAAGGCCGGCAACCCCGAGCAGCGTGCCCGCGCCATCGTGGAGGCCACCACCCACTTCGAGGACCCCGGCGTGATCGGCAAGGTCTCCCGCGGCCTCGGCGAGGCGATGGTCGGCATCGACATCGACAGCCTGCCGGCCGACCAGAAGTACGCCGACCGCGGCTGGTGAGCAGCGCGTTCGTCCCGGAGCGGTGGATCCCGGGGGAGCGGCTGGCGGGCGCGCCGCCGACCCCCGAGGTCGCTGAGGGTGCGCCGCTGGTCGGCGTCCTCTCCCTGCAGGGCGACGTGCTCGAGCATCTGCGTGCCCTGCGCCGTGTCGGCGCGCACGCGGTGCAGGTCAAGACGCTGACGCAGCTCGAGGCGGTCGATGCCCTCGTGCTGCCCGGTGGCGAGTCGACCACGATCGGCAAGCTGTTGGTCCGTCTGGGCCTGATGGATCCCCTGCAGACGCGGGTCCGGGACGGCCTGCCGGTGTTCGGGACCTGCGCGGGCATGATCCTGCTGTCCGACGACCTCGACCAGCCGGAGCCGCAACCACTCGTCGGGGGGCTGCACGTGCTGACCCGTCGGAACGCCTACGGACGCCAGGTCGACTCCTTCGACACCCGGCTCGTGATCAGGGGCATCGACGGAGGACCCGTGGACGTCTCCTTCATCCGGGCACCGAGGGTCGAGGAGGTCCGCTCGGGCGAGGTGGAGGTCCTGGCGGCGGTGGACGGGCACCCGGTGGTCGTGCGCCAGGGGACGATCTGGGCCACGGCCTTCCACCCCGAGGTGACCGGGGACGACCGCCTGCATGCCGCCTTCGTCGCCACCACGCGAGCCGGCGACACCGCGACCTGACCGCGCGGTCGACCGCCTCCGGCGCTGCTGCCGGGTGCTGTCGCATGCTCTCGTTACGCTCGGTCCGTACGGATGCGGATCGTGCGGATCCAGCGGATCCAGCGGATCGAGCGGATCGAGCGGATCGAGCGGATCGAAACGTATGCGCATCGAAGCGACGCTGATGGGGGTTGTGGCCGTGGCAGGTGGCACGTGACGGGTCCGGACCACGGTCTGCGCGTCGTCCGATCGGCCTCGATGGCGACCATGGCGGACCACCTCGCCGACCGGCTGGTGGCCACACCGCCCCCGGACCCCTTCGCCAGCGTCGAGGTGGTGGTGCCGAGCCGCGGTGTGGAACGCTGGTTGGCGCAGCGGCTCAGTACCCGGCTCGGTGCCACGCCGGCCGAGGCGGGTGTCTGCTCGAACGTCGCCTTCCCGTTCCTCGGCGGGCTCATCGAACGCGTCCTCGCTGCCACGCTCGACCTGGCTCCCACCCCCGACCTGGCTCCCACGCCCGATGGGGCAGGAGCAAGCGCCGATCCGTGGTCGCCGGAGCGCCTGGCCTGGCCGGTGCTGGCGGTGCTCGACGACCTGCCGACGGCGCCGGCCTTCGAGCCCTTGCGTGTGCACCTGACCGATGGCGGGGCTCCGGCACGGCGTCGACGCTTCCCCCTCGCCCGGCGTATCGCCGACCTGTTCGACCGTTACGCGCTGTACCGGCCCGACATGGTGGCGGCGTGGCGCCGGGGTGAGCAGGTCGACGGCAACGGGGCGCCCCTGGCGGACGGCCTGGCCTGGCAGCCGCTGCTGTGGCGCCGGCTCAACACCGACCTCGCGGCCGAGAGCCCCGACCTGCGGACGACCGAGAGCATCCGGCGCCTGCAACGACGCGAGGTGGCACGGGCCGATGACCTACCAGGATCGGTGACGGTCTTCGGGGTGCTGTCGCTCCCGCCCCGCCACCTCGAGCTCCTGGTCGCCCTGTCACACAACGTGCCGGTCACCCTCTACACCCACACCCCGTGTCCCGCGTGGGCCTCGGATGCGGCACCCAGGCCCACGAACCCGTTGCTGGTCGCCAGCGGAGCGGTGGCTCGCCAGGCACAGACGGTGCTCGCGCCCCACCTGGAGCGCGCGGTCTGGCTACCGGCGCCCGACGGGGCGGGTGCGCCCGCAACGGCGCTGGAGGTGCTGCAGGACGACCTCCGGCACGACCGCCGACGGGGTGTGGGTCGGCAGGTGCCCGCCCTGCCGTGGTCCGATGCCGACGACTCGGTCCAGGTGCACGCCTGCCATGGCCCGCTACGGCAGCTCGAGGTCCTGCGCGAGGTCCTCCTCGGTCTGCTGGAGGACGATCCCACCCTCGAGCCGCGCGACATCGTGGTGCTGACGCCGGACGTCGAGGCCTACGCACCGATCGTGCCGGCGGCCTTCCCGCGACGCCGGTCGGATGGCGCGGGGACCCGCGACGGTCCCCCTGACCTGCCCGTCGTGGTCGCGGACCGCACCGTGCGCGACGACGACGCCGTGGCAGCCTCGTTGCTCTCGGTCCTGGAGCTCGCGACGGCCCGGGTGACGGCCTCGCAGGTGCTCGACCTGCTGGCGACGGCTCCGGTCCGGGCGAGGTTCTCGCTGTCCGAGGCGGACCTCGAGGAGCTGCAGCGGTGGCTGCTCGACGCGGGGGTGAGTTGGGGGATCGACGCCGGACACCGTCGGGAGCTGATCGACCTGCCCGACGACGCCCACACCTGGTCCGCCGCGCTCGACCGCTGGACGCTCGGCGCCGCCATGGCGGACGACGGGACGCGGCTGGTGGGTGCGGTCCTGCCCTACGACGACGTCGAGGGGGCCGGTGTCGAACTGCTCGGCCGTGTCACCGCGGCGACCGAGGCGGTCTTCGCCACGATCCGCAGCCTGGGCCGGCCACGTCCGATCGCTGCCTGGCGGGACACCCTGGCGGGGGCCATCACGGAGCTCTTCGACCCCGGACCCGGGCCGTACCGCGATGCGGAGCTGACCGCCCAGCTCGCGCATGTCCGGGGGCTGCTGGACGATCTCGTCGCTGACGCCGTCGCGGCGGGCGGGGCCGGCGACCAGGTGGCGCTGTCCCTGGAGGAGCTCCGAGGCATCCTGACCGACCGGCTGACGGCGGGTGCGGGGCGTGCGGCGACCGGGACCGGCGCCATCACCGTCACCGGCTTCGTGCCGCTACGCAACGTGCCGTACCGCGTCGTCTGCCTGGTCGGCATGGACGACGGTGCGCTCCCACGGGCGGGGGCCCAGCACGGCTTCGATCTGCTCGAGGCTCCCAGCCGTCCAGGCGACCCGGACCCGCGCCTGGAGGATCGCCAGCTCCTGCTGGACGCCGTGCTCTCGGCCACCGACCACCTCGTCATCACCTACTCCGGTCACGACCCCCGCACCAACGAGCGACTGCAGCCCGCCGTGCCGATCAGCGAACTGCTCGACGTGCTCGACGCCTCCTTCGACGGTCCCGTGGGGGCGGTCCACTCCCAACCACTGCAGCCGCACAGTCCCCGCTACTTCCGCGATGGCGCTGCCGGCGAGGAGCCGGTGCTGCGTGCCTTCGATCTCCACCACCTCGCCGCGGCGCGCGCGGCCGCGGGCGCCACCGGGCCGGCGGCGGGCTTCCTGGCGACCCCCCTGCCGCCCCCGGCGACCGAGCTCGGGGCCGCCGAGGTGATCGACCTGGACGAGCTGCTCCGCTTCCTCGAGCACCCGGTCCGGTTCCTGCTGCAACACCGGCTGGGACTGTGGCTGGGGGAGGACGACCGGCGGCTCCCCGATCGCGACCCCACCGAGTTGGGCGGCCTGGAGCGGTGGCAGCTCGGTCAGGAGCTCCTCGCCCTGCGCCTGGCCGACGTCGTCCCCGAGCGGTGGCGCACCCTGACCATGGCGAGCGGGACCGCACCGGTCGGTGGGCTCGGTGAGGTCGCGCTCCAGGGGATCGAGGAGGTCGTCGACCGGGTGGTGGCCAGGGCCGAAACGATCGAGGGTGAGCGCTGGTCGCGCTCGATCGAGCTCGGCATCCCGGTGACCGGCGCACCGCCGGGCGGCGCCCGCCTGGTCGGCTCGGTCGAGCTCGTCGGCCGTACGGTGCTGCACGTCGGGGTCTCCCCTCCCAAGGCCAAGCACCGTCTGGCCGCGTGGGTGCGGACCCTGAGCGTGCTGGCCACCGACCCCCGACTGGAGCCGCAGGCGGTGCTGATCGGCGGCGACCGCAAGCTCTCGGACGGTGTCCGGGAGATCGGTCTCGACCCGTTGCCCGGGCTCGCCGCGCGAGGGGACACCTCGCCCGGGGCCGCCGCTGACGGACCGGACGAGCACGCCCAGCTCGCACGCGACCACCTCGGTGAGCTCGTGTCGCTCTACCGGCGCGGCCACCAGGAGGTACTGGCACTGCTGCCCGAGACCGCGGACGCGTACGCCACCGCGCGGGCCGACGGCGCCGACCACGCGTCCGCGATCGCCACGGCCCACCGCCGGGCGTGGGCCGGCAGCGGGCGCTTCGGGGGCGAGCGGGACGACGCCTACATCGTCCAGGCCTTCGGCCACGACACCGAGCTCGGGGACATCGACGCCCGGCACCCACTCGGTGCCACCGCGGAACTGGTCTGGCGACCGCTGCTCGCCGGGCAGGTGCGGCGATGAGCGCGGTGCCGTCCTTCGCCGCCGACGGCGCGCTGCCCGAGGCGTCACTGGCGCTGGAGGCCAGTGCCGGGACCGGCAAGACCTGGACCCTGACCTCGCTGACCGTCCGGTACGTCGACGAAGGAGTGGACGAGCTCCCCGAGCTCCTGCTGGTCACCTTCACCCGTGCGGCGACGGCGGAGCTGCGGGACCGCGTCCGTCGCCGGCTGGCGGAGGTCCTGGAGGCCACGGAGCGGGCGCAGCGGGACCCGGCGGCGTGGCGGGCCACCGGCCGCGATGCGGTCCTGGATCGCATCGTGGGCGACGCGGTCGCAGCCGCCGACCCCGCGGCGGAGCTGGCGACACGGGCCGAACGTCTCCGGGTGGCCACGGGGCAGCTCGACGAGGCCACGATCTCCACGATCCACGGGTTCTGTCAGGCCATGCTCCACCACGCAGCGTTGGAGGCCGGGGTCGACTTCGACGCGGTGCTGCTCGAGGACGACGCGGACCTGCTGGAGGAGATCGTCGACGATCACCTCGCCCTGGAGCTGCGGTCGGCGGATCCCGCCTGGATCCGTTACCTGCAGGACACCGCCTCGGTGGGACGCGACCGCCTCACGCGCCTGGCCCGCGAGGTCGCCGCGCTGCCGACGCTCCAGCTCCGCCCGGAGCTGCCGGAGCGCAGCGGTGCGGACTGGCAGCCGTGGCGGGACGCCCTGGCCACGTTCCAGGCGCGGTGGCAGGACGTGGGCGCGGAGCACACCCGGGCCCTGATCGCGGCGCTCTGCGCGGACGGGGCGTTCGCGTCCACGCGCCAGCGGACCTACACCGAGAAGCGGGCGGTCGCGCAGGCCGCAGCGATCGAGGACTGGTTGCGGGTGCCCCACCCCTACCCGCCCGGCCCCCTCGAGCAGGGCAAGCTCCACACGCAGGCCGAGCACCCCTACGCCTACCTGTCGAAGCGGTCCATGGCGCCGTTCCTGCGCGACGACGCCCGCCTGCCCGACGATCCCCTGCTCGCGGCTGCGGATGCGCTGGTGGCCGAGGTCACCACCCCCGCGACCCGGTTCCTGCACCGCTCGGCCCGCCGCTTCTGGCAGGAGCTCGAGGCGCGCAAGCGGCAACGCACCGTCGTGACCTTCGACGACCTGCTCCGCCGTCTCGCGGCGGCGCTGCAGGCGCCCGGCACCCGGGTGGCGATCCACGCCGCGATCCGTCAGCGCTTCCGGGTCGCGCTGATCGACGAGTTCCAGGACACCGACCCGGTGCAGTGGCGCATCTTCTCCTCGCTGTTCGACGCGGAGGAACCGTTCATCCTCATCGGGGACCCGAAGCAGGCCATCTACGGCTTCCGGGGGGCGGACCTGCACACCTACGTCCGCGCTCGGGACACCCGGCCGGAGCTGGCCACGCTCGCCACCAACCACCGCAGCGACCACGACTACGTGGCGGCCTGCAACCACCTGTTCGGCCAGCGGGACGCCTTCGCGACCGACGACATCCCCTACCACGACATCACGGCGCACCACGGCGACCGGCTCCACGATCCGGCCGGGCGCGCCGCGTTGCAGCTGCGGATCATCGATCGTGCTGCCGGCGAGGTCACCACGCCGCGCGGCCGCCCGGGTCTGCTGAAGAAGGGCTGGGCCGACCGTGCGCTGCCCGGTGACGTCGCCGCGGTCGCCGTGGAGCTGCTCACCGGCGGCCTGACCCTGCCCGATGAGCAGCCGCAGGGCCCGATCGACGCCACGACCGAGGTGTCCGGGACGGCGTCCGGCACCGACGATCCGAGCGAGGCACCGGGCGGTGGCGCCCGCCGGGGCCTGGTGCCCGAGGATCTCGCGGTGCTCGTGCGCACCAACCGCCGGGCACTGGCGGTCCAGCGCGCCCTCCACGAGGCCGGGGTGCCGGCCGTGATCCAGCGTGGCGGCAGCGTGTACGAGACCGCCGAGGCCGAGGCGTTGACCCGCCTGCTCGCGGCGATGCTGCGTCCGAGCTCGCAGCGGGACGCCGTCGCGGCCGCCGCGACCCCGTTGTTCGGACGGAGCGCGAGCGAGCTGGCGGCGCAGCTCGCCGCCCTCGACGATGCTGCCGCGGGGACGTCCGCCCCGCAGGCGGGGGAGGGGCCATCGGCGGTCGGCAGGTGGGAGGCGTGGGTGGACGCGCTGACGCGCTGGGGGGAGCTGTGGCAGCGGCGCGGGATCCTGGCAGCCGTCCAGAGCGCCCTGGTCGAGGACGGCGTGGCCGCACGGCTGCTCGCCGCCGACGACGGTGACCGTCGCCTCACCAACGTCCGGCACCTGCTCGAGCTGCTGCACGAGGAGGAGGCCACGAGCCACGGTGCCGGCCACACGCTGCTCGAGTGGCTCCGGGCCCGTCGTGCGGCCGCCGCGGACGGTGAGCAGGCCAGCGCGGACACCGAGCTGCGGCTGGAGCAGGACGCGGAGGCCGTGCGCATCGTCACGATCCACGGCAGCAAGGGCCTCCAGTACCCGGTCGTGCTCTGTCCGGACCTGTGGGACGGCCGTGACCGCACCGACGAGCGGCTGACCCGCTACCACGAGCCCGGCGTCGACGATCCGGGTGCCGCGATCACGCTCGACATCGACGTCGACACCGCCTCGCCCGCCAAGCAGCGCAGCATCGCCCTGGCGCGCTGGGAGGCACGGACCGAGCAGCTGCGCCTGGCCTACGTGGCCCTGACCCGGGCGCAGCACCGTTGCGTGGTGTGGTGGGGCGGCTTCACGGATGCCTCGACGTCCGCGCTGGCCAGCCTGCTGCACGGCCACGCGGTGGACCCGGACGGTGACCGGGGAAGCGGTGACGGTGCCGCGACGGCGGCGTGGCTGGAGCGGATCGCCGCCCACGTCGCGGGCAGCGACGACGAGCAGCTCGTCCGCGAGGTCGAGGAGCTCGCCGAAGGCGCCGGGGGCAGCATCGACGTCGAGGTGGTGCACACGGTCGGCGCCGGGGCCAGCTGGACCTCGCCGGAGCGTGACCGCGCTCCGCTGGCCGCCCGGACCTCGACCCGGCACCTCGACCGGTCCTGGCGGCGCACGAGCTTCTCGGCGCTGGTGCGCGACGCCGCCGCGCACGGAGCACCACCCACGGGCCCGGAGGCATCGGCGACAGCCCCGCAGGTGCTGGCCGACGACGGGCGCGACGTGGACGCCGAGGTGGAGGGGCTCGACGCCACGCTGGCCGGCAGCGCGCTGGCCGGGGCGATGGGGGGCGGAGGAGCCGACGAGGTCCACCACGACCTCGAGGTCCCGCTCGCCCGGTTCCCGCGCGGCGCCGGGCCCGGGACGTTCCTCCACGACGTGCTCGAGCACCTCGACTTCCGCCGCGTGGAGCAGCCCGGGCACCTCGATGCCGTCATCGCCCCCCAGGAGCAGCGTCACGGCATCGACCCGGGCTCACGGCCGATGGTCCGCACGGGGCTCACCTCGGCGCTGACCACCCCGCTCGGGGCGATCGGGGGCGGCGCGCGTCTGATCGACCTCGCCGAGACGGACCGCCTCGACGAGCTCCGCTTCGAGCTGCCGATCGCCGGTGGGCGCGACCCGCACGGCACGGCGTTCTCGCTGCACGAGGTCGCCGACCTCCTGACCACCAGCGACGATCCGCTCATCGCCAGCTACGCCGGGCGGCTCCGCGAGCCGTCCCTGGCACCGGGGGTTCGGGGGTTCCTCACCGGCAGCATCGATCTCCTCGCCCGGCTGCCGGACGGTCGGTTCCTGGTCGCCGACTACAAGTCGAACTGGTTCGGCGACCGCAGCACGGAGCGCTCCGTGCCGGCGGACTACCGGCCGGCGCAGCTCGACGAGGCGATGCTCGGCCACCACTACGTGCTGCAGGGGCTGCTCTACCTCGTCGCCGCGCACCGCTACCTGCGGTGGCGGCTCCCCGGCTACGACTACGACACCCACCTCGTCGGTGCGGGCTACCTGTTCCTGCGCGGCATGGTCGGTCTCCCCGACGCCCGGACCGGGATCGCCGTGCTGCGTCCCGCGGGGAGCCTGATCGAGCAGCTGAGCGCGATGGTGGACGGGGGCCGGCGATGACCGACAACGGGAGTGTCGACCGCCCCCTGACCCCCTTCGTGGCGGGCGGGGTGCTCACGGCTGCCGACGCCCGACTCGCCGAGCGACTCGGGCGGATCGCGGGCGACGACGATCCGGCGGTGCTGCTCGGTGCTGCGCTGGCACTGCGGGGTCCGCGCTACGGCCACGTGTGCGTGGATCTCGATCGGGTGGCCGAGCTCGTGGCCGTCGAACCCCGGCTGCCGGGCGACGCCGGCGGCGACCTCCCGGCGGTGGCCGGGGAGGTGGCCGGGGAGGTGGCCGGGGAGGTGTCCGGGGAGGTGGGCGAGCTGCCGTGGCCGACGCTGTCCTCCTGGCAGGCCGCGCTGCTCGGCAGCCCGCTGGTGCGCACCTCGAGCCGCGGTGCGACCCCGCTGGTCCTGGACGGCGGTCGCCTCTACCTGGACCGCTACTGGCGGTACGAGGAGGACCTGGCCACCGCCCTGCACCACCGAGCGACGACGTGGAGCGCCCCGACGGCCCCCTCGGCCACCGAGCTCATGACGTGGCTGGACGAGCTCTTCGGCCCGGTGGACGGCCTCGATCGCCAACGTCTGGCGGCCGCGGTCGGACTGACGCGGGGCTTGACGGTCATCGCCGGTGGGCCGGGGACCGGCAAGACCTACACGGTCGCACGCGTCCTCGCGCTGCTGCATCGGGCCGCGCTGGCCGCCGCGGACGAGCGGCCGCTCAGGGTCGCCCTGGTGGCGCCGACCGGCAAGGCGGCGGCCCGGCTGCAGGAGTCGCTGCGCGAGGCGCTCGGGACCCTGCACCTGGCACCGGGTGTCCGCGACGCCATGGAGCGCACGCCCGCCTCGACGATCCATCGCCTGCTCGGTGTGTCGCGCGGCTCACGGACCCGGTTCCGCCACGACGCGCACCACCCGCTGCCACACGATGTGGTCATCGTCGACGAGGCCTCCATGGTCTCCCTGCCGCTGATGGCCAAGCTCGTGGACGCGGTCAGGGACGATGCGCGTCTGATCCTGCTCGGCGACCGGGACCAGCTCGCCTCCGTGGAGGCCGGCGCCGCCTTCGGCGACATCTGCGGGCCGGACGGGAGCCGGCCGACCCTCAGGCTCTCACCGGGCACGGCGGCCGGGCTCGACGCAGCGATGGGAGGGCAGCTCATCGGTGCCCACGAGGTCGCCGAGGAGCCCGGGATCTGGGACGCCGTCGTGCGGCTCGACCGCTTCCGGCGCTTCTCGAGCGGCAGCAGCCTGGCTGCGGTGGCGGGCGCCATCCAGGCCGCCGACACCGATGTCGACCGGGTGCTGGAACTGCTGGAGCCGTCGACGGTCCGCCCGGTGCCAGGGGGCGGCGGGACCGACGAGTCGGAGGCCGTCGCCGAGCTGCTCGACCCCGCGCAGCGGCCCGACGCGGGCCACACGGCGCTCGAGCTCGCGGTCTCCAGCTACGCCGAGGTGGTCCGGCTCGCGTTGGCGGAAGGTGCGACCACACGGGTCCTTGAGGGCCTGGCGCGCCTGCGGGTGCTGTGTGCGCGGCGGCGTGGCGGCGACGGGGTGGCAGCGTGGAACCGGCGGATCGAGGTGCGTCTGGCCGCCGAGGTCGAGGGGTTCGACCCGAGCCGGCGCTGGTACCTCGGGCGGCCGATCCTGATCACCGAGAACGATCACGGCCTGCGGCTCTACAACGGGGACGTCGGCATCGTCGTCGAGGATGCGCGGCGACCCGGAACCCCCGTAGCGGCCTTCTGGACGACCGACGGTGGCATCCGGACCCTGAGCCCCGCGCGGCTGCCGGCCTGCGAGACGACCTTCGCCATGACGATCCACAAGAGCCAGGGATCGCAGTTCGAGGACGTGGTGGTCGTGCTGCCGCCGGAACCCTCCCCGGTGCTGACACGTGAACTGATCTACACCGCGGTGACCCGGGCGAGGCGGCGGGCGGTGCTGGTCGGCACCAGCGCTGTCCTCCGGGCCGCGCTCGACCGACCGGTGCAGCGTGCCTCCGGGCTGCAACAGCGCCTGTGGACGCTGCCGAGCTCAGACGCCGCCGGCACCGAGCCAGCGGCAGACAGGAGCCCGCTGTGACCACGCTGTGGGAGCATCGGCGAGTACCCTGAGCGGATCGCCACCCACGGAGGGGACGTTGGTCGACGACGATCCGAGCGGGCAGCAGGACCGCGATCCCCTCACCCTCGCTCCGAAGGAGTGGGGCCGTGAGACCGAGTTGCGCGACGGGACCCCGGTCCTGCTGCGTCAGATCCGTCCGGAGGACCGGGACCGACTGGTCGAGGGTCTGGCGCGTCTCTCCCCGAGCTCGCGCTACCTGCGCTTCCACGCGGACGTCGAGCAGCTGACGGACCGCCAGATCGACTACCTGACACGCGTGGACCACGTCGAGCACGAGGCGATCGTGGCGCTCGACCTCACGCGTCCCGACGTACCGGGGATCGGTGTCGCGCGCTACATCCGCGACGCCTTCGAGCGGCACGTCGCCGAGGCCGCCGTCACCGTCGCCGACGAGTACCAGGGGCAGGGCGCGGGCACCCTGCTGCTCGGGGCCCTGTCGGCGAGGGCTCGTCGACAGGGCATCGAGGTGTTCCGCAACTACGTGCTGGCCAGCAACCAGCCGATGCTGGAGGTCTTCGACGACCTCGGTGCGATCCGGGAGCAGGAGACCGACGGGCTGTGGCGGGTGGACCTCCCGCTGCCCGAGCGGGCCAGTGACCTCCCGGACTCCCCGGCCGGCCGGGCCTTCATGGCGGCGGCCAAGCAGGGGTTCCGCCTGTCCAGTCTGTTCCCACCCGTGTGGTCCCGGCTCACGTCCCGCAACCTCGGGCAGGAGGCCGCCGAGGGCATCACCGAGGAGTTGGGCCTGCTGCGTGGCGAGCTCGATGCCTGGCTGGCCGACCGGGAGCACCGCTACCCCCGTTGGCCCGGCGCGCTGCGTGGTGGGCAGGACGCCGCGCAGGACGAGACCCAGGACGAGACCCAGGACGACACCCGCGACGAGACCCAGGACGACACCCGCGACGACGCGTAGGCGAGACGACGTCGATCCCCCCAGCACCACGTAGGCTGCAGCGGATCGATCGGCCCGTCTGCCGGGGAGCGCGGCGCGGTGCCAGGGTCGTTCCGGGCTCGGCCACGCCAACACCGTGGTGACGCGGCCGGTGGGAGGGGTGGTGATGGGCAGGCGTATGTCCCCAGGGGATGCCGTCTGGTTCCTCGGTGAGAACCGGGTGAACCCGATGACGATCTCGAGCATCATGTGGT
>JAWOCZ010000164.1:0-8079 GCA_046483565.1 Nitriliruptoraceae bacterium
GCGCCAGCGCGCCGCGGACCTGCTGCAGGTGGCCAGCCGCTACCCGAGCTTCCCGCTGCTGCTCGAGGCCACCCGCGAGGCCCTGCAGGACGTCTTCGACCTTCCCGGCCTGGAGACGCTGCTGCGTGACCTGCACGCCCGGCGGGTCCGGCTCGTGCCGGTGGAGACCACCTCGGCGTCGCCCTTCGCGCAGTCGCTGCTGTTCGGGTGGGTCGGGCAGTACATGTACGAGTACGACGCGCCGCTGGCCGAGCGGCGCGCCCAGGCGCTGGCGCTGGACCGGGACCTGCTCCGTGAGCTCCTCGGCGGCGACGAGCTGCGTGACCTGCTCGACGCCGGGGTCCTCGCGGCGCTCGAACGCGAGCTCCAGCGGCTGGCACCGGCCTCGGAGCACGACGGTGGCGCCGCCGAGCGCCGGACCGACGTCGGCACGGGTCCCGACGCCGCCACGGCCACCGCCTCCGATCGCCGGGCCCGCGACGTCGACGAGCTGCACGATGTCCTGCGCGAGCTCGGACCGCTCACGACCGACGAGCTCGCCGAGCGGTCCCGCCAGGACCCCGGCGACTGGGTCGAGCAGCTGCTGACCGAGCGGCGGGCGATCGCGGTGCGCCTGGCGGGCGAGGACCGCATCGCCGCCGCCGAGGACGCCTCCCGCCTGCGGGACGCGATCGGGGTGGCACTGCCGCCGGGTCTGCCCGCCGCGTTCACCGACCCCGTCGACGATCCGCTCGCCGACCTGGTCGCCCGGTACGCCAGCACGCACGGCCCCTTCGACGAGCACGGGGTCGCACGTCGGCTGGCACTGCCCCTCGCCCGGGTCCTGGCGACGCTCAGGTGGCTGGTCCGGCAGGACCGCGTGGTGGAGGGGGCGTTCCGCCCGGACGGTTCGGGGCGGGAGTGGGTGGACAGCGAGGTGCTGCGCCGGCTCAAGCGTCGCTCCCTGGCGGCGCTGCGCGCGGAGGTCGAGCCGGTGGACGCCGCTGCGCTCGGCCGGTTCCTGCCCGCCTGGCAGCACGTGCGGGCGGCGACACGGACGCGCCGCCGTGGGCTCGAGGCGCTGCTCGAGACCATCTCCCAGCTCCAGGGCACACCGATCCCGGCCAGCGTGCTGGAGGCCGACGTGCTGCCGGCCCGCCTGGAGGGCTACCGCGGCGCCGACCTGGACCAGCTGATCGCGGCCGGCGAGGTGGTGTGGCTCGGGGTCGAGCCGCTCGGCCGCGCCGACGGGCGCATCGCGCTGTGCTTCCGCGACCAGCTGGAGCGGCTGACACCGCCACCCGTCGGCGAACCACCGGACGACGACGTGCACGCCGCACTGCGCGACCACCTCGCCGTCCGGGGTGCCTCGTTCTGGCCGGAGCTGTTCAGCGCATCGGGCGTCGCCGACCAGGAGCTGGTACTGGACGCCCTGTGGGACCTGGTCTGGGCCGGCGAGGTGACCAACGACACCTACGCCCCGGTGCGTGGTCTCCGCGCCCGCCGGGCCCGCAGCAGTTCCGGTGCGGGTGGCCGTGGTGGCCGGCCGCGTCCGGGACGCCTGAGCCGGCTCGGACCGCCGGCTGCGCAGGGGCGGTGGTCCCTGCTGCCGGCCGCCCGGTCCTCCGCCACCGCGACACGGACCGCGCTGGCCCAGCAGCTGCTGGAACGCCACGGGATCCTCACCCGGGAGTCGATGCGCGCGGAGGCGGTGCAGGGCGGGTTCAGCGCGCTCTACCCGGTGCTGAAGGCGGCGGAGGAGGCCGGCGCCGTCCGCCGGGGCTACCTGGTCACCGGACTCGGTGCCGCGCAGTTCGCGCTGCCGGGGGCGGTGGACCGCTTACGCGACCACCGGCGGGAGCACGAGCCGGACGGGCTGGTGGTGCGGCTCGCGGCCACCGATCCCGCGCAGCCCTACGGCGCCGCGTTGGCCTGGCCCGAGAGCGCCGGGCGTCCCGCGAGGGCGGCCGGGGCCCAGGTCGTGCTCGTCGACGGCGCACCCGCCGCACTGCTGGAACGGGGGGGCCGCAGCCTCGTGACCTTCGACCACCCGTCGGACCCCTCGGTGTGGCTCGAGGCGTTGCAGGAGCTGGTCGACGGCGGGGGGTGGCGCAAGCTGGAGATCGTCCGCATCGACGGGACGCCGGTCCACGAGGCCACCGCCTGGCCACCGGTGTTGGCGGCGTCGGGGTTCAGCGCCGGCTACCGGGGCTTCACCTACCGCGGCCGGCGTGGGTAGGCCGCCGATCCCACCCATCGCTCGCTGATGACGACACCGTCAGTCGCAGGCCACCACGAGGTCGACACCGACGACCTGCGGTCGATCCTCTGCCAGCACGCTGCCCTGCTGCTCGAAGCGGAACTCCCGGCCGAGCACCAGCTCGCTCGGATCGATGGCGGTGCCGTCCTCGCAGGCCACCTCGCCCGGGGCGAAGGACAGCTCGATCACCGAGGTGCCGGAGATCTCGGTGGCCAGCAGCTCGGCGATCAGCGACCACCGCTCGGCCTCGTCGCTCTGGGCCGGCTCCACGACCACCGCCCGGTGCTCACCGCCACCGAGCTCCAGCACCCCGCACGAGGTGGACAGCACCAGCAGCGCGATGCCGATCGCGCACAACGAGGCGGTCCTGGCTCGGCGCATCGCGGGCCTCAACGGGGTCGACGAGGGGGGAAGAGAGCTGCTCGCGGACCCGGACCCTAACAAGCACCGACCGTGCGCGGGGCGGCACACGTGTGCGCTGGCGGCCCGGAAAAGGCCCCTCGTGTTCGCAATGGACGCGAGAAGCGCCATAGAGTACTTCCCGACGTAGCCGCCGGGCTCCGATACTCCGGGTCCGTGACGCTGGACGGAGACACCGTCGAGTTGGCTCGACGTCCGCCGTCCGCGAGGGACCACCTCGCGTAACCGAACACAGGAGTGGCACAGCATGGCCGAGTCGTTGGTTGTCCAGAGCAAGGTGAAGGAAGCGGTCAAGGGTCTCGAGCTCCGTATGGACTCGAGCCTGCCCGAGGCGCTGAACGAGAAGATCGCCGCGGTCCTCGCCGACGCGGCCGCACGCGCGAAGGAGAACGGCCGCGGGACCCTGCGCCCCCACGACCTCTGAGCCGGACCGCAACGCTGACAGGGGCCGCCGGTGGGCGGCCCTTCGTCGTAGAGGAAGGGCGAGGCGCAGCGCGTCGGCGACCGACCCCCTCAGTAGGCTCGCCCCATGCCCGAGGGAGACACGATCCACCGTGTCGCGATGACACTGCGTCCGGCGTTGGCCGGTCGGGTGCTGACGCGGGTCGAACTCCCCCGGGTGCCACGACCGCACCCGAGCGTCGGTGCCACGATCACCGGGGTCGAGGCCCGGGGCAAACACCTGCTGCTGCACAGCGACGACGGCCTGACGGTCCACACCCACCTCAGGATGACGGGCTCCTGGCACCGGTACGGGCCGGGCGAGCGGTGGCGGAAGCCCGCCAGGGCCGCCCGCGTCGTGCTCGCCGTCCGCGGCGCCGTCGCGGTGTGCTTCTCGGCGCCGATCGTCGAGGTCCTGGACGAGCGGGGCCTGAGACGCCATCCGAGCCTCCGGGCGCTCGGACCCGACCTGTGTGACCCGCAGGCCGACCTCGACGAGGCCGCGCGACGGCTCGACCGGCTGGCCGCGACCGACACCACGATCGGGGAGGCGCTGCTCGATCAGCGCGTCGCCTGCGGCATCGGCAACGTCTACCGCTGCGATGTGCTGTTCCTCCACGGCCTGGATCCGGCGACCCCGCTCCGCAGCGTCGATGCGACCACCGCGCGTGCGCTCCTCGAGGACGCCGGTCGCCTCCTGCGCGCCAACCTCGACGGCGGCGCGCGGACCACCGTGCCGAACGCCCCGTCCGGGACGCTGTGGGTGCACGGGCGCGGAGGAGCGCCGTGTCGGCGCTGCGCGACGCCGATCGAGGTGCTGCGTCTCGGTGAGCAAGCCCGCTACGTCTACCGGTGCCCGAGCTGCCAGCCACCCCACCGTCTGGCGCCGAGGTGACGGTTGCACGCGCAAACGCTGCTGGAACAACGACCTGCCGGCGCGGCTAGACTGCGGGGATGGAGCCCTCCCCCGCGACCACCCCACGGTCCTCGAACCTGCCCGTGCTGGCCGAGGTACCACCGGCCCAGCTCGCGGCCTGGCGCACGTTCCTCGAGGCCCACGCGCTCACGGTCGACAACCTGGCCCGGGAGCTGCGGGAGCTCGAGGACCTGCCGCTGGCCTGGTACGACGTGCTCGTGCAGCTCCATGAGGTCCCCGACGGCCGTCTGCGCATGCAGGAGCTGGCCGACGCGGTGCTGCTCTCCAAGAGCGGGGTCACGCGGCTGGTCGACCGCATGGAACGCGCCGGGCTCGTCGAGCGGGCGCGCTGCACCGACGACCGACGTGGCACCTTCGCCCGGCTCACAACCGCGGGTCGCCAGCGCCTGCGGGAGACAGCGCCGACGCACCTGCGGGGGGTCGCCGAACACTTCGCCTCGCTGCTGGACGACGAGGAGGCAGCCGTCCTCGAACGGCTGCTCCTCAAGGTCGTCATCGCGAACCGGCGCGAGCGCTGAGCGACCCGGGCCTGCGCGAGTTCTATCTCCGGTTCGATCCTGACCGTCGGTGCCACGAGCACGCCGCCGGTCTCCAACGCCCTCCAACGGCTGGTTCCAGGTGACACCGAAGGCGGGTCCGCACAGCGCACACCGGGGGCCTCGCAGGCTCCTTCGTGGTGCCGGCGGCGTTGTCACTGTTCCCCCAGTGCTCGGCTGCGTGCGCACCGCACGGGCCGGTCCCGCTAGCGTGTCCGGATGGCTGAGCGAACAGGAGAGCGGCTCCCGATGACCGAGAACCAGGACACCCTCACCATCACCGACAACCGCACCGGTCGGACCTACGAGGTGCCGGTCACCGACGGGTCGATCCAGGCCATGGACCTGCGGAAGATCAAGACCCACGACGACGACTTCGGCCTGCTGAGCTACGACCCGGCCTTCAAGAACACCGCGAGCGTCCGCAGCGCCGTCACGCTGGTCGACGGCGACAACGGCATCCTGCGCTACCGGGGCTACCCGATCGAGCAGCTGGTGGAGTCCTCCAGCTTCCTCGAGGTGGCCTACCTCCTGATCAACGGGGAGCTGCCCGACACGGCACAGCTGGACCAGTGGATCTACGACATCACCCACCACACGTTCATCCACGAGAACCTGAAGCAGTTCATGGACGGGTTCCACCACGACGCCCACCCCATGGGCATGCTCGTGTCCACGGTCGGCGCGCTGTCGACCTTCTACCCCGAGGCCAAGGACCTGGACGAGTCCGAGGCCCGGCACATGCAGATCATCCGGCTCATCGCGAAGTTCCCGACGCTGGCCGCCTTCGCGTACCGCCACTCGATCGGGATGCGCTACGCCTACCCGGACAACGACCTGTCCTTCGCGGGCAACTTCCTCAACATGATGTGGAAGACCACGGAGCTCAAGTACGAGCCCGACCCGGTCCTCGAGCGGGCCATGGACGTGCTCCTGATCCTGCATGCCGACCACGAGCAGAACTGCTCGACCACGACCATGCGGGGGATCAGCTCCTCCGACGCCGATCCGTACTCCGCGGCGGCGGGTGCCACCGCAGCGCTGTACGGCCCCAAGCACGGCGGCGCCAACGAGGCCGTCCTCAGGATGCTCAACCGGATCGGCTCGGTCGACAAGGTCCCGGAGGCGATCCAGAGCGCCAAGGACGGCGAGTTCCGGCTGATGGGCTTCGGTCACCGCGTCTACAAGAACTACGACCCGCGTGCCAAGGTCGTCCAGGGCCTGGCCCACGAGGTCTTCGAGGTCACGGGGAAGAACCCCCTCCTCGACATCGCCGTGGAGTTGGAGCGCATCGCACTCGAGGACGAGTACTTCATCGAGCGCAAGCTCTACCCCAACGTCGACTTCTACTCCGGGATCATCTACCAGGCCATGGGCTTCCCGACCGAGATGTTCCCGGTCCTGTTCGCCATGGGACGGATCCCCGGCTGGCTCGCCCACTGGCAGGAGAACCTCCTCGACGAGGAACAGGCCATCGTGCGCCCCCGGCAGCTCTACACCGGTCAGGGCGAACGTGCCTACGTCCCGCTCGGGGAGCGCTGAGCGCGGTCGCACGCACCCGGGCCGAGCCCCTGAGGGGGCGGCCCGGTTCCAGTGCTGGCCGTCCCGCCGTCACCGACCGGCATCCGCCGCGGCCACCGCCTCGACGGCTTCGGCGACCGCGGGTGCCACCCGCTCGTCGAAGGCGCCAGGGATGATGTAGGTGGGCGAGAGTTCCTCGGGCGAGATCACCCCGGCGAGCGCGCGTGCGGCCGCCGCCTTCATGTCCTCGGTGATGAAGCGTGCCCGGGCGTCGAGCGCTCCGCGGAACACCCCGGGGAACGCCAACACGTTGTTGATCTGGTTCGGGTAGTCGCTGCGACCCGTGGCCACGACCGCCGCGTAGCGCGCGGCCCCGGTCGGGTCGACCTCCGGATCGGGGTTGGCCAGGGGGAACACGATCGCGTCCTCGGCCATGACCGCCAGGTCCTCGGGTGCGAGGAGGTCCGGAGCCGAGACACCGATGAACACGTCGGCGTCGGCCAGCGCGTCCGTCAGGGTGCCGTCGCGGCCGGTGTGGTTGGCGTGTTCGGCGAGCCAGGCCTTGGTGCCCTCGAGCCCCTCGCGAGCGGGACCGAGGATCCCACGGCTGTCGGCGACGATCACGTCGCTGACCCCCTCGCGCAGCAGCAGTTGCGCGACGGCGACGCCCGCAGCGCCGGCACCCGACATCGCCACGGTCACCTCGCCGATGGGCTTGTCCACCAACCGCAGTGCGTTCAGCAACGCGGCGAGCACGACGATGGCGGTGCCGTGCTGGTCGTCGTGGAAGACGGGGATGTCCAGCGACGCCTTCAGGCGCCGCTCCACTTCGAAGCAGCGTGGTGCGGAGATGTCCTCGAGGTTGATGCCGCCGTAGGTCGGTGCGATCGCCTCGACGACCCGCACGATGTCGTCGACCGTCGTCGCGTCGATGCACACCGGCCAGGCATCGATCCCGGCGAAGCGCTTGAAGAGCACGGCCTTGCCCTCCATCACCGGCAGGGCCGCCTCGGGGCCGATGTCACCGAGCCCGAGGACGGCTGACCCGTCGCTGACGATCGCGACCGTGTTCCCCTTGATCGTCAGACGCCAGGCGTCATCGGGGTCGTCGGCGATGGCGCGGCAGACCCGTGCGACGCCGGGCGTGTAGGCCATCGACAGGTCGTCACGCGTGCGCAGTGGCACCGTCGGCGTCACCTCGAGCTTGCCCTTGAGGTGCAGCAGGAAGGTCCGGTCGCTGACCCGGTGGACGTGCACGCCAGCGAGCGCGTCGACCGCCGCCTTCAGCGTCGCCGCGTGGTCGCCGTCGCGGGCATTGGCCGTGACGTCCACGACCTGCCGGTCACCGGTCGTCTCGACGACGTCGACCGCGACCACGGCGCCGTCGTCGTGGCCGATGGCGGAGGTGACCCGACCGATCGCTCCGGGGTCACCCGGGTCGAGGTACAGCCGCAGCGTGATCGAGTAGGACGCGTTCGGGAGACCGGCCATGTCGCACCCCCGCGGCGGAGACCCGAGCAGCGCGGGCGTACCGGCCGCTACGACCGGGACGCAACGCCGGTGTCGCCCCTACGGGCGACCTCGCCACCGCAGCGACCACGGTAGGTCGCCCGACGCGGTTCAGCGTCGGGCGCCGTCCTCCGCGGTCACGAAGGGCCGGCCGAACAGCCGCTCGGACACCCCCGTCTGGTCCAGGTACCTGCAGATACCGCCGTTGAAGAGCGGCCACCCGGCACCGAGGATCATCGCGGTGTCGATGTCGCGGGCGTCGGCCACCACGCCGTCGTCGAGCATCCGGCGGGCCTCGTCGGCGACCGCCTCCACGGCCATCGCGCGGATCTCGTCGGCGCTGAGCGGCGTGGCCCCCTCCTCCACCTCGACGGCTGCGGCGATGTCGGCGTACACCTCACCGCCGGCTTCCCAGTCGTAGATGCCGGGCCGGCCGGAGCTCCCGATCTCCCGGAAGACGGGGTCGATGGCGAAGC
>JAWOCZ010000197.1:0-7361 GCA_046483565.1 Nitriliruptoraceae bacterium
CGCGAGCAGACTCGGGGGCGCATCATGATGTCGACCGACTGGCCCTCTGCACCACCCGAGGGCTGGTGCAGCAGGATCCGCGAGTGCGGCAGGGCGAACCGCTTGCCGGGCGTGCCGGCGGCCAGCAGCACGGCCGCCGCCGAGGCCGCCTGGCCCATGCAGATCGTCGAGACGTCGTTGCCGATGAACTCCATCGTGTCGTAGATCGCGAACAGGGCCGTGATCGACCCGCCCGGGGAGTTGATGTAGAGCGCGATGTCCTTGTCCGGATCCTCGGACTCGAGGTGGAGCAGCTGGGCCATCACGACGTTGGCGACCTCGTCGTTGACGGGCGTGCCCAGGAAGATGATCCGCTGCTGGAGCAACCGTGAGTAGATGTCGAAAGCACGTTCGCCACGGTTGGTCTGCTCGATCACCGTCGGGACGATGTAGTTCTCGGGCGACGGCAGGCCGAACCCGCCGGGGATCAGATCGGTGCGCGCCACCAGGGGCTCCTCGCGTCGGTATCGGACCGGTTCGGTCCTGGGGGCAGCAGCGTACCGACGCGCCGGTCCCGCACCCGGAGTCTTCGTGGGGTCCGCTCAGGCTCGCTGCCGCGGCCGGGTCCACGGCAACGGCTCGGTGACCGGCACCCGCGGCGGACCCCGTACCGTGGTGGCGACGCGGTCGGGGCCCGATGCCGGCCCGTCGCGTACCCGCTTCACCAGAGCCGCTTCACCAGAGCCGCTTCACCAGAGCCGCTTCACCAGAGCCCAGGAGTCCCGGTGCCTCACAGCCTGTCCCCCACCCACCGCCGTCGCGCCGCCGCCCGTGCGCTGGTCACCGGCGTGGCGCTGTTGCTCCTGTCGAGCGCGTGCGCCGAAGACCCCGACTCGGCGACCGACGACGGCGCCGATGCGGAGGCGACCGCGGAGCTCGAGGAGCTCGACGACACCGACGACCTCGCCGGCTCCGACGACACCGATGACACCGGCGACACCGGCGACACCGGCGAGGATCCCACCGCCGACCTCGAGGACCCCAACGACTACATCGTGGACGGGGTCTTCGCCGCCAACGGTGTCGTCCTACCCGCGCCCGAGGGGTGGAACTTCGACGAGCTGGCCTTCGCCAGCGGTGTGGCGTTGGCCCTGGCACCCGAGGGTGAGGAGCAGATCGCCGCCGAGGCCGTCGATCCCACCACGCTGCCGGAGGAGATCACCTTCGAGGAGGTCGTCGCGGCGAACCGCGACAACGTCGAGCAGGAACCGGTGGTCGATGAACCCGTCGAGCTCCCCGGCGCCAGCCAGGCGGTCCAGCTCCGTTACCTGGATCTACCCACCTCCGAGAACGCCCCCGAGGGACAGCCCGCCACCACCTCCGTCGTGCTGCTGGTGGCCGAACGGGAGGACGGCATCCTCGGGGTGTTCAACTACGCCGCTGCCAGCGAGGACTTCGACGACGGGATCGCGGAGCTGCTGCTCGAGACCGCCGCGTTCGATCCCGACAGCGATCCAGCGACCCCGCAGCCCCAACCCGTGGGCTGATCCCGCTCAGTCGCGCCCCGCTCAGTCGCGCCCGGGGACGATCAGCTCTGGTGCGGCGTCGTCGTCGCTATCGGTGTCCCGGTCCTGTCCGGGCACGATCAGGCCGGGGGCATGGTCGTCGTCGGCTGCGGCGTCGTCAGCTGCGGCCTCGTCGGCTGCGGCCTCGTCGGCAGCGGCAGCGGGGTCCTCGAGCAGACCGAGCTCGATCAGTTCCTCGTCGCTCGGGCCGCCCTCGATATCGGCGGCCGCGACGATGGCATCGATCGTCTTGCGGCGGACGATGTCGCCGATCAGCGCCGGCAGGGAACCCTGCTCCTGGACGATGCGCGCGATCTCGTCCGGAGCGACGCCGTTGGCCTGGGCGTGACGCACGATCTCCTGGTCGATGTCGGCGGGTGCGAGGTCCGGCTCGATCCTGGTTGCCAGGGCGTCGAGGACCAGCTGCGCCTTGACCGACGCCGTCGCCTGGCTCGCCGTCTGTTCCTCATGCTCCTCCGGGCTCAACCCCTGGGCCTCGAGCAGCTGCTCCGCGCTCATCCCGAACCGTTCGGCCTGGTGCTCGACCTCGTGGAGCCGGTTGTTCGTCTCCTCCTCGACCATCGCCGGCGGGAGCGGCACGTCGACGCGTGCGAGGTAGGCCTCCAGGATGCGGCCCCGCAGCTCGTGCTGGGCCTGCTCGACCTTGCGACGGGTCAGCGAGCGCTCGAGGTCAGCCCGCAGCTCCTCCATCGTCTCGAACTCCGAGGCGGAGGTGGCGAAGTCGTCGTCGAGCGCGGGCAGGGTCTTCTCCCGGACGTCCTTGACGGTGACGTGGAAGGTCGCCAACTCGCCACCGTGGTCCGGGTACTCCTCGGGGAGCTCGTCCTCGTAGGTGAAGGTGTCGCCCGCAGCCTTGCCGACGACCTCCTCGTCGAGCTTGGGGGTCACGCCCTCGGAGCCGACCTCGTACAACGCATCCTCCACGGTGGCGTCCTCGAGCTCGACACCGCCCACCTCGACCTCGAGGTCGATGGTCACGAGGTCGCCGAGCGTGGCAGACCGCTCCACCTCGTCGACCTCGGCGAAGCGTTCCCGCATGGTCTCCAGCTGCTGGTCCACCTCGCCGTCATCGACGTCCCACTCCGGGAAGCTGACGCCGATACCCGTGTGGTCCGGCGGGTCGAAGGTGGGGCGGATCTGCACGGTGGCCGTGAAGACGCACCCCTCGGTCTCGTCGAAGGTCTCGACGTCGACCTCGGGCTGGGCGATCGGCTGGAGGTCCTCGGCCTGGACCGCCTCGGCGTAGTAGCCGCTCAGCGCGTCCTCCATCGCCGTCTGGGCGATCACGCCCGACCCGAACCGCTGCTCGAGCAGGCGGCGGGGGACCTTGCCCTTCCGGAAGCCAGGCAGGTCGACCTGCTTGGCGAGCTCACGGGCCGCACGGTCGAAGGCCTGCTTGACCCGCTTGGGCTCGACCTCGACGGTCAGCTTGACCTGGACCGGGTCGATCGTCTCGGTGGACGTCTTCACGATGGGTGGTTCCTCGTCAGGGAAGGGTTCGGTGGACTGCTCACCACTCGGGGCGAGAGAGGGCGGGTCGCGCGCGAGCGCGGGACCGTCGATCGGTGCCGCCGAGGCGCGGACGACACGGGCCCGAACCGCGGATGGTTCCACCTGTGCGGCGCTGTGTCCATCCAGCCTCCCCGGCCGGTGGGCGGTGGGCGCTCAAACCTCACGAGGATCGTGATGGGACGCTCGTGATGGGGCCGGGGGCACAGCGGCCGGGGACACAGCGGACCGTGGTGGCCACGGCCGGCGCTACGCTGCGCCCGCCCACGGGGTGTGGCGCAGCTTGGTTAGCGCACCTGCTTTGGGAGCAGGGGGCCGCCGGTTCGAATCCGGCCACCCCGACCATCCGACGAGCCGCCCCCCGGCGACGCGGCCGCTGCTGGCGTCGCCGGCGTCAACGGCGGCGTTCGGCCTCCTTGCGGGTGACCCAGCGGTTGACCTGGCGGCGCACGTCGTTGCGTACCTCGACGACCGCCTTCTCGAGATCGGGCAGGGTCGAGGTCCCGACGATCTTCGGCACGCCGGCGATCCAGCAGGCCAGGACCGTGCGCTGGGAGTTGGTGTCCCGCCCGTTGACCGACAGTTCGAGCTCGACCTGTTCCGGCTCCCAGCGCTTGAGGCGCCGGCCCAGGTTGCCGAACACCAGGTCGCGGTAACGGTCGTGCTCCTCGGGCCGGAACTCCGGCCCGACGCGCAGCCGGTCCTTCATCGTGGTCATCCCTGGCTCCTGATCCGTGCTTCCCGGGGCACACCGGGAGGTGACGAGCCACGCTACCGGTCGGCGACGTCCACACCGCACCCCGGACCGATCCCGGAGCCGCCGACGTCCTCGCTACGCTGCCGGCTGCTCGCGGGTGTAGCTCAATGGTAGAGCCCCTGCCTTCCAAGCAGGAGGTGCCGGTTCGATCCCGGTCACCCGCTCCAACGGCCCAGCACCGTCCCCGACGACCAGGAGCCGGGCATGGCCAGCGTGTTCACGAGGATCATCGACGGTGAGCTGCCGGGTCGGTTCGTATGGCGTGACGAGCAGGTGGTCGCCTTCCTCTCGATCGGACCGCTCGCTCCCGGTCACACGCTGGTCGTGCCCCGTGACGAGGTCGACCACTGGATCGACCTCGACCCCGCGACCTGGCAGCGGATCAGCGAGGTGACCCGGATCGTCGGTCAGGCCCTGCAGGCCGCCTTCGATCCGCCCCGGATCGGGACCGCGATCGCCGGCTTCGAGGTCCCACACTGCCACGTGCACGTGGTCCCGCTCCGTGAGCTCGCCGATCTGGACTTCGCGCGGGCGGACCCCGATCCCGATCCCGCCGCGCTCGACGAGGCCGCCGAGCGGATCCGCACCGCCCTGCGCGACCTCGGACACGGCGACCACGTGGGGTGACGACGCCACCGCCTCCTCCTCCGCCGCCGCCGTCGCCGCCGCCGCCACCGTCACCGGCCGCGCCGGCCCCCCTACCCGTCCAGCAGCGCGACCGCGAGCCGATCCTCGACCTGCTGCGCGGGTTCGCCCTGCTCGGCATCCTGCTGGTCAACATCGAGCTGATGCGCGGTCCCGCGCTGTTCGACGTGCTCGCCGGCACGCTGCCGGCCCCCGCCGACGACGCCGACCGGGTCACGGGTTTCCTGGTGGGCTGGCTCGCCTCCGGCAAGTTCGTCTCGAGCTTCGCCATCCTCTTCGGCGTGGGAGCGGCGCTGTTGGCCGAGAAGGCGTGGCGGCGCGGCTGGTCCGCGCACCGTCTCCTGGCCCGGCGCTACACCCTCCTGGCCACGTTCGGCCTGGCGCACATGGTGCTGTTGTTCCCCGGGGACATCCTGCTCGTCTACGCCCTCACCGGCTTCGCGCTGCTGCCGTTCCTGCACCTGCGGACCCGCACGGCGCTGTGGTGGTCGGGCGGCCTCGTGGCGGCTCTGACCGCCGTCGCCACCGGCGCGGCCGTCCTGGCAACCGCCTTCGGCGACCTCGCGACCGGTGATGGCCAGGACCCCGTCGGCGGTGCCGTCGGGGGCTTCTTCGACGAGCGACGGCAGGCCACGATCGCGGCCTACACCGACGGCGGCCTCGGCGAGGTGCTGACCGCCCGCTCCTTCGAGGCGCTCGTCATCCAGACCGGCCAGCTGGTGTCGATCCCGTGGCTGTTGGCACTGTTCCTCCTCGGCTTCGCCACCGCACGGGCCGGCGTGGCCACCGATCCGGCCGGCTCCCGCCCGCTGCTGCGCCGTGTGGCCGTGCTCGGCCTGGGCGTGGGTCTACCGGCCAACCTGGTGCTCGGCGTCCTCGGGCCGGTGGGGACCGCCCTCGGCACCACCGGCGAGGGCACCCCGGCCTGGATCGAGCTGGCGTCCGTGCCCACGCAGCTCGTCGCCGCCCCGCTCCTGGCCGTGGGCTACCTCGCCACGCTCGCTCTCCTGGCCCTGCGGTTCGGGACCTGGCGCCCGCTGGCAGCCGTCGGTCAGATGGCGCTGACCGCCTACCTGTCGCAGAGCCTGATCACCACCGTGGTGTTCGTCGGGTGGAGCACCTACGACACCTGGACGGCCACGAGCGCGCTGGCCGTGGTCGCGGCGACCTGGGCCCTGCTGCTCCTGCTGTGCCCGCTGTGGCTGCGTCGCTTCCGGTTCGGACCGGTCGAGTGGCTGTGGCGCAGCTGGACCTACCGCGGCTGGCAACCGTTGCGCCGGACGCGGTAGACGGTCCGACAGCGGCCCGGGCCGTTGTGGGCGCCGGCTCAGGCGCGGATCGCGGTCAGCGTCTGCTCCGCGATCTCGCGTTCCTCGTCGGTGGCGACGACCAGCACGGCGGCCTCGCTGTCCTCGGCGTGGACCGCGACGACCCCTTCGGGGGCGTTGGCGGCCCGCTGCCCCGCGTTGCGCGCCGGATCGAGCCGCACCCCGAGGACATCGAGGTCGGCGCAGATCCGCTCGCGCAGCGTGTCCGAGTTCTCTCCGACCCCGGCCGTGAACACGACACCGTCGAGCCTGCCGAGCACCGCCGCGTAGGCCCCGAGGTACTTGCGGATGCGGTGCACGTAGACCTCCAGCGCCAACTGGGCGGCCTCGTCGCCACCCTCGGCGCGCTCCTCGATCGTGCGCAGGTCGTTGTCGCCGCACAGCCCGAGCAGGCCGCTCTCGCGGTTGAGGATCCGTTCCACCTCCTCGGGGCTCAGCCCCGCCTCGCGGATCAGGTGGAAGATCACGGCCGGGTCCAGATCGCCGGACCGGGTCCCCATCACCAGTCCCTCCAGCGGTGAGAGCCCCATGGAGGTCTCCACGCTGCGGCCCCCGTCCACGGCGGTCGCCGAGGCCCCGTTGCCGAGGTGGAGGGTGACGAGCTTGAGCTCGGCCTCGGGACGGCCGAGCGCGGCGGCCGCACGTCGGGCCACGTAGGCGTGCGAGGTGCCGTGGAAGCCGTACCGACGGATGCCCTGCTCCTCGAGGAGGTGGGTGGGGACGGCGTAGCGGTAGGCCGCGGGCGGCAGGGTCGCGTGGAAGGCGGTGTCGAACACCGCGACGTTGGTGAGCTCCGGCCGTAGCTGACGGGCCACCTCGATGCCGGTGAGGTTGGCCGGGTTGTGCAGCGGCGCGAGGGGGACCTGCGCCTCGATCCGGGCGACGACCGCCTCGTCGATCACCGTCGGTGCCGTGAACTCCGCGCCGCCGTGGACGACCCGGTGGCCGATCGCACCGAGATCGTCGGCCAGACCGGCACCCTCGAGCCGGGCCACGATCCAGCGGAAGCCGGCCTCGTGGTCGGGGATGGGCGCGTCCTCGGTGTCCTCGGTGCTCGAGCCGTCCTCGGCGACCACGACCTGCTCGGCGTGGCCCCTGGGCTCACCGATGCGTTCGACCAGCCCACGGGCGCGCAGCGCCAGGCCGTCGTCGTCATCGTCGTAGAGCCGGTACTTGATCGAGGAACTGCCGGAGTTGAGGACGAGGACCTGCACGGGTGGACTCCTGGGCGGAACGGACGCGCCGCGGTCGGGGCTAGCTCTGAGCTTGGACCGCCGTGATCGTGACGGTGTTGACGATGTCGTCGACCAGGCACCCGCGCGAGAGGTCGTTGACCGGCTTGTTGAGGCCCTGCAGGACCGGACCGATCGAGACCGCACCGGAGGAGCGCTGCACCGCCTTGTAGGTGTTGTTGCCGGTGTTGAGGTCGGGGAAGATGAACACCGTCGCGTGACCGGCGACGCTGGAGCCCGGCAGCTTGGCCGCACCGACCCCGGCGTCGATCGCCGCGTCGTACTGGATCGGGCCCTCCACCTCGAGGTCGGGACGGCGTTCGCG
>JAWOCZ010000078.1:0-3966 GCA_046483565.1 Nitriliruptoraceae bacterium
GTCGTGATCGAGCGCACGCTCGAAGCAGTCCACCGCCGTCTCCATGTCCTCCTCGGTCCGTCGCCGCAGGTGCATCTGGCCCTGCGCAGTCAGACGGTAGGCCTCGAGGTCGTCGGTCGGGTGCCGCCCGAGCAGCAGCTGCTCACCCCGACTGGTCACCAACGGCAGGCTGTCGACGATCCGGCCTGCGATGTCCAGTTGGACCCCGAAGACGTCATCGGTGGAGTACTCACCCTCCCAGCTACGCCCCCACACCTGTCGATCGGAAGGGGCCTGGATGAGCCGAACGTTGACACCGAACGTCTGCGCACCGAGATGGACCTCACCCTCGAGGAGCCAGCCCGCGCCGAGCCTCCGACCGATCTCCGACGCTGGGACCGCCGGATCACGAACGTGCTCGACCGACGTGCGTGCGACGGTGGCCAGCCCGGCGAGCTGGGACAGCCGGGTGATGACACCGCCGTGCAGCCCCTCCGCGAACGACCCGTCCGTCGCATCGCCGATAGATCGGAACGGAAGCACCGCCACCGTGGTGTCCACCGGGTGTGTGGGCGACGGCCTCGCGATCGACGGCGTCGGCGACGACAGGCGGTCCAACTGAGCCCGCAACTCCACATCGGGCTCGACGCCGAGGTCGTCGCGGATCCTCCTCACATGATCGCGACCTGCTCGCAGCGCGCCCGCACGGTCGCCGGCAGCGGCCAGCGCCGACATCAGATTGACAGCGACCCTCGCGTCGTAGGGGTCAGCAACGGCCAAGGCACGCCAGTGGCTAGCGGCGTCGCGGTGGGAGCCGGCCTTGGTCGCGCGCCACGCCACCTCCGCGACCGCCTCCCACCACGCACGGTGCAGGCGATGCCGTTCGACCTCGAGGTGGTCCTCGAAGGTGGTGCTGCCCGGCAGGTGGAAGCCGTCCAGGTACGGCCCCGCGTAGGTCGACACCGCAGCGGACAGGTCGCCGACGTCGAGCAGCGCACGGAAGCGCCGCACATCGCACGCGACGCCGTCCGTGCCGAGGTGCAGGCGTCCGGCGGTCGAGACCAGGGCATGCCGACCCAGGACCTGGCGCAGCTCGTAGATCACCGACGTGAGGCGGTTGCGGCCGGTCGACTCGTCCGCATCGGGCCACAGTATGGAGATAGCGCTGTCGCGGCTGAACGATCCGGAGGGTGCCGTGGCGACCATGGCCAGCAGGGCCACGGGATGTCGTCGTGCGGCAGGGCCGCCGACGATCTCACCGTCGATCTCGAGCGTGGCCCCACCCAGCAGCCGGACCATGATCGCTCGAGCGGCGGCGTCCGTCATCCATCGGTCCTCGTGCTCGCGCGGTGCGTTGACATCGCGTTGAGGGGCCACGGTCAGCATACGCACCGGTTCGTGCGAGAGCGCACGCACCCCCGGTGAGGATCGAGCCGGGCAACGCGACGAACGAGGAGTCGGAGATGCGAATGAAGCTGTCGGGCGTGACGAGCGTGCGTGTTCGGCTCGCCGCCCTCCTCATGGGAGTACTGCTGGCACTGGCGATGGCGGCACCGGCGATGGCGGCACCCGGAGCCAAACACGGTTCCTGTGCGAGGTTCGGTCACGCGTTCGCGGCCTGGGCGCAAGGTGAACTCCCTCCCGAAGCCGGAACTCCCGGGACGGTCATGCCGGTCCTCGCTCGAACGGAACCGGGATACGTCGCCTTCGTTCTCCACTCGGAGATGGTCGAGGAGCTGGAAGACTTCCCGGGAACGCCCTACTGCGATGCGCACCCGACGAAGTAGCTGGCGTAGGGGTCGCTCCTACGGGCGCATCTACACGGTGGCACGGCAGGGACCGCCGGGGCGACCCGGCGCTGCACACCGCCGCGGTCGTGCGGATGTCGCGGTCACAGGCCAACATCGGGGCCGGGTCATGGTGCGGGTGCCGGTATCTCGACGACGAGGTGGGCCCCGTGGTCGGAGGGTTCTGCCCAGGCGTGGCCGCCTTGGAGCCGGGCGAACTCCGCGACGAGCGCGAGTCCGATGCCGGTCCCGGGACGTGGATCGTCCGCGTTCCCACGGTGGAAGGCCTCGAACACGCGCTCACGCTCCGCCGGTGGGATACCCGGGCCGTCGTCGATGACCTCGATGCGGAAGCCCTGCTCCCCGTGGCGGGACAGCCGCACCTCGACGTGGCTGCCGGGCGCGTACTTGGCCGTGTTCTCCAGCAGGTTGGTGACGATGCGCTCGATCTGGGTCTCGTCGGCCACCGTCCATAGCTCGTCCGGCGCGTCGACGGTGGTCCGGCTTCGCACCTCACCGGCATCGATCACGCGTCTGACCACCTGGACCACCTCCATCTCACGCCGCTGGGAGCTGAGGGTCCCGCGCGCGAGCCGGTCCACGTCGAACAGCTCGTCCAGCAGGTCCCCGAGCTGGTCGGCCTGACGTTCCAGGGCGAGCTGCAGCGTGTCGCGGGTTGACGGGTCGATGCTGGGGCCGAGCCGTCGCAGCGTCGCCGCCATCCCCCGAACGACCGTCAGCGGCGTTCTCAGCTCGTGGGAGACCGCGGTCAGGAAGGTGTTCTTCACCCGGTCGAGCTCACGGAGCCGGTTGGCGATCAGGTGCTCGTCTGCGGCGCGGTGACGCAGGACATCCTCCTGCTCGACCCGGCTGGTGATGTCCACAACCTGGGCGATGATGTAGCGAGGGCTGCCATCACCGGCCGTGACGACCGAGGCCTTGAACAGCCCCCACACGATCGATCCGTCGGGTCGGACGTAGCGTCTCTGCAGACCCCCAGGAGGAGCGGTCCTCGCGGGTCCGTGGCTGTCGGCGAGATCGGCGTCGACATCATCGGGGTGCATCACGTCCAGGGTCGTCAGCTGGAGCAGCTCCTCCTCCGTTCGGCCGAGGAGCTCGCACAGGGCCGAGTTGACCTCAAGGAGCTGCTGGTCGAGGCCGACGATGGCCATCCCGATCGGCGCATCGGCCATCGCCACCCGGAAACGCTCCTCCGACTCCGCCTGGGCGAGGCTGCGACGGCGCTCGTCGGTGACATCCCGCCCGACCGACAACACCTCTCCGTCGCCATCGCCCGGGATCCACTGCTCCACCCACTCGATCCACCGGGGTTCCTGGCCCGGCCGGATGAGCTGCGTGGTCTCCCGAACGAGCGGCCGCTCCGGACCGAGCTGCGCGAGATGGGCGCGGAGCTCGGCCGTCGTGTCCGGGCCGAGCGCAATGCTGATCTCGCGGCCGATCAGGTCTGCCGGCTCCATGCCGTAGTCCGCAGCCTTGGCCGCGTTGCAGTACAGCACCAGCAGATCGTGCTGCCGGTAGCGGGCGATGCGCTCCGGCAACGCGTCCAGCATGGCTGCCAGGGCACCTTCCGGCGTCCCCGTCACACCCACCGAAGCCCCTCTACGAGGTCGAACACCTGACACGACCCGCGACGGTGGCACTGAGCCTAGACAGCCCATCGAGGAACCCGGGACGGCGCGGGCCGGGCGGATCTGGGACGCGGCGGAGCACGTGAGCTACGTACGGCTGATCTATGCCGAGGCGCGTGCCGCGCTCGCGCAGGCAACCCGCATGGGGCGGCTGGCGTCGGAAGATCTTGCGACAGCCATCGACGCGCTCGGGGGCCTCTACGACCAGTTGGATCTCCTCGAGATCGACGACACCCTCGTGCGTCATGCGGGCGATCTCGCGCAGCGCCACGCGCTTCGCGGCTAGGACGCCGTCCATCGACCGAGTCATCGCGCCCGTTGGTGCTCCCCGCACGTCTCGCCGTCACGCTTGGCGTCGTGCGGTCCTTGGCCCGAAGGGCCGCGCTCAGTAGCGGTGAATAACCGCCGTATGTGCACGATGTCCGCTACCGCTCGAACGGCGCGCACCTCGCCTGGCGTTATGGGCGGTGCCCGCATGACGACCACCCGCGCAGCGTCACGGCTTCTGCGCGTGGGGTTCAGCTCGCGTGAGCGGTCACCTCGTGGTCGAG
>JAWOCZ010000132.1:0-3464 GCA_046483565.1 Nitriliruptoraceae bacterium
TTCAGCGGGGATGCGCCTCGAACCGTGCTCGCGCTCGCGTCCATCGATCTTGGCGATCGTGCGACGGCCCGCCGGATCGCGGACGACGTCGCAGACGCCCACCCGTTCGATCAGGGCCTCGTCCTCGCGGCGCTCGGGGAGGTCGACGCTGCCTTCGCCGCCTTCGATCGCGAGCACTTCGACCGGCCCGACTTCGACGTCACGTACTGGCCGTCTCTGGCCGTGCGTTTCCTCTTCGAAGACGTCTGGGAGAGGGTGCGTCAGGACGGTCGGTACCAGCAACTGGTCCGTCGACTCGACCGGGCGTTTGGCCTGCTCGACACCGTGAGCCAAGACGCGGCACGAGGCCGGAGTTGAGCCGCGCTGAAGGTTGCCCCCGCAGGCGGTGCCACGGACACCGTGTGAGGCGATCGGCGCGCTGCTCCGAGACAGCGCAGCCGAGGGCTGACCAACTCGCAGAACGGGGGCTGAAGATCGCCCCGCTCACGGTACGACTCGGGAGAGTCACGGATGAGGCGACCGCAACAGAATGACGAGAACCCGGTCCGCGTGGCGAAAATGCGTCATCGAGGCAGCGCCCGGACAGAGCCTCGAAGCGGTCAGTAACGCCCGTTACAGCCACCCGCGCGAACTTCAACGCGGCTGATGCCGATGCGGTCCTTGGCCCGTAGGACCGCGTCGATGAACCGGTCAACAACCGCCGTTATCTCAAGCTCGGGATAACGGTCCTCGCGGCGTATGTCCGGGGTGGGCTGCTGGTTGATGGCGAGTTGGTCGAAGTCATGGCATGTCCGTCGATCGGAGATGCCATGGACACCACCACCGCTACCGCCACCGCCACGTATGCGACCTCCCGGGAGGTGCTGGAACGGTTCCTCGCTGGCTACTGGACACCACGCACCCGGGACAACTACCGGTTCATCCTGACCCGCTGGCTCGACTGGTGCCACGAACACCGCCTCGAGCCGGTCGGGGGTGTGGACGCCGCGGCGCTCGAGACCTTCATCGCCGAGCTCAAGACCGCCGGGTACGCCCCGAACACCATCGTCGGGCGGGTCTCGGCCATCTCCGCGTTCTACCGCTGGTGTGTCCGTGAGCGGCTCGCTGACCGCAACCCGGTGGAGCTGATCCGCCGCCCGTCCCGGCCGGCCGAGTCGTCCACCGCGAGCCTGACCCGCCACCAGCTCACCGACTGGCTCGCCGCTGCCGAGGTTCGCGGTGGAGCGTGGTGGGCCGCTGCGATGCTGCTGGGTCTCAACGGGCTGCGCTGCGGCGAGTTGATCGCCTGCAACGTCGAGGATCTCGGCAACCACTCGTGGCACCACACCCTGAAGCTGACCACGACCAAGGGCGACCGGCCCACGGTGGTCGCGCTCGCGCCACCCACTATGCAGGCCGTCGCCCTCGCCATCGACGGCCGGGACCGAGGTCCACTGCTGGTCAACCAGGCGGGACGCCGGATGACGGCCTACAACGTGCAGTACCTGGTTGCCGCCCTCGCCCGGGACGCCGGCATCCCTGTGCACCTCACCCCGCACGGGCTCCGGCACTCGGCGATCACCATCGGGCTCGACGCGGGTGTGTCGCTGCGCGACATGCAGGACTTCGCACGTCATGCCGATCCGAAGACAACCCGACGCTACGACCGCTCCCGACATGCACTGAACCGCCACGCCACCTACGCCATCGCCCACTACCTCGCCGGAGGCAACTGAAACGCATGCCCCGTGCGGTCCTGCGGGTCAAGAATCGTGGTGTGGCCGATTCACGGGCCAAGCGGTGCGTCGATAGCACGAGGGTGGGCTCAGTGGGTGACCGACTGCCGTTGAAGTCGATCGCCGACTTCCGTATCATGCACTTCGTCGCATTGCGACGTGTTGCGTCGGTCTCGAAGGGACCCACATGAGGAAGACGACCAGCCTGCGACTACCGGAGGACCTTCGCGATCGGCTCACCGTCGCCGCCGAGCAACAGGGCACGACGTTGACGGCACTCGTGGAACGCTACGCCCGCGAGGGCCTAGCCACCGACGCCCATTCCGGCATCATGTTCAAGTCCGGCCCGTCCGGCCGCCGGGCAGCCCTGGCCGGCGGACCCGATGTCTGGGAGATCGTCGACGCGCTGCGGACCACCACTGGCCCAGAACGGGACCGCGTTGCCACGGTGGCCGATCAGCTCGGCATCCACCCTCGCCAGGTGACCATCGCCCTCGGCTACGCCGCTGACCACCCAGATGAGATCGAAGACCGCATCGCCGCGAACCTGAGGGCCCTATCGCAAGCTGAGCAGATGCACCAGGCCAGGCATCGGCTGCTCGACAGCGCATGAGGTTCCTGATCGACGCCATGCTGCCACCGACTACCTGCGGCCTGCTGGCCGATCGCGCCCACGAAGCGATCACACCGACCGATCTTGGTGCGCACAGCTTGCCCGACGACACGCTCATCGAGATCGCTGGTACAGACGGGTGGGTTGTGGTCACCGAGAACGCCGTGGATTTCGTTCATGCAACCTCTTGCACGGTGCTGCTCGTGCGCAAGGACTGGTGGCCGAGCGAAGCGCTCGCAGCGCATCTCGCCGAAAGCCTGGACCGTTGGGCCCACGCGCATCCCAACCCCGGCCACTGGGCCCACTGGCTCGAGAGCACCTACCGATGATCGGGCCTGCCCCGACTACGGTTGACCACGGTCCTGCGGGCCATGGACCGCATCGGCGTCAGCCGCGCCGAAGTTCGCGCGGGTGGCTGTAGCGGGCGTTGGGCACGGGATTCTGAGCTTCAGCGGGGATCGGTGTCGTAGGCGTTGCCGCGGTGTCGGATGGCGATGACCCGCACGGTCTTGTCATCGCGTAGTTCGTAGATGATGCGGTAGATCCCGACGCGGTAGGACCGCAGGCCAGTGAGGCGACCACGCAGCAGGTGTCCGAGATGCGGGTCACGCTCGAGTTCGCCGAGCGCATCGAGGACCGCGTCGGCGAGCAGGAAGTCGAGGGCTGCCAACGCCTCTCGAGCGGTACGGGTGAGGGAGACGCGTGCCACTACGCGCGAGTGCGGGCAGCGTGCTGGGCGCGGACTTCATCGAGAGATGTGGTCTCACCGGCGGCCAGGTCATCGAGCCCCCGCCGGATAGAGACGAGCGTGTCCTCGTCAGAGAGGATCTCCGCGGTCTCCTCCAGGGCTTCGTACTCGTCGACCGGGACGAGGACCGCGGCGGGACGGCCGCGTCGCGTGACCGTGACATGCTCGCGGCGGTCGGCCACCTCGTCGAGGAGATCGGCGAGGTGGGTACGGAACTCCCGGGCGGGAACGGTCTTCGACATGCTGGCGAGTGTACCTCGTTGCGTACGCACTGGGCGTTGGGCCTCTCGCATCCTCCCGGGAGCGACTCGGCTCCAAGGGGCGGCAAGGTCCGCGTGATCGGCCACTATCTCGGGGGCGGTTTCGGCAGCAAGCTCCAGGCGGGAAA
>JAWOCZ010000316.1:0-6580 GCA_046483565.1 Nitriliruptoraceae bacterium
GCGACGGCCGCGGCTGCGACGGCCGCGGCTGCGACGGTCGCGGTGTGCGGACGCACGGGGAGCGGGTCCGCGGGCTCGAGAGGTCCGGTTGGGTGCGGTTGGCGTCAGGGGGTGGTGGCGATCGCACCCGATGTCGGCCGAGGCGCGTCCGAGGGCGGCTGCCGGCCGCCGTCGGGCTGGCGGTCGGACCCCCCTTCCGGTACTGGGGCTCGGGGTCGGCGACCCTGACCCCTACCGGAGGTCTCAGGGTCGCCTGCGGGGGGTCCCCGATAGTGACAGCGAGCTGGTGGTGACACCATCGACTCGAGCCCGCACCCGAGGCGGCCGATACGCGGCCCTCGCCCGGTGCTCCACGAGGAGGACCATCATGACCTGCCCGACCTGCGGTGCCATCGTCGACACCATGAGCCCGACCTGCCAGCTGTGCGGGACCCCGGTCCCGCGCGCGGACGCCCCGGCATCCGGGGATCCGTCCGAGGGGGCCGGCCCACCCTCCTCCACCGCCGCGCCCGGCACCGGTGGCGCTTCGCCCGGGACCGGTCGGACCGCAGCCGGGACCGGTCTCACGGCTGGCGCCGCCGCCGGTGGGGCGACACCGCCACCTCCGAACCCCGGTGCGCCGGGATGGGCGCCGCCCCAGCCCCACCCCTCGGGTCTGAGCTCCGAGCTGCGGGGATGGGCGATCGCCGCTCACCTCGGTGGTCTGATCATCGGCCTGGCCACGGCGGCGGTCTTCGGGTTCGTCGGACCGCTCCTGGTGTGGTTGTTCAAGCGGGACGAGCACCCCTTCACCGACCATCACGCCAAGGAGTCGCTGAACTTCCAGCTCACCGTGCTCATGGTGCTGGTGATCGCCGTCGCGCTGGCGATCCCGGGACTGATCCTCGGCGTGCTGACCCTGGGCATCGGACTGGTCCTGCTGGGCGTCCTGGCCGTGGTGGCAGCGGTGGCCTGGGTCGTGCTCCCGATCATCGGCGCGGTGAAGGCCTCCAACGGTGAGGGCTACCGCTACCCGCTGACGATCCGCTTCATCAGCTGAGTCCACCTCCCTGGATCGCAACGATCGGCCCGCGAAGTGGTCGATGCGTTGCGATCCTCGCGTGGTGTGGGTCGCAACGGCCGCGCCAGCCGCACCCGGACGACGGAGGCCGTCGGAGGTGCTGAGTACGCTCGGCCACGCGGTGCCGCCGCCCCCGCGCCCGAGGACCTCCCGTGACCGACGCACACACCGACTCCCCGCTGCTGGTCGGGCTGAACGAGGCCCAACGCGCCGCGGTCACCGCGGTCGATGGCCCGGTCCTGGTGGTCGCGGGCGCCGGTTCCGGGAAGACGCGGGTGCTCACCCACCGCCTCGCCCACCTCGTGCGCGACCACGGCGTCAGCCCGTTCGAGGTGCTGGCCATCACCTTCACGAACAAGGCCGCCGGGGAGATGGCCGAGCGTGTGGGCGGGCTGCTCGGGCAGCGCCTCGGGGAGCGGATGTGGGTCACCACCTTCCACAAGACCGGCGTGCGGATCCTGCGCAAGGAGCTGCCGCGGCTGGGCTACAAGAGCGCCTTCACCATCTACGACGCGCAGGACTCCGGGCGGCTGATCGCCCAGTTGGCCAAGGACCTGAACGTCGATGACAAGCGGCTGAGCCCCCGCGCGATCCAGACCGCGATCTCCGCCGCCAAGGACGAGCTCACCGATTTCGAGACCTACAAGGCCCGCGCCACCGCCTGGCCGGAGATCCAGATCGCCGAGGTCTACGAGGCCTACGAGGACCGGCTCTTCAAGGCCAACGCGCTGGATTTCGACGATCTCATCGTCAAGACGGTGACGGTCCTGCAGCTGTTCGACGGGGTGCTCGAGCACTACCAGCGGCGCTTCAGCCACCTCATGGTCGACGAGTACCAGGACACCAACCGCGCCCAGTACCACCTCGTCGAACTGCTCTCCGGCGCCCACCGCAACGTCATGGTGGTCGGCGACCCCCAGCAGGGTGTCTACAGCTTCCGCGGCGCGACCATCCAGAACATCCTCGACTTCGAGTCCGATCACCCCGACGCTGAGGTCATCGTCCTGGACCGCAACTACCGCTCGACACAGACCATCCTCGATACCGCCAACGCGGTCATCTCGGTCGGCGCCGTCGCGCGCCGGGCGGAGTTGTGGACCGACCGCGGCATCGGCCAGCCCGTGGTGCGCTACCACGCCGACGACGAGCACGATGAAGCCGCGTTCGTCGCCGAGGAGGCCGAGAAGCTGCGCACCGAGGGCGCGAGCTTCGACGACATCGCCGTCTTCTACCGCACGAACGCGCAGTCGCGTGTGCTCGAGGACGTCTTCATCCGCGTCGGCCTGCCCTACCGCGTGATCGGGGGCGTGCGGTTCTACGAGCGCAAGGAGATCAAGGACGTCCTGGCCTACGCCCGCCTGCTCGTCAACCCCGACGACGACGTCGCTGCGCGACGGGTCGTGAACACCCCGCGCCGCGGTATCGGCAACCGCACCATCGAGGCGCTGGACTGGCACGCCCGTCGCGAGGGGGTCAGTTTCCTGTCCGCGTGTCGGGACGCCGAGGTGGTGCAGGGGCTCGGGGCCCGCGCGGTCAGCGCCGTGACCAGCTTCGTCGGGTTGCTCGACGGGCTGCGCACGGCGCTGGAGCACGACCTGGCGACCACCGACCTGCTCGCCGCGATCATGGATCGCACGGGCTACCTCGCCGACCTGGAGGCCGAGCGCACCATCGAAGCGGTCGGACGGATCGAGAACCTGCAGGAGCTGCGCTCGGTCGCGAGCGAGGTCGCCGAGCGGGGCGGACAGCCCTCGGGCCCCCCGGGCCTGGAGGCGTTCCTGGAGTCGGTGACGTTGGTCAGCGACCAGGACCAGCTCGCCACGCCCACCACCGGCGGCGGGGGTGACGACGAGCAGGTCGCGCCGGACGAGGGGCGTGTCACGCTCATGACGCTGCACACCGCCAAGGGGCTGGAGTACCCGCACGTGTTCCTGGTGGGCATGGAGGACGGCATCTTCCCGCACGTGCGCTCGCTGTCGGAGCCGGCACAGCTCGAGGAGGAACGGCGGTTGGCCTACGTGGGCATGACCCGCGCCCAGGACCGCCTGCACCTCAGCCACGCCGAGCAGCGCAGCCTGTGGGGTGGCACGAACATGAACCCGCCGTCCCGCTTCCTGGACCAGCTCCCTGGCGCGCTGGTGGAGGAGCGGGGCTCGGGGGCGCTGGGCTCCCCGGCTCGCCGGGCGCGCAACCGCGAGGTGCTCGAGATCGGCGGCGCCGAGTTCCACGTCGGCGACGACGTCCTCCACCCCAAGTTCGGCGAGGGGAGGATCATGGCGTTGTCCGGCGAGGGTGAGCGTTCTGAGGCCACGGTCGACTTCGTCGACGAGGGGCGCAAGCACCTGATGCTCGCCTACGCCCCGCTGGTCAAGCGGTGACGGAGGCCGCTCTCGGAATGCACGTTGCGCTTGGTGGCAGCGGGAGGCCCACACCGGGCAACCGCAGCGGTCCGCTGTCTCGAAGCTCGTCTCCAACGAGGAGCACATCATGCCCAAGCAACGCAAGGTCTCGACCAGCCGCGTCATCGCCGCCGATCGGCAGGCACTGTTCGATCTCGTTGCCGACCCGAGGATGCATCCGGTGATCGACGGGTCCGGCACCGTGACGGGTGCCAGGGACGGGCTGCCCGAACGGCTGTCATCCGGGGCGAGCTTCGGCATGGACATGAAGGCAGGCGCCAGCTACCGCATCACCAACACCGTCGTGGAGTTCGAGGAGGGGCAGCGGATCGCGTGGCGGCACATGAGCGGCCACCGTTGGCGGTACGAGTTCCGGGACGTCGAGGGCGGCACCGAGGTGACCGAGACCTTCGACTGGTCCACCGCGCGGGCGAAGCTGCCGCTGGAGCTGGCCGGGTTCCCCAAACGCAACCTCAGGGGGATGGAGGCCACGCTGGCCCGACTCGACCGGTTGGCGACCACGGGGTCGGTCGGCGACAGCTGACGACCCACGTGTTCGGCTGCGCCTCGGCTCAGCGGCACCCGGGCGTCGCCGCCTCGGGGGAGGCCTCCGGGCCGGGCAGCACTCGGGTCGGGTCGAGGTAGACGACCCCGTCGTGGATCAGGGTCGGATGCTCCTCCAGCGAGGCCGCGCCGCCGAGGCCGCGCCCGGTCAGCGTCCACACGCCACCGTCCGCCGACTCGAGCCGGTTCGTCGGCTCGCAGTAGGCCAACTCGCCCGCGTCGACGAAGGCGCGGACCCGCCCTGCACCCGTCACCAGCAGGACGGCACCGTCCTCGGTCGCCGTGGCACGTCCGATCGCCGCCACCTCGATGGTGGGGACCCACGGATCGCCGGGCGCATCGGCACGCTGCTGGAGGAACACGACCCCGGCGATCACCACGACCACGCCGGCGACCAGGGCGGCGACCATCCACTGGGCCCCGAGCGGTGCCCGGAGCACGATCTTGCGAGCGCGCTTCGACGCCCGTTCCGGGAGGTAGCCGGAGGGGCCGAACTCGAGCTCGTCTGCGGGGGCGCGGTCATCGTCCACAGCCCGCCACGGTACCGGTTGCCGCCCCTGCCTCACCGCCCGGTGCGTCGCGGACTTCGTGGTCGTGTCGCGGCGGCGACTAGCCTCCCCCAGACCACACCGACAGGGAGGTCAGACCGTGTCGATCCGCGTGGTGGTAGCCAAACCGGGTCTCGACGGGCACGACCGCGGCGCGAAGGTCGTCGCCCGCGCGCTGCGTGATGCCGGCATGGAGGTCATCTACACGGGCCTGCACCAGACCCCGGAACAGATCGTGGCCGCTGCGCTGCAGGAGGACGCCCAGGCGATCGGGATGTCGATCCACTCGGGCGCACACCTGACGCTGTTCCCTCGCGTGCTGGCGCTGCTGCGCGAGCAGGGCGCCGACGACGTGATCGTGTTCGGTGGCGGCATCATCCCCGACGCCGATGTGTCGACGCTGAAGGAACAGGGCGTGGCCGCGATCTTCACCCCCGGTGCCCCCATGAGCGAGATCACCGAGTGGGTCGCCGCCAACGTCCCCGAGCGCGTCTGACCGAGACGCTGTCGACGCTCCCGGAGGATCGCCCGGCGCGCGTCGCACCACCATGGCGAGCACTTCCCGGCAGCCAGCGCCGCTCGCATCCCGATGACGTAGAGGAGCACCGATGGACCTGGTCGAGTTCCAGGGCAAGCAGCTGTTCGGCCGCAACGGCGTGCCCGTCCCCCCCGCCGGCAGCGTCTGCCGCACGGTCGACGAGATCGTCGCGGCGGCCGAGGAGCATCTCGGCCAGGGTGCCCAGGCCGTCGTCGTCAAGGCCCAGGTCAAGACCGGTGGGCGTGGGAAGGCCGGTGGGGTGAAGCTGGCGACCTCCGTCGAGGAGGCCCGCCAGCACGGCGAGTCGATCCTCGGTCTGGACATCAAGGGCCACGTCGTCCAGGTGGTGTACGTGGAGCCGGCGTCCGACATCGCCGAGGAGTACTACCTGTCGGTGATGCACGACCGGGTCAACAAGGGCCACCTCGTGATCTGCTCGCGCGAGGGCGGCGTCGACATCGAAGAGGTCAACCGGACCAACCCCGAGGCGGTCGTCAAGCGCAGTCTGACCCCGGCCGAGACCGCTGACGGGCTACCCGCCGACACCGCCCGTGAGATCGTCACGCAGGCCGACCTGCCTGCCGAGGTGCTCGAGGGGGCAACGGAGCTGCTGGTGCGCCTGTTCGCGGCCTACCGGCAGGAGGACGCGACCCTGGCCGAGATCAACCCGCTGATCCGGCGTCCGGACGACGTCGTGCTCGCTCTGGATGCGAAGGTCAGCCTCGACGCCAACGCCGCCTTCCGGCACGACGACTACACCGAGTGGCAGATCGACGGGCTCGACGCCGACGATCCACTGGAGGCGGAGGCGAAGGCCAAGGGGATCCAGTACGTCAAGCTCGACGGCTCGGTCGGGGTGCTGGGCAACGGCGCCGGGCTGGTGATGGCGACCCTCGACGTCGTCGCACAGAACGGCGGAGCGGCCGCCAACTTCCTGGACGTCGGCGGCGGCGCCTCGGCCGATGCCATGGCCCGATCCCTCGGGCTCGTCCTCTCGGACCCGGACGTCGAGAGCGTGTTCATCAACATCTTCGGTGGGATCACCCGGGGCGAGGAGGTGGCGGCGGGCATCATCGAGGCCACCAACCGCCTCGGCGACTTCCCCCAGAAGCTCGTCGTCCGCCTCGACGGGACCAACGCGGAGGAGGGGCGGCAGATGCTCCTGCAGGCCGACCTCGAGTCGGTCGTCGCCGCAGCGACCATGCAGGAGGCCGCCGCGAGCGCCGTCGCGCTGGCCAAGGAGTCCTGACCTGGGTGTGAGCCGGGCCGGGAGTCCCGGTCCCACGAGCCCTGCCCCCACCGGCCCCAGGGAGCCCCGGGGACCCATCGGGCCCCCGCCCCCCGCCCCCGGCCGACACGAGACGCGCCCGCCAGCGGCGCCGGAGGAACAGCACATGAGCATCTTCGTCGACGAGAACACCGAGGTCGTCGTCCAGGGCATCGGGTCCCAGGGCACCTTCCACGCCAAGCG
>JAWOCZ010000269.1:0-2926 GCA_046483565.1 Nitriliruptoraceae bacterium
CGCGGTCGCCTGGACCAGGACCGACATGAAGGTGGCGAAGGACTCGTTCAGCCAGAGATCGTCCCACCAGCGCATGGTGACCAGGTCACCGAACCACATGTGCGCCATCTCGTGGATGATCGTCTCCGCCCGGCGCTCGTGCGTGGCGTCGGTGACCTTGGAGCGGAAGACGTAGGCCTCGGTGAACGTCACGCAGCCCGGGTTCTCCATGGCACCGGCGGAGAACTCCGGCACGAACAGCTGGTCGTAGCGGTCGCCGAAGGGGTAGTGCATCGCGAACAGTTCCTCGAACGCCGCGAAGCTCTGCTTGGTGACCTCGAACAGCTCCTCGGCGTCCACGTGCTCGGCCAGTGAGCGCCGAGACCACCACGCCAGGTCGATCCCGGTGCCGTCCGGCCGCTCGTAGCGGTCCTCGAACTCGACGTAGGAGCCGGCGATCACCGCGGTGACGTACGTGCTCAGCCGCGGCGTGGTCGCGAAACGCCAGGTGCCGGCCGCACCCGCCACGGGACGTTCCAGGGCGCGGGCGTTGGAGACCACCACCCACTCCTCGGGGGCGGTGACGTCCAGGGCGAAGGTGGTCTTGAGATCCGGCTGGTCGAAGCAGGCGTAGACCAGGTGGGCGTCGAAGGGCTCGAACTGGCTGTGCAGGTAGATGCGGTCGTCGCTCGGGTCGACGAAGCGGTGCAGGCCGTTGCCCTCGTGCTGGTAGGCCATGGACGCCTCCACCTCGAGGTGGTGCTCACCGACGTCGAGGTGGGGCAGGCGCAGACGGGTCGGGGTCACCGCTTCGGGCGGCAGGGTGGCGCCGTCCAGCACCGCCCGGTGCACCGTCCGCGCGGTGAGGTCGACGAAGGTCTCACCGGGCTCTGCGACCTCGAACCGCAGTTCGGTCCGGCTCGTGAAGTGCTCGGCGCCGCCGGTGAGGTCGAGGTGGACCCGGGTGTCCACGCGGCCGATCCGTTGGGCACGGCCCTCTGCCTCGGCCCTGGTCAGGTTCTCGCGGATGGACTGCTGATCTGCGTGCACGGTGGCGATGTCATCGCTGGACATGGTGCCTCGGCGGGAGCGGCGGGACGAAAGGAGTCGCAGGTCGGCGCCGATCGGAGCGGCGTCACCTCGCGGTCGGAGGATAGGGCGGGTGCCTCGACCCGTGCCGCCACGGGACCACGCCGACCGGATCCTCGGTGGTGTGTTCACGTCGTGTCGTCACGGGGCCACGCCGACCGGGTGCTCGGTCGCGCATTCACGTCGTGTCCCCGGAGTCGGAGCTCTCGTGTGGGGGACGGGGGTCGGCCGGCAGGTCGTCGGCCCGGCCGTGACGTCCCCCACCCGCTCGGAAGGCACGGACGCCGTCCCGGGCACCGCCCGCCTCCAGGCTCGCCACGCCGAGGTCGTGCTCATGGAGCAGCGCCTGCTCCACCGGACGGTCGAAGGCCGCACGCGTCGCCGCCAGATCGCTGAGCATCGTGCGTCGTGGCCAGCCGGCGAGCTCCTGTCCGAGCGCGACCGCGGCCGACTCCGCCGTCCCGGCGGGCACGACGCGCGTGGCCAGCCCGATGCGCTGCGCCTCGTGCGCGTCGACCGCCCGTCCGGTCAGCACGAGATCGAGGGCGACACCGAGGCCGACGAGGCGAGGCAGGCGGACGGTGCCGCCGTCGATCAGCGGGACGCCGACGCGACGACAGAACACCCCGAGGACGGCGTCCTCGGCGACGATGCGCAGATCGCACCACAGGGCCAGCTCCAGGCCGCCGGCGACGGCGTGGCCCTCCACGGCAGCGATCGTCGGCAGCCGTGTGAACGTACGTGTCGGTCCCATGGGTGCCGAGGTCGAGCGTTCCAGGCGGTTGCGCCGATCCGTGTCCTCCAGGGCGTGGAGATCGGCGCCGGCACAGAAGGTGCCGCCGCTGCCGGTGAGCACGATGGCCGCCAGGTCGGTGTCGCCGTCCAACTCGGCGATCGCGGCGCTGAGGGCGTCGGCCGTGGCCCGGTCAACCGCGTTGCGGCGTTCGGGTCGCACGATCCGAACGATGCCGACGGCACCGTGGCGGTGGGTCTCGACGTCCATGCAGGCCTCCTGATGCATCGAGAGGCACCGACGCTACTGTGGCGTGCTGCGGCACTGCCCTCCGCTAGCCTTGAACGGGAGAAGTCAGGGACCCGTCACCTCTGCACCGGGGTGAGGGATAAACGACGTGGGAGCACCCACGGGGCGAGGGAGAGCCGCATGCAGGAGTACACCAGCCCGGGCGAGGTCGAGGTACCGCTCGAGGAGAACCTCACGGCATCGCTGTGGCACGCGGTGGAGGACCACCCACAGCAGCCGATCGTCGCGATCCGTGTCGGTGACCGATTCGTGGACTGGTCGACCCGACAGTTCGTGGACGAGATCGTCGGTGTCGCCAAGGGCCTGATCGCCCACGGCATCGAGAAGGACGACCGGGTCGTGGTGCACTCGAGCACCCGGATCGAGTGGACGATCCTCGACTACGCCATCTGGATGGCCGGCGGCGTCACCGTGCCGATCTACGAGACCTCCTCCTCGGAGCAGATCGAGTGGATCGTCAACGACTCCAAGGCCAAGGCCGTCTTCACCGAGAGCACCGAACTCAAGGGACTCGTCGACGCGGTCGCCGACCGGTTGCCGACGATGCAGCACCTGCACGTGATCGACGACGGTGCGCTCGAGACGCTCAAGCAGGCCGGGGCGGAGATCAGCGACGAGGACGTCAAGGAACGGTCGGCGATCGCGACCGGCGAGGACCTCGCGACCATCGTCTACACCTCCGGGACCACCGGACGGCCGAAGGGGTGCGTCATCACGCACCACAACTTCATCTGGGACGCGACCCAGACCGCCGCCGCCGCACCCGAGTTCTTCGGTGGCGGCATGCGCACCCTGTTCTTCCTCCCACTGGCCCAC
>JAWOCZ010000089.1:0-3851 GCA_046483565.1 Nitriliruptoraceae bacterium
TGACGTTCACCGAGGCCTACGTCTTCCGCTCCAAGGTCACCGACGCCACGCACGAGCGCCGGGCGGAGACGATCATCCACGAGATGGCGCACATGTGGTTCGGTGACCTGGTCACCATGCGCTGGTGGGACGATCTCTGGCTGAACGAGTCCTTCGCCACCTTCATGTCGGTCCTGGTCCAGGCGACCGCGACCCGGTGGCCTGAGGCGTGGGTCACCTTCCATGACGCGGAGAAGGCCTGGGCGCGCTTCCAGGACCAGCTGCCCTCCACCCACCCGGTCGCCGACCAGATGCCCGACGTGGAGAGCGTCCACCAGAACTTCGACGGCATCACCTACGCCAAGGGGGCCTCGGTCCTGCGCCAGCTCGTCGCCTGGGTCGGCCAGGAGCGGTTCCTCGCCGGATGCCGCGACTACTTCGACCGGCATGCCTGGGGCAACACCACCCTCACCGACTTCCTCGCGGCGCTCGAACGGGCCTCGGGTCGGGAGCTGGACAGCTGGCGCGATGCCTGGCTGCTGACGACCGGCCTCAACGAGCTGGAGCTCGAGGTCACGATCGGCGACGACGGCACCTACACCGAGGTGGCCGTGCTGCAACGCTCCCCGCGGCCGAGCTGGGCCGGCCTGGCCGGCATGCCGGAGCACGAGCAGGTCCTGCGGCCGCACCGGGTCGCGGTCGGCGCCTACCGCGACGAGGACGGCACGCTGGTGCGTGACCAGCGGTTCGAGCTCGACGTGACCGGGGCCCGGACACCGGTTCCCGGGCTCCTCGGGGCTCCCGCTGCGCCCCTGCTCGTGGTCAACGACGGCGACCTCACCTACGCCAAGACCGTGCTCGACGTCACCTCGACGGTCACGGCCACCGACCGTCTGGCGGCCGTCAGCGATCCCCTGACCCGTTCGTTGCTGTGGGGCACGAGCTGGGAGATGGTGCGCGACGGCCAGCTCCCGGCGCGCGGGTTCGTCGCGCTGGTGCTGGGCAACGCCGGGACCGAACAGCAGATCGGTGCCCTGCAGCGGCTGCTGCAACGCACCTCGGGGGCTGTCGAGCGCTACCTCGACCCGGCCGCTCGAGGCGTGGTCCTCCCCCGGGTGGCCACCCATGCCCGCGCACAGCTCGAAGCCGCACCCGCCGGCAGTGACCACCAGCTCGCCTGGGCCCGGCACTGGGCGGCCAGCGCCCGTGGTGACGAGCAGCAACTCGACGACGTCGGTCGCGTGCTCGACGGCGACCTGCGGTTCCCGGGCCTGACCGTCGACACCGATCTGCGCTGGCACCTGGTGACCTGCCTGGCGCGGGCCGGGGCCCGTGGCGTGGACACCATCGACGCCGAGCTGGAACGCGATCCCACCGACATCGGGGAACGCGCCGCCGCGACCGCGCGCGCCTCGCAGCCCGACGAGGCCGCCAAGGAGGCGGCCTGGGAGCGGCTGCTCAGCGACCAGTCCCTGTCGCACACCATGTCCCGTCAGCTGTGGGGCGGGTTCGCACGGCTCGAGCAGTCGGAGGTGCTCGCGCCCTACACCGACCGCTACTTCGCCGCCCTCGACACGGTCTGGTCCACCCGTTCCCTCGACTGGTCGATCGAGTTCTCGACGGCGCTGTTCCCCCACTGGGCGGCCTCCGACGCGCTGCTGGACCGCGTCGACGAACGCCTCACCGGCCAGCCCGAGCTGCCCCGACCCCTGCGCCGTGTGCTGCTCGAGCAGCGTGACACCGTCGTGCGCACCCTGCGAGCGCGTGCGACCGATCGCGACGAGGGCGCGGCGTGAGCCCATCCCCGGCCCGCCCGCTCCTCCAGCTCACGCTGGACGACACGGTCGGACATCCCGCCCTGGACACCGCGATCTCGCGCATCCTGCTGGAGCGCGTCGACCGCGGCGAGCTCCCGGCGACCTTGCGCCTGTCACGACCGTCGAGGATCGTGGCGTTCTCCTCGCGTGACGCCCGGGCACCGGGCTACGCCGAGGCCGTCGCGGCCACGACCCGGGCAGGCTTCAGCCCGGTGGTGCGGCTGGCGGGCGGGCGGGCCGCGGTGTTCACCGAGTCGACCATCGCCTTCTCCTGGTCGGTCCCGAGCGATCACCCCGCCGCCGGGATCGCGGAGCGCTTCGAGACGCTGTCGGCGTGTCTGGTCGAGGCGTTCACGGGCCTCGGGGCGCAGGTGCAGGTCGGCGAGGTGGTCGGCGAGTACTGCCCGGGGGCCTACTCGGTGAGCCTCGGCGGCCGTCGCAAGGTGGCCGGTGTCGGCCAGCGCCTGTTGCGGCGGGCCGCGCACACGGGTGGCGTCGTCGTGGTCGACGATGCCGCGCTGATCAACCGGGCGCTCCTGCCGGTGTACACCGCCATGGACGTGCCCTTCGACCCGGCGGCGACCGGTGCGCTGCGTGACGAGGTGGACGTCGGTTTCGAGGGGGTCCGCGGTGCCATCGCCGAGGCGTTCGCCCGTCGCTTCGAGGTCACCGAGTGGCGATTGGACGATCGCACGCGCCAACTCGCCGAGGTCGCGGCGGCCGAGCATCTCGCCCACGTCCGACCGGTGGCCAGCTGACGTGGCGGCGCGCGAGGGGTTCGAGCTGCGGGAGGGCCGAGGGGTGCTGGCGGGAGCCAGCGGCCGCCGGCCGATCCCCCGTCGCACAGCGACCCGGGGGTTGCTCGTCGAGGTGGCCAGTGGCAGCTTCGTCGGCGCGGTCGTCAGCTGCGATGCCGAGCGGGTCGTCCTCGCGGACCGTCGGGGTCGCCGGCGCAGCTTCACGCTCGGGCCCGGTGCGTTCCTGGTCGACGACGTCGCCGTCGAGCTCGTGCCCGTCGCCGACGAGACAGCGGTCGCACCGGCCCCGCTCGGTGCGACCGCGAGCGGGTCGGTGCCGGCGGCGGACACACGCGCGAGGGTGGCGCGAGCGAGCCGCATCCTGGTCGAAGGGGTCCACGACGCGGTCCTGCTCGAACGCGTCTGGGGCGACGACCTCCGCGCGGAAGGCGTCGTGGTCGAGGTGCTGGACGGTGCGGACGATCTGGCCGCCGTGGTCGCGGCGTTCGGTCCCGCTCCGCAGCGCCGTTTGGGGATCCTGCTCGACCACCTCGTCGACGGCTCGAAGGAGCAGCGGTTGGCGGAGACCGTCCGTCACCCCGACGTCCTGGTCACCGGGCACCCCTTCGTCGACGTGTGGACCGCCGTGCGTCCGCAGGTCCTCGGGCTGGAGTCGTGGCCCGAGGTGCCCCGCGGGGAGGAGTACAAGGCCGGCCTCGCGCGGCGGCTCGGCTACGCGGACCACCGGGACCTGTGGCGAGCGCTGCAGGCCGGTGTGTCGGGCTGGCGGGACCTCGACCCGAGCCTGATCGGCGCGGTGGAGCGGCTGTTGGACTTCGTCACCGAGACCGCCGAGGAACAGCACTGAGCCGCCGGCACTGAGCCGTCGGCACTGAGCCGTCGGCACTGAGCGCTCAGGCCGGTGACGGCCCCCCGGGGTCCTCGGGGACGTGTGCGCCCTGCGGCCCCTGCACCTGAGGCTCCGCCGTCGCGACCGCGGTCGGCGTCGTCGCCACCTCGGCGTAGGGGGTGGCGAGGTCGGTGTCGACGAGGTGATCGCGTCGCCGGCGGTCGCCGCCGCGGCGCTCGACCGTCAGCCCCTCGCGGACCGGAGGGCCGGCGGCACGCGCCACCTCGAGGATCTCCTCCCCGATCAGTTCATCGCGCTCCACGAGCGCGTCGCGCAGTGCCTCGACGATGTGCCCGTTGGCGCCGAGCAGCGCCCGCACGCGGGCCTTGGAGATGGCGAGGATCCGGTCGACCTCCGGCCGGGCCTGCGCGTCGGAGAGGACCCGTCCCACCAGGTTGGTGTCGGAGA
>JAWOCZ010000268.1:0-7019 GCA_046483565.1 Nitriliruptoraceae bacterium
TTCGTCCACACCGCGGAGGATGGTCACGACGCCGAGGAGATCATCGGCCGCGGACGCGCACGGCTCCAACATCGCAAGGACGGCCGGTTGGAGATCGTCGACCGGTGGTCCGACGAGCGCGGCTCCCACGGTGAGCGGGTGCTGGTGCAACGGACCGTCCCGGTCTGAGAGGCGTGACTCCGGGCAGCCCGGCAATCATCCGGCACAGCCCGACGCCGAGCGGTCACACGTCAGGCAGCTCGGTCACCGCGACGTGCAACGCCGTCGCCAGGGCGTAGACCGTACGTTCCTCGTCGACCAGGGCGGCGCGAGCCCGGCCTTTGCGCCCATCGAGACCATCCCATCGGGCGACCACCCGGACGGGCTCCTCGACCGGGAGATCGCGGAAGACCTGCAGGTGGAAGCCCGCCAGTAGCGCACCGGCGTAGCCCGCCTGCCGCAACCGCTCGAATCCGGCCCATACCGTCGGGCAGTCGAGGACCGCGGCGACCAGTAGCGGGTCGACCACACCGGCGCGGTCACCGGTGAGCACCGCATCGGGGATCCACGGCTGCACGATGGCATCCGGGTCCCGCGGTCGCGGATGCAGACGCAGCCCAGCGGGGTGGCGGGGGTTCGGACCGCACACGAAGCAGGTCGGGTACGCCTCCTGCAGGACGGGGTCCGGGAAAGGCACCGCGGCGAGGTCGAGGAGGTCGAGACCCAACGGGGCCGGATCGTGGCCCGCCAGCACGACCTCTGCGCTGACCAGCAACGTGTCACCGGCACGGATCTCGACGATGTGGCTCCCCACGTCATCGCCATCCCGGACCCGCGCCCGGACGCTGGCACCGAGCGGCGTCGGCGCGTGCAGGCGCGCGTGGACCCTGGTCAGCGGCGCGCCGTAGGTATCGGCCGCGCGCGCGATGCCGACCGCCAGACCGGCCGCCAGCCCCCCCTGGAGGATGCCCGGAGGACCATCGAGACCATCGGGCACGTCCAGTCCGCGCACCGCCCACCCGTCCTCGACGGCCACCTCCGTGGCCAGTGCGAGTCCGAGCGTCGATGGTCCGAGGGCGATGGATGTGCTCATCTACGGCACGCTAGCGACCGACGACGAGTGGGACGACCGAGACCTGGCGCGGAGGCATCATGGGGACGGGCATCATCACCCACGCCACTGTCGACCCGGTCGCCGATGCTCGTCGCAGATGCTCGTCTTCGGAGCCGGGCCGACCTACGTTCACGCTCTGCCCACCAGGAGCGGTCTCGAGGTGCGTTGCCCCGGCTGTGGGAGCGACGACGATCGTGTCGTCGACTCCCGCCCTGCCCCGACCGGCGACGCCATCCGACGTCGTCGGGAGTGTCGCGCGTGCGGGCTGCGGTTCACCACCTTCGAGCGGGTCGAACTCCCGGCCCTGACGGTCCGCAAGCGCTCCGGCGCAGCGGTCCCCTTCGACCGCGCCCGGGTCCTCGACGGGATGGCACGTGCGGCCAAGGGACGCGTTGCCCCGCAGGCGCTCGAGGACGCCGCTGCTGCGGTCGAGCGCGAGCTACGTGGGACAGGTCGACGGGAGGTCACCTCCGAGCAGGTCGGGCTCCAGGTGCTGGCCCAGCTCCAGAACCTCGACGAAGTGGCCTACGTGCGGTTCGCGAGCGTCTACAAGGACTTCCAGGGGCCGGAGGACTTCGAACTGGAGCTGTCGAGCCTGCGCAAGGAGGCCCCGCCCAAGAGCGCCTGAGGGAGAGCCGGGAGTTCAGCGAGCGGGAAGCAGCACGACCGTCCACGGGGTGACGGCGCTGCCATCGAGACCGTTGAGACCCCGGATCGCCGCCAGATGCTCGCGTGGGTCGACCCCGTTGGGCGCCGTGTCCACGGCGACATCCCACAGGGTGTCACCTGGGGTGACCACGGCGTGTCCCGCGACGGGATCGGCGAGCTCCGCCTGCGCACCGACCCGGCCGACCACCACCGTCAGCAGGATCGAGAGGGCGACCAGTGCCACCAGGGCGACCAGGCGGCGGCGTAGCGTCGCACGGGACACCACGGCCGGAGACCCGGTGGCGGTGGTGGCACACCCGTTGGCCAGCGGGGCGTCGAGCGTGGTGCTGTGCCTGGCCATGGGAACTCCTTCGTGGATGACGGTGCCGAACGCCCGTTCGGTGCCAGTCAATCGAACGTGCGTTCCCACGTCAAGCCGAGGGCGAACAGATGTTCCCTCCCCCGCGCCCACCTGCTACGCTGGACGAACGCGCGTTCGAGCCACCGGGAGCACAGCCATGGAGCGCACACCAGCTCAGACCCCACAGCACGACACCGACGCCGCACCCGACACCACCTCGGGAAAGGGCGGCACCGAGGAACTGTTGCTGACTGCCCCGCCAACGGATGCTGCGGGCGAGCTCACCGAGCGGCAACGGGCGATCCTGGAGATGATCCACGCGCACGTCGATGAGCACGGCTACCCACCCTCGGTCCGCGAGATCGGCGATGCCGTCGGGTTGCGCTCGCCGTCATCGGTCCACGGACAGCTCGAGTCCCTGGAGCGCAAGGGCTATCTGCGGCGGGATCCGACCAAGCCGCGCGCGCTCGAGCTCGGTCGGGACCCGATCACCGCCCTCGACGTGCCCCGCTCCCCCGCCCGCCACGTGCCGCTGGTGGGCGAGATCGCCGCCGGCGGACCGATCCTGGCGGAGGAACGGGTCGATGCGGTCTACCCCCTGCCCAAGGAGCTCGTCGGGGACGGGCAGCTGTTCATGCTGCGCGTGCGCGGCGAGTCGATGCTGGAGGCCGGGGTCTTCGACGGCGACCTGGTGGTCGTACGTGAACAGCCCACCGTGGAGCAGGGAGAGATGTGCGCTGCCCTGATCGAGGGGGAAGCGACCGTGAAGTTCTTCCGGCGGACCCGTGCCGGCGAGGTGTTCCTCGACCCGGCCAACGAGGCCTACGAGCCGATCCCGGTCACGGCCACCGATGATGCGCGCGTCATGGGCAAGGTCGTGACGGTGCTCCGGCAGATCCGCTGACTCAGGCCTCCTCCCAGGCCTCGGGTTCCTCGGCGAAGGGGTCCTCGTCGAGGAAGCGGCGCAGCTCCAGGGCGGCGTCACGATCGACGTCGGCGGTGAGCGTGGTCCCGGTGTCGGTGTGCTCCTCACCCACGACCGAGCCGCGCCGGTGGGCGAGGGCGATGAGATCCTGCCGGGCATACGGCACGTGGCCCCGGACGCGGTAGCGCTGTGAGGGCAGCCGTGCCGTGATCCGTTCGATCAGCGTGTCGATCCCCGCTCCCGTGACGGCCGAGACGAGCACGGGCTCCTGGTCGAGCTCGAGCTCGACCCGACGGGCGAGTGCGTCGGTGACGTCCGGCGCGACGGCATCGATCTTGTTCAGGACCAGTTGCTGGGGGCGCTCGTCGGCACCGATCTCTGCCAGCACCTCCTGGACCGCCACGATCTGCGCCTCGGCCTCCGGGTGTGATGCGTCGACCACGTGGAGCAGCAGCTCCGCGTTGGCCGAGCCCTCGAGGGTCGAGGTGAAGGCCTCCACCAAGCCGTGCGGCAGCTTGCGGACGAAGCCGACGGTGTCGGTGAGCACGATCTCCCGACCGTCGTCCAGGGGCAGCCGGCGGATCGTCGGGTCCAGCGTGGCGAACAGGCGGTCCTCCACCTTCACGTCCGCCCCGGTGATGCGGTTCAGCAGGGACGACTTGCCTGCGTTGGTGTAGCCGACGAGGGCGACCTCCTGCACGCGCTTGCGCTCACGCTCCGCGGCCTTTGTCGCCCGGATCCGGCCGTAGTCCGCGAGGTCGCGCCGCAGCTTGCTCATCCGCCGCATGATGCGCCGACGGTCGACCTCGAGCTGGGTCTCGCCCGGACCACGACCACCGATCCCGGCACCTCCGGCCACCCGTCCACCTGCCTGCCGGGACAGCGCCGCACCCCAGCCGCGCAGACGTGGCAACAGGTAGAGCAACTGCGCCAGCTCGACCTGGGCTTTGCCTTCCTTCGAGGTGGCGTGCTGGGCGAAGATGTCCAGGATCACGATGGTCCGGTCGAGCACCTTCTGCTTCACCGCCTCCTCCAGCGTCCGCTGTTGGGCCGGGGTGAGCTCGTCGTCGAAGACCAGTGCGTCAGCGCCGACGGCAGCGACCAGCTCACGCAGCTCGGCCACCTTGCCGCGCCCGATGAAGGTGCCGGGATCCGGGGTGTCGCGGCGCTGGACCACCCGTTCGACGACCTCGGCGCCGGCGGTGTCCAGCAGGGCGGTCAGCTCATCCAGCGACGCATCGAGGTCCGCCGCGGTGGTCCCGGGCAGCTGTACCCCGACGATGACGGCGCGCTCGACGGGACGGATGATGTCCACGCCCTCGCGCGGGCCCTCGTCGGTCAGGACGTCACGACGTCGCCGGCGCGCCTCGGCCCGACCGACCGTGGCCGTGTCGTCGAGGTCGAGCGGTCGGCCGTCGTCGGGGGCCGGGGCCTGCCTCAGGTCGTGCTCACGTCGGGTGTTCAGGGCTCACTCCTTGCCAACGGGGCCAACGGGCGCCTCGTCGGCGCGGGCGGCGGCCAACCAACTCGCGTCCAGGGTGCCGTGTGCCACCTCGACGGCCGGTCCGGTCATGGTGACGGTGCCGCCCGTGGCGTGCTCGACCTGCAGCCTCCCACCGGGCAGGTCCACGGCGACGCGGGCGCCGGTGAGGCCGAGGCGCTGCAGCGTGACGGCGGCAGCGCAGGCTCCCGTGCCGCAGGCGGCGGTCTCGCCCACCCCGCGTTCCCACACCCGCAGCCGGATGTGGTCCTCGGCGCTCACCTCGGCGAAGCCGACGTTGACGCCCGTCGGGAAACTCGGATCGTGTTCGAGCCGCGCCCCGAGGCGGTGGACCGGCGCCGCGTCGACGTCTTCGACGACCAGCACGGCGTGGGGATTGCCCATGGAGACCACGCTGAACCCGACCACCTCGTCGTCCACGTCGAGGTGGTGGCGCAACGCGGTGGGATCGGCTGCGACGAACGGCACGGCGTCGGTCTCGAGGATCGGCGGCCCCATGTCCACCTCCACCATGGCCACGCGACCGTCGGCATCGCGGCCGACGATACGGACCGGCTTGACCCCGGCTCGCGTCGCGATGCGGACCACATCGTCGGGTCCCGGATCGACCAGTCCGTGGTCGACCACGTGCTTGGCGACCACACGTACCCCGTTGCCGCACATCTCGACCACGCTGCCATCGGCGTTGCGGTAGTCCATGAACACCTCGGCGTCACCGAGGCCGCGTCCGATGCGGATCACCCCGTCTGCGCCGAGGCCGCGCCGACGGTCCGCCAGGGCCCGCACCAGCGATGCCGAGAGCTCCAGCCGGTCGTCGAGATCGGTGAGCAGCACGAAGTCGTTGGCGGTGCCGTGGGCGAGGGTGAAGTCCATCGTCACAGGGTACGTGGCTCCGACCGCCTGGCGCCGGGTCGGCGTCGCCCCGGCGCAAGGAGGCTGCGCGCGCCCCGGGGCCGCCGTCCGGTGACGCCACCGTGGCGGTGCCGCCACGACCCCGGAGGCTACGGCTCATGCGTCCACGAGCTGCTGATGGGCCTCGGAGAAGGTCAGCCGCCGACAGCGAGGATCGGCGCGGAACCAGCTGCGTTGGCGTCGCGCGTACCGCCAGGTCCGTCGCGCGATCACGACCGCGAGCTCGTCAGGCGGAAGAGCCCCGTCGAGGACCGCTGCCGCCTCCGCGTACCCGATGGCCTGCGCCGCGGTCCGTGACAGCGGACCACGGGCACGCAACGCCGCCGTCTCGTCCACGAGCCCACGACGGACCATCTGCCGTGCGCGCTCCTCGATGCTGGCGCGCAGGAGCTCGGTCGGGGGGTCGAGCAGGACCACCTCGAGGTCGGGGTAGATCGACTCGTAGCGCTCGTAGCTGTCATCGAAGGCCGAGAAAGGCTGCCCGGTGAGCTCCACGACCTCCAGGGCGCGCACCGTGCGCCGCAGGTTCGCCGGGTCGATACGAGTAGCGGCGGCCGGGTCGAGCTGCGCGAGGTGGGCATGCGCCTGATGGGGGTCATCGGCCCACCGGGCCTCGAGACGGGCACGCAGGCGCGCGTCGGTCGGTGGGAACCGCAACGGATCGACCACGGCGCGGAAGTACAGGCCGGAGCCCCCGACCAGCAACGGCGTCGCCCCCCGGCCATGGATCTCGGCGATCGCGGACCGGGCCAGATCGCGGAAGGCCGCCACGCTGAGCTCGGTCTCCGGTTCGATGAGATCGATCAGGTGGTGTGGAACCGCTCCGCGCTCACTCGGCTCGGGTTTGGCGGTGCCGATGTCCATCCCGCTGTAGATGGTGAAGGCATCGACGGCGACCAGTTCCGTCGGCCGGCCGGCCGCGATGCGTTCGGTGGCGACCTGCAGTGCCAAGCGGGACTTGCCCGAGGCGGTCGGACCGACCACCGCCAGCACCCTCATCCGTCACCTCCGCGCCTCCGGCGCCACGACGCTAGTGAGCTGACCACCGCGGAGGGCATTGGGGGCCGCCCACGAACCGCGCACCACACGGCATGCCTTGCGCGCGGAAGGCAGCCTGCCAAGGAACCGCGCGCCACACAGCGGCCCGCACGCTCGGGGCGTGCGGGCCGGCGGTGGTGCGAGTTGCAGCGTCGGCGGAACCCGGTCAGCTGGTCGCTGCCGGCTTCTCCGCGAGATGTTCGTAGCCCTCGACCTCGAAGCCCTCCGCCACGGATCGGGCGGTGGCCACCTTGCCGAGCAGGATCCCGTAGATGATCTTCGAGAGCACGTCCGCGATGGTGAACAGGTAGGTGCGGGTCACGGCCGCCTCGGCGCTCTGCCCGAAGTCTCCGAGCATCGGCACGACGTACGCGACGATGTAGAGGTTCCAGGAGAAGGCGAAGAGGTAGCGGATGTTGCGCATCGTCGTCTTGGCCTCGCCGGGCAGGTAGCTCAGCGAGTCACCGGTCAGACGCCAGAAGATGCCGAAGAAGTAGAGGTAGGGGACCATCGCGGCGATACCCCACCACAGCAGCCCACC
>JAWOCZ010000273.1:0-2624 GCA_046483565.1 Nitriliruptoraceae bacterium
GATCAGCAGTCCCGGCAGCACCGGCACGAGGACGCCGACCAGACCGACCAGCATCAGCAGGAAGGCGAGCAGTAGGACGAAGGCCTCCACGCACGCCTCCAGTGGTGGCAGAGTGGGCCGGGCGGGGCTCGAACCCGCGCCTGACGGATTATGAGTCCGCTGCTCTGACCAGCTGAGCTACCGGCCCGTGGGTCCGCGAGCCTACTGTCGCCCAGGCACGACCCGGTACGGTCCGCCGCACGTCCGAGGAGCACCCATGCGCATCACCAAGTACCCCCAGTCCTGCCTCGTGGTCGAGGTGGAGGGGGCACGCCTGGCGATCGACCCCGGCACCCTGGTCACCGCCCGGTTCGAGGTGGCCGAGCTCGGGCCGCTCGACGCCGTGCTCTACACCCACCGGCACCACGACCACCTCGACGTCGAGGTGGTCGACCGCCTGCTGGCCGATGGCGTCACCCTCTTCGGCAACGCCGACGTGGTCGCACTGCTCGGGGAAGAGCGTTGCACGCTCGTCGAGGACGGCTCCCCCTTCACCGCGGGCGGTGTCCCGATCACCCCGCACGACCTGCCGCACGTGGTCATGGTCGATGGCTCACCGGGGCCGCCCAACACCGGCTTCGTCATCGCCGACACGCTGTTCCACCCCGGCGACGGCATCGAGCTGCCGGGCCTCGAGGTGTCGGCGGCGGCCATCCCGATCGTCGGGCCGTCGATCAGCTTCCGCGATGCCTACCGGTTCGTCCGGCAGCTCGGCGCCGACCACGTGATCCCGATCCACTACGACGCCCTCATCGCCGATCCCGAGCAGTTCGCCCAGGTGTGCGACCTCGCCGAGGTCCACGTCCTCGCCGACGCCGAGCAGTTCGAGCTGCCGACCGTCTGAACGGACGCTGTGGGCGCCCTGAGCCCGTCGCGAGGCACGCCCTGACCCCGTCGGGAGGCACCGGTGGGAAGCCTGCTCGCCCTCCTGGCCGCCGCGGGCTTCGGCATGTCCGACGTGACGGGCGCGGTGGCTGCCCGCCGGGTCTCGGCGCTCACGGTGACCCTGGCGATCCAGACGGTCGGTCTGTTCGTGCTCCTGCCCGCGGTGCTGGTCATCACCGGCGAGCCATCGCTGCGGGCCTTGGCCGTCGGCGCGCTGGCCGGCGGCTTCGGCACCGTGGGACTGGTGATCTACCTACGGGCCATGGCCATCGGCCCGATCGGGGTCATCTCCCCGGTCTCGGCGCTGGTGGGAGCAGGGGTCCCCGTCGGCTGGGGCATCGTCCTGCTCGGGGAGACCGTCGGCCCACGCCAACTCGCCGGGATCGCACTCGGCCTGCTGGCCGTGGTGGCGGTGGCCTACGTCCCGGGGAGCGCCGTACGCGCCAGCGGCGCCCGGAGCGTCGCGCAGGCGCTCGTCTCCGGCGCGGCCTTCGGCCTGTTCTTCGTGGTCCTGAACGCCTCCCCGGCCGACTCGGGCCTGTGGCCGCTGCTCGGCGCGCGGGCCTCCTCCATCACGATCCTGCTGCTCGCGGTGACGGTGCGCCGACGGGCCTTCGTCGCCCGCGGGGCCGGCGGGCTCGTGGTCCTCAGCGGGATGGGCGACGTACTCGCCAACGTCCTGTTCCTGGAGGCCACACGTGTCGGTCTGCTCAGCCTCGTCTCGCTGCTGACCTCGCTGTACCCGGTGGTGGCGCTGCTGATCGCGAGGTGGTGGCTGCAGGAGCGACTGACGGGCTACCAGGCGGCAGGGGTGCTGGCGGCCCTGGTCGCGACCGCCCTGCTGGCGGGCGGCGGGTAGGCTCGACGCGCATGACGGGAGGCGAGGCATGGACCGGGGTCCGATCGAGGTCGTGGTGCTCTCCTTCCCGGGCGTGGGCCGCCCGGAGGGCGTGGACGTGGCCGTCGAGGCGATGCGCGAGGTCGGCGACATCCGCCTGATCAGCGCCATGACCATCACCCGTCCCGGTGACGGCGGGGCGGAGGTCGAGCAGATCGCCGCCTACGACGACGTCGGTGACGTGACCGCCGACCTGCTGGGCTACGCGGCGGTCGGGTTGCCCAACGCCGAGGCGGTCGATGCGGCCATCGCGACGGTGGAGCCGGGCTCGACCGCGGTCCTGTTCGTGGTGGAGCACGTGTGGGCGATCGGCTTCGCGGCCGAGGTCCGCGAGGCCGGTGGCAAGCTGGTCGACGCGGTCCGCCTCACCCCGGAGCTGCTCGAGGCCGCTGAGCGGATCCTCGGCGAGGACTCCCCCTCCCGGCCCGGCTGACCTCCCCGTCGACCGGACGGTCCCCGCCGCCGCGACGACGTGGGGCATTGGCTTAGGCTGCTGTTCCCACCTGTCGACCTGCGAGCACGCCCGTGACCGAACAGTTCAGCACCTCCCCCACCAACCACATCACTGCCATCGCCCGTGACGCCGAGGTGGCGATGCAGGCACGTCGCGCCATCGACGCGGCCGCCATGGGCGGGGTGACGGTGGAGGTGCTCGAGGTGGGGGGTCTAGTCTCCCAGGAGCTTTCGGATCCCCGTCAGGAGCCCCTGCGAGACGAGACCCCCCACCTCGAGCACCTGGCGGATGCCCTGGAGGGCGGCGCCCATGTCATGACCGTGGGGCTGCCCGACCCCGACGGCGTCG
>JAWOCZ010000167.1:0-7183 GCA_046483565.1 Nitriliruptoraceae bacterium
GGTGGCCGACACCGTCCGGGCGGCCCACCTGCACGAACTCGGCCGTATCAAGCTCGAGCGCGAGGCCCCTGCGCCCCAGCACGAGCTCGCGACGGCAGGCGCCGACGTGCTGCGTGAGGTCGGTGACCTGGACCGCATCGCCGCGATCGTCGAGGCCCAGGCTGACCTGCAGCGCAGCCCGCGCGATGCCGTCGGGCTCCCGGCCCGCATCATCGTCGCCTGCTGCGAGCTCGACAGCTACGCCCCCGACCCCGCCGCCCCTGGACAGCGCCACGAGGCCGTGGTCCGCCTGGTCCGCGAGGTCGGCGACCTCGACGTGGTCGCCGCGCTGACGCGCGTCCTCGACCGCACGGCGGAACCCGAAGCCGTCGGCTGACCCGGCTCCGGTCCACGGCGGGATCAGCGCGGGTCGGAACGGCGGCGCAGCTCGGGCGTCGGCCGCAGCCCTTGCTGCACGGGCCGTACCGGCTGTGGGTGGCGGTCGTCGGAACGGCGGCGCAGCTCGGGTGTCGGCCGCAGCCGTGGGCCGCTGCGCTGCCGCGCACCGGTGGGTGGCGTGGGGCTCGTCATCAGGGCATGGGTCATCGGCAGCAGCCCGGCGGCCAGCACCAGGTCGCCGACCGACAGGATCGAGCGCAACCACGGCACCGGGATGATGTCGGCCAGCCACGGCAGGTGCGTCTGTGCGGTCAGCAGGGTGTGCTTGCCCGGCGGTACCGCGGCGCCCTCCATCCCGATCGCCGCGATGGCCGCGGGGTCCACGGGCATCGCCCGGTTCGCGGCCATCACCGCCGCGTTGAGCGCCAACCCCGCGGCGACGAGCCACACCCCGGGCAGCCGCCGGTTCAACAGCAGGAAGGCGACGACCAGCACCTGGCTCGACAGCAGCAGGGACCAGCCCGCCACACCGGCGTCCGGCAGGAGCCCCCGGCCGGCAGCGACATCGACCCCGAGCTGGATGGCCACGCCGACGAACAGGACCCATCCGGCACGGATCTCGGCGTGCCCGATCCGGTGCAGTCGCCCGCCGCGCACCCAGGAGGCCAGGACAGCGACGACCAGCACCGTGACGGTGAAGGGCACGCGGTCCTCCTGTCGGCTTCGCGGTGGGCGAGGCGCGCAGAGCGGATGGTGCCAGGTTCAGCGCGTAAGGTGGGGCTAGGCGGACCTGGGAGGGACGATGAGCGTCGAGGTCGACCACGTCGGCGCGGTCACGACCGTGATGATCGACCGTGAGGAGGCGCGCAACGCGCTCGACGCCGAGACCCTCGAAGCGTTGGTCGGGGCGCTGCGGACCGCTGACGCCGATCCCGACGTCCGCGTGATCGTGCTCACGGGGGCGGGCGAGCGGGTCTTCTGCGCCGGCGCGGACCTGCGTTCGGGGATGACCTCCGACCCGTCGGCCGTCGACGGGCACGAGCAGCGCGGTCTCCTGCGACGGCTGTTCTCGACCACCGAGGCGCTCAGCACCCCCCTGATCGGGCGGATCAACGGCCACGCCCTGGCCGGTGGCCTGGGCGTGGCGTTGTCCTGCGACCTGCTCGTGGCGGTCGAGGACGCGACCTTCGGGACACCCGAGGTGCGCGTCGGCCTGTGGCCGCACGTCATCTCCGCCCTGCTCGTCCAGCACCTGGGTCCCAAGCACGCCCTCGAGTGGATGATGACCGGCCGCCGCTACCCGGCCGCCGAGGCAGAGCGGCTCGGTCTGGTCAACCAGGTCGTGCCTCGTGACGGTTTGGACGCAGCGGTCGCCGACCTGGCGGCCGAGCTCGTGCGCGGCGCTCCGACCGCGCTGGCCCTCGGTCGGCGCAGCTACTTCGAGTCCCGGGCCATGGAGCCACGCGCCGCGATGGCCTACCTCCACGGGATGCTCGACCTGCAGGTCCAGACCGAGGATGCCGCGGAGGGGATCGCCGCGTTCCTCGCGCGCCGCGAGCCGATCTGGCGGGGCCGGTAGGCTGAGGCGATGGGCGGCAGCCAGGGCAAGGGACGCGGACGTCACCAGGGGCAACCCGGTGGCGCCAAGAGCGGTGCGAAGGGTCAGCAGCCGTCGAAGCAGACAGGGTCCGGTGGTGGCAAGGGCGGCAGCGGTGGCAGCGCCGGGAAGGCCTCGCCGAAGGGCGGGAAGGGCGCACCAGCCGCCAAGGGTCGCAAGCCCGGCAAGGGGCAGAAGCCGGGTACCGGCGGCAAGGGGTCCAACCCGGCGGAGGAGCTCAAGCAGCCGCTCGAACGGGTCCTGTCACGGCTCCCCGCGACCCAGCGCAGGGTGCTCGAGCTGCGGATGGGGCTGACCGACGGGCACCCGCACGACCTCGCGGACACCGCGCGCACCCTGGGCCTGTCGCTGAGCGAGGCCCGGGACATCGAGAAGCGCGCCTTCGAGCACATCCGTGAGGCGGTCCCGCTCCACCAGTTGCAGCGTTTCCTCCAGGGCTGAGCGGTGTCCTCCTTCGACACGCTGGCGGAGCGGCGGGCGGGCCTGAAGGGCCCCGAGCTCGACGCCCTGAACGAGGTCGTCGCGGAGTGGCAGATCCTCGCCGACCTGTCCTTCTCCGACCTGCTGCTGTTCGCCCACGACACCGAGGCGGACGCGCTGGTCGTGATCTCCCAGATCCGGCCCTACACGGCGCCGACCATCTACCAGGAGGACCTGGTCGGCAGGGTGCTCCCGTCCAGCGAGCGGCCGGCCGTGGCCCGGTCGTTCGCGGAGGGTCGCATCATCCGTGACGGGGATCCCGACTGGTCCAGCGGGGTCCCGGTGCGCGAGGAGGCGATCCCCGTCGGCTTCGACGGCCGGACGATCGGGGTGGTCACCCGTGAGGCCAACCTGTCGATGGTGCGTGCGCCGTCGCAGCTGGAGCTGACCTACCTCCAGGTCGCCGACGAGCTCTCCCAGATGCTGGCGGACGGCGAGTTCCCCTTCCCCGGACAGATCGTCGAGCACGAGTTCGGTCCCCGGGTGGGCGACGGGATGATGCGTCTCGATGCCACCGGGACCGTGATCTACGCGTCCCCGAACGCGATGAGCGCGTACCGCCGGATGGGGGTGACCGGCGCGGTCATGGGGCGCAACCTCGCCGACTTCGACCTCGATGACGAGGCGTTGCTCGAGGCCCTGGCCGTCGGTGAGCCGCTCGAGTCGGAGGTCGAGGGGCGGGGCGCGGTCGCGCAGCGGCGGCTGCTCCCGCTGACCCGGGGACATCAGGTGCTGGGTGGTCTGCTCCTGGTCCGCGAGGTCACCGAACTGCGGCGGCACGAGCGGCTGCTGCTGTACAAGGACGCCACGATCCGCGAGATCCACCACCGGGTGAAGAACAACCTGCAGACCGTCGCCTCCCTGCTCCGGCTGCAGTCCCGGCGGCTGCCCTCACCGGAGGTGCGGGAGGCCCTGTCCGAGTCGGTGCGTCGGATCTCCTCGATCGCGCTGGTGCACGAGACCCTCTCACAGGACTCCGGACAGCGGGTGGCGTTCGACAAGGTCGCGCACCGGCTGATCGACATGGTCACCACCGGCCTGACCGACCCGGCCCAGCCGGTGAGCATGTCGCTGGAGGGCACGGCTGGCGAGCTCCCGGCCGAGGTGGCCACGCCGCTGGCGCTGGTGCTCTCCGAGTTGCTCCAGAACGCGGTCGAGCACGGGTTCGCCGAGCGTGGCGGCGAGGTCGTGGTCCAGCTCGACCGACGGGCCTCCGGGCTCCACCTCGCCGTCGTCGACGACGGGATCGGTGTCCCCGAAGGATGGGACGTGATCAGCGACGCGAACCTCGGCCTCCAGATCGCCATGACGCTGGTGGAGTCCGAGCTCGGCGGGACCCTGGAGGTCGAACGCGTCGGGGAGGGGGGCGGGACCCGTGCCGTCGCGCTGCTGCCGGTCCCGCTCGCGACGCCCTGACGCCCTGACGCGGCGCTCTGACCAGAGCCACCACGCGGCGCCCGACGGGGCCGCTACAACGGCCGCTACAACGGCCGCTACAACGGCCGATGCCGTCGGCGCGGGCCGACGGCATCGGGTGAGCAGGTCTCGTCGCGGTCAGCTGGCCATGCGGCGACGGCGCTGGCGTGCGCGCTTCAGGGTGCGGCGCTCGTCCTCGGTCAGACCACCCCAGACCCCGGCATCCTGGTTGGTGCTGAGAGCGAACTCGAGGCACTCCTCGCGGACCTCGCACGTGGCACAGATCCGCTTGGCGGCCTCCGACTGCTCGACGGCAGGACCGGTCGTCCCGATGGGGAAGAACAACTCGGGATCCTCGTTCGTGCATGCCGCGCGGCTACGCCAATCCATCTGGGTGTCTCCCTTCGGGGTGCTCGCTCACGCGCTCGACGGCGCTGCGAGGGGAGCAGGTCAGAGCAGGTCGCCCGGGTTCCCGGACTGCCTCGTCGACCTGCCCCTGCTGTTGGAGCCGGACCGCATCGCCCGCCAGGCACGACGCTTGTGAACAGGTTCTCGAGGTGCGACCGGGACCGTACGTGACGCCTACGCGGTGTCAAGGGTTCGTTCACGATCCCGCTTGCAGGAATGCGCGCCTGGGCGCAGGCCGCGCGTTTTGTCCGGACAACAACGTCGGACGGTGACCGCCTCCGCGCGTTGCGGCCCGCCAGGTGTCAGGCGAGCACCCGGAGCGCGCCGGGAACCGAGGTGAACGCCACCGCGTGGTGCTCCCCGGCGTAGTCCCCGTCGACCATCAGCGGCTGCGGGGTGGGCGAGGACAGGGTGAAGGCGGCGAGGTCGTGGTGGTAGCGCACGCCCCGGGCCGCGATGTGCTTGCCGTCCCGGAAGGTGCCGCTGAGGACCCCCAGCAGGCGGGGGGTGTTGGGCTTGTCGAGGGTCAGCAGGTCGAGCCCGAGGTCGAACGACGCCCACGGGTGCACCCGCATCGGTCGGGGCCCGAGGTAGGTGTAGGGGTCGCAGTTGCCGATCATGGAGATCGCCACGGGCCCGAGGGTGGAGCCGTCGGGCAGGGTCACGGTGACCGTGGCGTCCTCCCGTCCCGATCCCATGGCCCACTCCCGTCCGACCGACCAGACGAAGGCGCCCTGGCGCAGCCAGCGCTTGGCCGCGGCATGCTGTTCCACGTGCCGGATCACGGCGGCGTCGAACCCGTAGCCGGCGTTGAAGCCGAAGTACCGCTCGCCGGCTAGGCCCAGGCTGATGCGGCGCGTCCGGTCCGCCCGGACCGCCTCCAGCAGCATCCCGGTGGCCTGGACGGCGTCGTTGGGCAGACCGAGGTTGCGGGCCAGGACGTTGGCGCCCCCGCCGGGGATGATGCCGAACCGCACCTCGGTCCCGGCCAGCGCCTGCAGCACCTCGTTGGCGGTCCCGTCGCCACCCAGCGCGAAGACGGCGTCCAGTCCCTCGTGCACGGCGCCCGCGGTCAGCAGGGTGGCATGTCCGCGCTGCTTGGTGGGCTGCACCGTCAGGTCCACGGCCGAGCGCAACGCCGAGGCGATGACGTCACGGACCTGGTCGTCGGTCGTCGTGGCGTTGGGGTTGAACACCAGCAGGGCGCGCACCCGGCCTCCGATGTGCAGGGGTGACTGGCCGCGGGGAGCTCTCGCGGGCCGCGGGGCGAATCTAGTGGGGGCCGGCCAGGTCCAGAGCGCGGTCGAGGTCGGCGAGCAGGTCGTCGACCGACTCGATGCCGACCGACAGGCGCAGCAGGTCGTCGGGCACCTCGAGCGCGGTGCCCGCGACCGAGGCGTGGGTCATGATGCCCGGGTGCTCGATCAGGCTCTCGACGCCACCGAGGGATTCGGCCAGGAAGAACAGCTGCGTCGACTCCGCGATCCGCTTCGCCGCACCGGCGCCCGCTGCCACGCGGAACGAGACCATGCCGCCGAAGTCCGACATCTGGCGAGCCGCCAGCTCGTGCCCCGGGTGGTGCGCGAGCCCGGGGTAGGCCACGTGGGAGACGGCCGGGTGCTCCTCGAGCCGCTCGGCGATGCGGGCGGCGTTGCTGCTGTGGCGCGCCATGCGCACCTCGAGGGTCTTCACGCCGCGCAGGGTCAGCCAGGCGTCGAGGGGCCCGGGGACCGCGCCCACGGCGTTCTGCAGGAACGCGAGCTCGGTGGCGGTCTCCTCGTCGGTGCACACCGCTCCGCCGACCACGTCGGAGTGCCCGCCGAGGTACTTGGTGGTCGAGTGCACGACCAGGTCCGCCCCGAACTCGAGCGGTCGCTGCAGGGCCGGGGTCGCGAAGGTGTTGTCGGCCACCAGGCGGGCGCCGTGCTCGTGGGCGATCGCCGCCAGCGCCGTCAGGTCCACGATCTTCAGCAGCGGGTTGGACGGGGTCTCCGCCCAGATCAGCCGCGTGTTCGGACGCAGGCCGGCACGGACCGCGTCGAGGTCGGCGAGGTCCACGGCGCTGACCTCCAGGCCGAAGCGGGTGTGGACCTGGGCGATCTGCCGCCAGGTCCCGCCGTAGACGTCGTCGGCCATCAGCACGTGATCGCCCGGCGAGAGCAGCCGGAACACCGCGTCCTCGGCGGCCAGGCCCGAGGCGAAGGCCACCGCCCGGTCGGCGCCCTCCAGGGCGGCCAGGCAGGTCTCCAGCGCCGTCCGGGTCGGGTTGCCGGTCCGGGCGTACTCGTAGCCGGTGTGCTCACCGACCCGTGGTTGCGCGAAGGTCGAGGTCTGGAAGATCGGCACGGTCACCGCACCGGTGATCGGCTCCGGATCCTGCCCGGCGTGGATCGCGCGGGTCGCGAAGCCGTGGCTCGCGGGGTCATGGCTCATCGGTCACCTCGGGCGGCGAGGAAGGTCAGGACGTCTGCCTGGGTGACGACGCCGATCATCCGGCCGCCGTCGTGCACCATGATGGCAGGGTTGCCGCCGGCCAGGGACCCGAGGACGTGATCGAGCGGCTCCTCGGCGCCGATCGTGGGCAGGGGCGGCTGCAGCACCTCGACGATCGGTCGCTGCATCGCTTCCGGGTCCCTGAGCGCCGCGTCGAGCAGGGCGTTCTCACGGACCGAGCCGATCACGTCCTCGCTGCCCGCGTCGTCGTGGACCCCGTCGCGGAACACCGGCATCTGGGAGACCCCGTAGGTCTGGAGCAACTCGATGGCAGCGGCGACGTCCTCGCCGGCCGAACTGGCACGCGTGAACAACGAGCACGCGGCGCTGGTGGACCGGATGAACCAGGCCAACAATGCCAACATCCGCGAACTCAGGGCCGAATACGAC
>JAWOCZ010000259.1:0-5536 GCA_046483565.1 Nitriliruptoraceae bacterium
GCCGGCGTCGAAGAGCGCCAGGAACAGCCACTGGGTCCAGCGGTAGTACTCGGGGTCGCAGGTGTGCAGGACCGTGTCCCAGTCGAAGGAGTACCCGAGCCGGACGATCGTGGAGCGCTGCTCGTCGATGTTGGCGTAGGTCCAGGCCTTGGGATCCGCGCCACGGTTGCGGGCGGCGTTCTCCGCCGGCAGCCCGAAGGCGTCCCAGCCGATCGGGTTCAGGACGGTGTGCCCGGTCATCCTGAGGTGGCGGACCAACGCGTCGTGGATCGTGAAGATCTCCGCGTGGCCCATGTGCAGGTCGCCCGAGGGGTAGGGGAACATCGTGAGCGCGTAGTAGGGCGCGCGCTCGAGCGAGCCCGGGTCGAGCTCGGCCGGACCGGGGCGCAGCGAGTAGGTGCGCTGCTGGGCCCACCGCTCGGCGATGGGGGGCTCGATGACGAGCGGGTCGTAGCGCTCGGGCTCGGCGGTGGGGTCGATCGACATCGTGCGGGCTGGCCTCCGGAAGCGGACCCGCGGAGGGTAGCGAGCAGGGCGATCCCGCCCGGGCTGCCACGCGCGGGCACGCTGGTAGCACCGGTGCGTGGTTCGCGCGGTCTATCGGTGCGGGCTACGCTTCCGCCCCGTACGGCCGTCGCGCCGTGCCTCGGGCCGGTAGCGCAGTCCGGCAGCGCACCTCCATGGCATGGAGGGGGTCGTGGGTTCAAATCCCATCCGGTCCACCCGAGGGAGCCCTGGTCGCTGACCGGGGCTCTTCTCAGTTCGCAGGCCGACGCCGGCACCGGGCGTCCCCCGGGTCGACACCGGGCACCCCCCGGGCGACAGGAGGCCGGTCCATCCGATCGATGGTCGCGAATCCGCTCGGAGGTGGCTGGTGGCACAGGTGATCGTGGTCGGGGCCGGCATGGCCGGCTGTCTCGCGGCGCTCGAGCTCCAGCGGGCCGGCCACCGGGTCGTCGTGCTGGACAAGGGCTTCGCCCCCGGGGGGCGGCTCGCCGCACGGACGATCGGGGCGGCGACCTTCGATGTCGGTGCGCAGTTCCTGACCGCCCGGTCACCCGCGTTCACCGCCATGGTCGACACCTGGATGGCCCAGGGGGTCGTGCGCACCTGGTTCCACGGCAGCCCCGACCGCGATGCCCCGAGCGATCCCGAGGGCCATCCGCGCTTCCGTGGGATGCCCACGATGCGTCGGATCGTCGAACACCTCACGACCGAGCTCGACGTGCGGCTCGGCACGATCGTCACGGGGGTGACCCCGCACCGGGGGCGGTGGCGCGTCGACCTCGCAGCGCGACCCGTCAACAGCAGCTCGCGCCCATCCCCTCCGGAAACCACCACCGATCAGCGCACGCTGGACGCCGACGCGATCCTGCTCACCAGCCCGCTGCCGCAGGCCCGTGACCTACTGGAGGCCGGCGGGGCCCGGCTCAGCACCGAGGTAGCGGACCGGCTGACCGCGGCGACCTACGACCCGTGCCTCACGGCCCTGGCGATCCCCGCGGGGCCGACAGAGCTGCCGGCACGAGGCGCCGTGCGGCTGGCCGATGGGCCACTGGCCTGGATCAGCGACCACCAGAGCAGCGGCGCCTCGGCCGCACCCGCCATCACCGTCCACGCCGACGCGGACTACAGCCGTGACCGTTTCACCGCGACCCACGAGACCATCGCCCGTGAGCTCATGACCGCCGCCCGCGGCATCCTCGGCACCGATGCCGAGGTGGTGCACCTCCATCGCTGGCGGTTCGCCGCGCCGACCGCGGCGCTCGGCGACGAGCCCATGATCGACCACGTCGGCGGCGCACCGATCGCCCTGGCGGGTGACGCCCTCGAGGGCGGACGCGTCGAGGGGGCGGCGGTCTCAGGGCTCAGGACCGCCGCGGCCCTGCTCACGGCGCTGGCGGCACGGGGCGACGGCTGAGGTGACCCGCCGCCGGCAGCGTCAACGCATCTGCGGCACCGCGTCGGAGGTCGTGCCCGCGGCGAACCCGCCGGTCCGCAGCTCGGCCGGCAGGTGCGCGAGGTCGTTGTAGCTCGCCAGCACGGGATGCGCACCGGTCGGCAGCAACCGCCCCGTCCCGTTCCCACCGGTCGTGCCCTCGTCGACGCGACCGGGTGCCACGTCCTCCTCGATCAGCAGCAGGAGCTCCGCCACCGAGGCGTTGCCGACCGGCCCCAGGCTGCGGGGTGGCAGGGTGAGCAGACGGTGCAGACCGTGCCAGATGCTGCCACCGTGGCTGACAGCCACGGTCACCCCGCCGCGTGGCGTCGCCGTCAGCAGCTCGGCCAGCGCCGGGGCGACCCGGTCGGCGAGCTCGGTCGCGGTCTCGGCACCGATCTCGTCCATGACGTCGACACCGGTCGTCCACCGGCGGTAACGCCCGGGCTCGTCGGCGGCCAGCTCGGCGTGCAAGCGCCCCTCCCAGCTCCCGAAGGAGCGTTCACGCAGGCGCCGGTCGTGCACGGGGTCCAGACCGAGCGTTCGTGCCAGGGGCGCGGCGGTCTCCGCCGCTCGCTGGAGATCGGAGGTCACCAGACGGACGCCGGCGGGGTCGGCGGCCAGCCGCTGCGCGAGTCCCGGTCCGAAGGTGTCGACCAGGGCCTGTGCCTGGGCGTGACCACGTTCGGAGAGCCCCGCACAGGCCTGTCCCTGGATCCGTCCCTCGGCGTTCCACCGGGACTCCCCGTGCCGGACGAGCAGGAGCTGCCTCACACCCGTCCCTCGACCTCGGCGTCCACGGCCGAGGCCAGGACGGCACCGGTGCGCACGTCGCGCCGCGGCACGTCGGCCCAGAGCCGCTCCAGCGCGTAGAGACCGCGCTGCTCGGCGAGGAAGAGATGACAGACCAGATCGCCGTAGTCGAGCAGCACCCAGCCGGCGGACGGGGTCCCCTCACGGCGCGCCGGACGCCGACCGTGGTCGCGCAGTCGCTCCTCGATCCGCTCGGCGACGGCCTTGAGCTGCCGGTCGCTGCCGGCACTGGCGAGCAGGAACACGTCGACGATGACCAGCAGTTCGCTCACGTCGAGCAGGCTGAGATCGTCCGCCTTGACGTCGTCGGCCGCGTCCGCCGCCACGACGGCGAGTTGGACGGCCTCTTCGGTGGCTGGCACGGGGCAGGCTCGAGGATCGGGGACGGGCGGGACGGCCCCCTCGCCGGCGAGGCGCCGTCGATGGGACTGGCTCCCAGGGTACGGCGCTGCCGCGACGCGGGAGCTCAGTCGCCGCCGGGCGGGAAGTCCGCGCCGACGACGATCGTGACGTCCACGACCGATCCCGGGGTCGCCGCCAGCTCGAGCTCCCCCACACCGAGCCGCGCCTGGACGTCGCGACCGACCGCCAGCTGCCCCGGTGAGCGGCCGTGGAGCACGATCCGGGTGGTCTCGTAGGTGAAGCGGTCGGCGTTGCCGGTCAGCACGATGCGGTACCCACCGTCGGAGAGCCGCTCCGCCACCTCCTGGCCGACCCGCGGCACGCCGTTGCCGTTGAGGATCTCCACGTCCCGGCCACCGGTCACCTCGGTGCCCGGTCGGGACGCCTCGAACCGGTCGGCGACCAGCTCGTCGGCCCGGCGGACATCGAGGCGGTAGCCATCGTCACGCCCGCTGCCGAGCGGGACCACCGGGAGCGTCCAGGTGGTGACATCGTCCACGGCCCGCGCCTCGGCGAGCTCGAGCAGCAGCGCACGCACCAGCGCGGGCTCGTCGGTGGCGATGGCCGGGGAGCCGTCCGCGAGCTCCATATCGAGCCAGCGCTCGACCAACGACGGATCCTGCGCGACGGCATCCAGCATCGCCCCGAGCACCTGCTGGACCCGTGGCAGCGCATCCAGCTCGGTCTCCCCGGCGGCGGTCATGGTCAGGTACGCCGCCAACCGCTCGCCACTGAGCACCTGCTCGCCGGGCGCGAACCGCACCGAGCCGTCCGCCGCACCGAGCTCGCTGCGGACGGTCACCTCGACCCCACCGAGGGTGTCGAGCAGCGCCGCCCAGCCGGCGGTCGAGATCGTCGCGACACCGTCGATACCGATCCCGAGCAGGTTGGCGACGGTCACGCCGATGAGGGGAGCGCCACCGAGCTGCTGCGCCTCTCCCAGGGAGAAGGTCCCGTGACCGGGGACATCGGCGATCGTCGTGGTGGGCAGCAGCAGCACGGTGCCCTCCCCGGCCGCACGGTCGTGTGCCAGGACGCTCAGCCGCGCCGCCTCTCCCTCCGCCGACGCCCCGTCGACGGTGAGCAGAGCGAGGGTGGGTTGCGCGGCCCCCACCTCGGAGACGACGTCCGGATCCTCCTCGTCGCTGCCGACCATGGCCCGCCCCAGCCAGCCCGACACGAGCAGGACGAGCACGACCGCGAGCACGACCAGCCCGATGACGCCGAGGAGCAGCCGGCTGCGTCCCTGGCGCCGCAACGTGCCCGCCGCTGCGGCGCGCCGGCCCCGCGCGGCCGGCGCGGTCGACGTGTTCAGCGGGGTCGCGCGGCCCGCACCCTCGCTCCGCCGGCGACGGCGCGGACGTTGCGCGGCCGGGCCGGCAGCCGGTTCCGCGCGCTCGTCGTCCGGGGGCGGCGACGGCGGTCCATCCCGCTCCGGCGGATCGAGCGCCGGCGGCCGCGATCGATCGCTGCGCCGGCGCCGGGCACGCGGCTGCTCGTGCTCGCCGTCAGGCATGACCATCCCCGTACAGCGCGTGGCTGCGGGCGTAGGCGTCCACGGCCACCGGAACGAGGTAGCGGGTCGCCCGGCCGGTGGCGAAACGCTGCCTGAGCTCGGTGGAGGAGACCTCCAGCTGCGGGATCTCCAGGTGCACGATGGCGTCGGGCAGCTCACGGTCGTCCGGGGCGTCGTGCCCCGGCCGGGTCACGACCACGAACCTCGCCAGGGCGAACGCCTCCTCCACCCGCTCCCAGGAGGACAGCCCGGCCGCGGCGTCCTCACCGAGGACGAAGAACCACGCGACCCCCGGTTCCTCGGCGGTCAGCTCCGCCAGGGTGTCGGCGGTGTAGGTCGGCCCGGGCCGGTCCAACTCCCGGGCATCGACGGCGAGGTGGTCGTCCTCACCGACGGCCGCACGCACCATCGCGACCCGGTGCGCCGGGGACGAGGTGGTCGACTTCTGGTAGGGATCGCCGGCCACCAGCAGCCGGACCTCGTCGAGCCCGAGCTCGACACGGGCGCACTCGGCCACGACGAGGTGGCCGAGGTGGGGCGGATCGAAGGTGCCCCCGAGGAGGCCGACACGATGGTTCATCGCGCCCAGGCTAGCTCCGATCGACGACCCCACGGGCCGCCCGGCACCGCCTCGGTGAGCACGCCGTCGCTAGGGTCCGCACTGCGTGCCGCGGCACACGCCGAGGACCCGGAACAGGAGGAGCCCAGGTGGCGGAGCTGACCAAGATCGTGCTGGACGAGGCCGAACTGCCGACGCACTGTTACAACGACGTCGCCGACCTGCCGGCGCCGCCTCCTCCGCCGCTGCACCCCGGCACCCACGAGCCGATCGGCCCCGACGCGCTCGCGCCGCTGTTCCCGATGGG
>JAWOCZ010000019.1:0-2972 GCA_046483565.1 Nitriliruptoraceae bacterium
TGGCCCTGTGGGCACCAGGCCAGGCCTCGGCGCTGGACACCGCGACGATCGACGAGGGTCGCGACGTCGGTCAGACCGCCGCGTTCGTGGCCGAGCTCGACGGTGAGCCGGTGGAGCTGACGCCCGGCGACGCCGACGACCGCTTCGTCGATGAGCGCAGCGGCTCGACCTTCGACCTGCGCGGCCGGGCCCTCGACGGCCCCCTCGAGGGCGGACAGCTGGAGGCGTTCCCCCACGACGACACGTTCTGGTTCGTGTGGGTCGCGTTCAAGCCCGACACCGAGGTGGTGGGCAGCTGACCCTGAGGGTGTCCTGGCCGGGCGGCCCCTCGCGCGGTCAGGACCTCGGACCGTTGGTCGGCACCAGCCGTCCCGGCGGCTCAGTCGCGCGACGAGGTGATGCCGTCCCGACGTTTCAGCCGCGCGACGAGGTCATGCCGTGGCCTTCGAGCCGCTTGCGGACCTTGCCGCGCGCACGGTGGAGACGGCTCATGACCGTGCCGACCGGGATCCCGAGGAGGTCAGCGGCCTCCTGGTAGCTCAGCCCGTCGAGGTCGACCAGGGCGATCACGGCACGGTGGTTGGCTGAGAGCGATGCCAACGCCTCGCGCACGATCGGATCGAGGTCGTCGTGCAGAGCCCGCTCGCCCGTGCCGTCCTGTCGACCGTCGGCGCCGTGGGCCGGGATCCGACCCGCCACCTCGTCGTCGAGCAGGTCGGGCCGACGCTTGCGCACCATGTTGATGTGGGTGTTGCGCAGGATCGTCAGGAGCCAGGCCCGGGGGTAGCGACCGTCGAAGCGCTCGTAGGCGCGGTAGGCGCGGACCAAGGTGTCCTGCACGAGATCCTCGGCATCCACCTGGCCACCGCTGAGCCGCCGGGCCACCCGGAGCAACACGGGCAGCTCCGGGAGCACCTGCTCCCGGAAGCGGGCCTCCCAGCCGTCCTTGGACGCGCCGGTCGAGCCGGTCGAGGTCGAGCGATCATCGGTAGCCACACCCGGGCAACCCGGCCGGTGCCCCGAGGCTTCCACCCCGCTGCCATCCGGCTCGCATCCGGGTGGAAGGTGCGAGCCGTTCCACCGGTTGCCCTGGCGTCCGTCCTGTGTCGTCGGCCCCCGACCCGGCGGGTCGGCAGGAGGTGGAACGTGGGCACGACCCCGAGCAACGACCGACCGTCCCGGCTCGGCTGCCGGCAGGTACGGCGCACCCTGCAGGCCTTCCTCGACGGCGAGGTGGAGCCGCTGCGCGCGGAGCTCGTGGCCGCGCACCTTGAGAGCTGCTCGCGATGCCGGGTCGAGGCCGAGGTGCTCACACGGGTCATCGACTCGTTGCGGCGTCTGCGCCCCGACATGGATCTGGCCGCCTACACCCGGCTGGTCGAAGCCACCGAACGGCTCACGGAGCACGACCGGCCCTGAGTGACGGCACCTGACGCCGCCCGGGACATGTCGGCGCGCGACACCACCCGAAGGCCGGGTCGAGAGGCCAGCACGATGCAGATGGATACCCAGCACGCGGGTTGGATGGCCCGCTGCGTCGGGCGTGGTGACCTCGCCCCGTTCTCAGACACCGAGATCGCCGAGCTCGAGCGGGTGATCGGCGTGCGTCACGCTGCAGCCGGCAGTCCGTTGCTCGAGCAGGGATCGGCTGCCGGCCACATCGGCATCATCACCAGCGGCGAGGTGGAGCTCACCCACCGCCGGCACGGGCGTCGTGCGGTGCTGCAGGTGCTGCACCCCGGCGACGTCTACGGCGACATCCCGCTGCTGTGCGCGCTGCCGACCCCGTTCGGTGCCCGCGCCGCCAGCGACGTGGCCGTCGTCGAACTGGATGCGGCACGGTTCTGGGCACTGCTGGAGCAGCGCCCCCAGGTGTGCCGGCGCGTGCTGTTCTCGGTCGCCTCGCGCCTCGAGCGGATGCAGCGTCGTCTGCTGGCCGTCACCGCCGGCGACCTCACCCACCAGGTCACCGCCCTGCTCCTCGACGAGACCGGCCCCGGGGGCGGGGTCGTGCCGTTCTCGCAGAGCACGATCGCCGAGCTGCTCGGCGCCACACGTCCGAGCATCAACCGGGTGCTCAAGGCCCTCGAGGCCGCCGGCCACCTGCGCTTGAGCTACCGCCGCATCGAGGTGCTCGACCCGCAGGGCCTGGAGCGAGCGGTGCGCTGACCGGGGGCCGCAAGTGTGTCCGAGGCGACAGTCGTGGACGCGGCAGGACCGGTCCACCGGTTCCTCCTCCAGCGGATCGGCACCGGCCGGTCCCGGGAGGAGAGCACTATGAGCAACACGGCATGGCTGGCACGGCAACCCCTGACCGAGCGCCCCGACGCCCAGACCTGGCACCGCGCCACCGGCCTCGGCCTCGCGGGCCTCGGCTTCGCGATCATCGGCCCCGCCGCGATCACCAACTGGACGACCGCCCCGTCGGTGGGCGAGAGCGGTGACACCGCCGGCACCCTGGCCGGCACCTTCGCCGCCTCGACCTTCGGTCTGGGCGTGACCAAGACCGGGATCGCGATCGTCCTGATCGGGATCGTCGTGGCCCTGTGGCGACGGGTGCACGCCGTCACCGCGGCGCTACCGCAGCTGCGGACGGGGACGACGAACGGCGACACCCGTCCGCTGACCGGGAACCTGGACACCCCCTACGGCCCAGCCAGGGCCTCGGCCCGGGCGCCGAACCCCCTGACCATCCACCGGATGGCCGAGGTGCTGTGGCTGCCCGTGCTGGCGATGGGGGCGATGGCCCTGGCCGCGGGCCTGATCCTCGGACTGGTGACCGCCTCCGAGGCCGCCGGCACCGAAGCGTTCCGGGCCACGTCCGCCTGGACCCAGGGCACGCTCTTCCTCGGTGAGGGGCTACTGCTGAGCGGGATCTCGTTCCTGCTGGGCACCATCCTCTCCTCACTGCGCCGCGGTGGTGCCGAGGTCCAGGAATCGCTCGGTGGGGTCGTACAGACCCTCAGGATGCC
>JAWOCZ010000051.1:0-6759 GCA_046483565.1 Nitriliruptoraceae bacterium
GTTACCACGGTGGTCTCGCGCGGGGTGCCCGTGACCGGATGATCGAGCGTTTCCAGTCGGGGGAGGGGCCCGGCGCCCTGGTCCTGTCGCTGAAGGCGGGCGGCACCGGGTTGACCTCACCGCCGCCAGCCACGTCGTGCTCTACGACCGGTGGTGGAACCCGGCGGTGGAGGACCAGGGCGCCGGGCCCCTCCCCCGACTGGAAACGCTCGATCATCCGGTCACGGGCACCCCGCGCGAGACCACCGTGGTAACACTCGATGTCGACACCGGTGCGCCGGGTGAGGTGCTTGGCGAGCTTCTCGCCCCAGCTCGCGAAGTGGGTGAAGATCAACATCCGCTCGCCGGACTCGAAGACGTTCCCGACGATCTCCTCCAACCGTTCGAGCTTGCCCGAACGGTCGTCCAGCGGCCCGTCGTCACCGGTGTAGGCCGCCGGGTGGTTGCAGATCTGCTTCAACGCCGTGATCGCCGCCAGCACCGCTCCCTTGCGCTTGGTCGTGTCCTCCTCGGCGGAGGTCACCACCAGGTCGTCGAGGACCGCCTGGTACAGCCCGATCTGCTCCGTGGTCATCGGGCAGTGGTCCAGCGAGTCGATGCGGTCGGGCAGCTCCGCGGCGATCACCGGCTCCGCCTTGGTCCGACGGAACACCAGCACCCCGTTCAAGGTCGTCAGCGCCGACTCGGCCCCGTTGCCCTTGGTGGCGATCTGCTGCATCTGCGAGACGAAGGTGGCCCGGTCACCGAGGAGGCCCGGGTTGGCGAAGTCCAGCAGCGCCCACAGATCACCGAGACCGTTCTCGATGGGCGTCCCCGTCAGGACGATCCGGGTGTCTCCCTCCAGCCGGCGCAGCTGCTGCGCCGTCTCGCTGGCGGGGTTCTTGATCACCTGGGCCTCGTCGAGGACGATCCGGCTCCAGGAGATGGCGGCCAGCGCCTCCACGTCACGCAACGCGGTGCCGTAGGTCGTGAGCACGACGTCGGCGCCCGCCGCCTCGGCGGCGACCTCGTCCGCGTCGGCACGGTTCGTGCCGTGGTGGACGACGACCTGGAGGTCGGGGACGAAGCGGGCCGCCTCGCTGTCCCAGTTGCCGACCACGGCCGGCGGTGCGATCACCAGCGCCGGCCGCGTGTCCTCGTCCCGGTCACGCAGGAAGGCCAGCAGGGTCGGCGTCTTGCCGAGCCCCATGTCCAGGGCCAGGATCCCCCCGAGGCCGGCCGACTCGAGGAAGTGCAGCCACGCCAGCGCGTCCGCCTGGTAGCTGCGGAGCTCGCCCTCGAAGCCCTCGGGAGAGGCGGGTGGTTGCTCGGGGATGGAGGCGGCGCTGTGCAGCAGATCGGCGGCCCAGCCCTCGCCTTCGAGCTGGATCGGACGACCGAGAGCCGTCCCGTCGAGCCCGAGGGCATAGCGGAGCATGTCCGCCCCGGACAGCTTCGTCCTGTTGGCCCGCTCCTCGAGCGCTGCCGCCGCCGCCTCCAGATCGGCGTGCTCGACGGCGACCCACCGGCCCTGGGAACGCACCAGCGGTCGGGACTGGGACGCCAGCTCCCGGATCTGGGCGGCCGTGAGCTCCTCGTCGCCGAACACCGCTGACCAGCGCACATCACTGAGCTGCTGGGCACCGACGGAGCGCTCCTGGGACCCGAGCGAGGTCAACTTCAGCTGGGAGCTCGGCTTCTTCGTCGACAGCGGCGGGACGCGGACCTCGAAGCCGGCGTTGGTGAGCACGGACCCGGTCTGGGTCATGAGCTCCCACGCCTCGTCCTGGCTGAGGATCACCTCGCCGCGACGGCGATCCTTGCCGCGTTCCAGGGGGGTGTACAGGCCCTCCAGACGTTCGAGTTCGCGCTTGATCAGCTCCTTGCGGTCGTGGTTGGCACGCGACATGGCGGCCTCGACGGCCTCGTCCTTGCGGCGACCACCGGGGACCAGCGTGCGCAGCAGCCAGGCATCGCCGGTGTCGGGCGGATCCAGCTGGACGATCAGCTCCAGCTTCGAGGCCCCGGTCACCCCTTCGGCCCACGACTCGAGCCCGCGCCGGATCTCCGTGCCCTGGGCGTGCGGGGCCTCGAAGGTCGAGCCGTCCAGACGCCCGAGCGCGGCCTCCGCGATCTCCGCGGGTCGCTGGGGTTGGGGTGGAGGTGCCGGGACCTCGACCCGTCCGGCCGCGTCGCGACAGATCGCGTCGACGAACCCGGACACGATCGCGTGCGTCACCGTCCTCGCGTCACGACGTCCCTCGAGCGCCGCGACGGCACCGGGCATCGCCTTGACCAGGCCGGTCAGCTCGTCGTGGTCGATCAGGGTCGGCTCCCACCGCACCGCGAAGTAGGAGCGGTTGGCAGGGGCATCGCCGACCTTGCGCAGCTGCGGGACCATGCGCCCCTGGGCGACGAGCCGGACGGCCAGCGCCGCGGCCAGCCCGATCCAGGTGACGCTCGGCGCCAGTTCCTCGTCCTCGTGGGTGTCGGCCAACGCCACCAGCCACCCGAGCGTGTCGTGGATGTCGGCGGTCAGGCTCGGGGCCGACCCAGTGGACGGCAGCGCGACCGGCTCGCCCTCGCCGAAGGCGTCGGCCGGTGCTCCGGCGGCGGCCAGACGGTCGGCGACCGACTGCACGGACTCCGGCTCCGACCCGCGCCCAGCGCTCCATGCCACGATGTTGCCGCGGTGCCACGAGAGCTGCAGTCGCGGCGGGCTCGGTGCACGCTCCACCTCGGCGTCGGTGCTCTCCGGCACCTTCGCATCCTGCGGTGCCACGTCGCGCTCCGCCTCCGCCGGCTTGCCCGCCGGGGCCGACGCCGCCCGCGGATCCTCGCCGGTCAGGCGCGTGAGCGCATCGTCGATGCGACCGCGCTCCTCCTCGAAGTCCGCCAGCACCAGGGTGCGCTCGGGACCGGTGACCTCGCGCTCCAGGCGTTGGATCGTGCGACCGACATCGCGACGGAGCCAGCGCAACGCATCGATCCACCCCTGCTCGTCGCTCGACAGGAGCGCGAGGTCATCGTCCGAGGCCAGACCGTCGAGGTGCGCCTGGGCGAGCTCCCGGAGATCCTCCGGGGTCAGCCTTCGGCCACGAGCGTGACTTGCGATGGTGATCCCTCCGTATGCAGGCGGCCTCCACCACCGCGGCGCGGCGGGAGGTCGCAACGAACGGTCGGTGATGGCACGGTGATGGGGCCGTCACTGTCCGGTCCGACGGCCCGGTGGACACCGTGCCGAGGACGCAAATGCTGGCAGACGGCGTTGGGCGGTCGTGCCGTCCGCTGCCCCGTCGGCCGGTGCGTCATCGCACCTTGGGGCCTTCGGGACGACGGGACCTGTTGGGTCGAGGAGCGGCAGCCGTCCGGCGTACTCGACCCCGACGATGCCCTGACCGCTGGACGCGGTCGGACGCCTCGGTCCCGTACTGCGTGGATCGTAGCGCGCCTCCTCGCGGTATGCCCGGCTTCGTCGCGTTCACCGATCCGCGCCTCGACCGAGACCGATCACGGGGGTCGGGCTTCCCAGCTGGCCGGGCCGTGGGCGTGCCGGCTCACCGGGCCGGGCGGTCCAGTTGGCCGGGCCGTGGGCGTGCCGTTTCAGCCCACGGCGGGTAGGGCCGGGTTGTGCTCGGGCGGGACCTGCTCACCGGGTGCCACCGGCCCGGGGGGCGTGCCCTCGCCGAAGGGCCGGCCGTCGAGCTCCTCGCGGAAGTGGGGTGTCGCCCAGCCCGTCAGGTCCGGTCCCAGCGGGACGATGCCGGTCGGGTTGATGTCGGTGTGGACCTCGTAGTAGTGCCGCTTGATGTGGACGAAGTCCGTGGTGTCCCCGAAGCCCGGGGTCTGGAACAGATCACGGGCGTAGGCCCACAGCACCGGCATCTCGGTCAACTTGGAGCGGTTGCACTTGAAGTGGTTGTGGTAGACGGCGTCGAAACGCACCAGGGTGGTGAACAGCCGCACATCGGCTTCGGTGATCGTGTCCCCGACGAGGTACCGCTGCGTCGCGAGGCGGTCGGAGAGCTGGTCCAACCGGGCGAAGAGCGCCGCATAGGCCCGCTCGTAGGCTTGTGCCGTGCCCGCGAACCCCGCCTGGTACACCCCGTTGTTGACGTCCCGGAAGACCGACTCCACCACCTCGTCGATCTCGTCGCGCAGCGGCTCCGGGTACAGCTGCGGCGCGCCCTCGCGGTGATGGGCCGCCCACTCCGAGGACAGGTCGAGGGTGATCTGCTTGAAGTCGTTGGTGACCACCGCGCCGGTGGGGACATCGACGACCGCCGGCACGGTGATCCCGCGCTCGTAGCCCGGCACGCGGGCTTCGTAGGCGTCCCTGAGCCGTGGGATCCGCAGGACCGGGTCGACACCGCCCGGGTCGAGGTCGAAGGTCCAGCTGCGCCAGTCGTGGGTCGGACCGGCGATACCCATCGGTAGCACCGGCTCCAGGCCGAGCAGGCGCCGCACGATGATCGCCCGATGAGCCCAGGGGCACGCCCGGCTGACGATCAGACGGTAGCGACCGGGCTCGACCGGCCAGTCGGCGTCGGCGTCCGCCGTGATGCGATCGTCGAGGTAGTTCATGTCGCGCTTGAACTCGTCCTCGATGTAGCCCCGCCCGATGCCTTCCGAGGCGACGTCGGCAGCATGACCGGCGCCTTCCGTGGCGTCATGCGCAGCAGAGTGGGCGTGCATCGTCTCCGTGGTCACTGGGGCTCCTCGAGGCTGCGTACGGACCTTGCTTTGCTCTCTTCGTTCGATGCCGCAGCGGTGGCGTCCGGGTTCGCCGCTGCAGGGCGGCCGTCAGGCTGCCAGGCTCACGGGTGACGAGGAGACCACGCATGTCGGCCACCGGCCCCGACCGTCCTGGCAGCGTCCACGCGCACGGCCCGGGCGGGACGCGACCCGCGCCCCTGCCGCTGGCCGAGGGGGTCATCGCGGCCGCCGAGCTGGCTCGACCGGCCGCCGCGGACGGGCAGGTGGCCGACTACATCGCACCGCTGGCCACGGTGGATCCCTGGCGGTTCGCCCTGGTGGTCAGCCAGCTCGACGGGGCCGAGCACCTCGAAGGCGACGGGGACGAGACGTTCGCGATCCAGAGCATCTCCAAGGTCTTCTCCCTCGTGCTGGCGCTGCGTTCCATCGAGGCGAGCTCGGGCGTGGAGGACGATCTGTGGTGCCGCGTCGGCCGGGAACCGTCGGGCGATCCGTTCAACTCGCTGGTACAGCTCGAACGTGAGCGCGGGATCCCCAGGAACCCGATGATCAACGCCGGTGCGATCGTCGTCGATGACGTGCTGCTCGACCGCCTCGACGACCCCGTCGCCGCGACCTGCGAGCTGCTGTCGGAGCTGTGCGGCGAACCGGTGGAACTCGACCAGGAGGTCCTGCGGGCCGAGCAGGCCACGGCCCACCGCAACCGCTCCCTGGCCCATCTCATGGCGGACTTCGGCAACCTGCACCACGACCTCGAGGTGGTGCTCGCGTCCTACATCGGCGCGTGTGCCATCTCCATGACCGCTCGGCAACTGGCCCGGGCGATGCGCTTCCTGGCCAACGACGGGGTCGATCCGGTCACCGGCCGCCGTGTCCTGGCGGCGCCGCTGGCACGGCGGGTCGCCGCACTGATGCTCACGTGCGGGACCTATGACGCGGCCGGCGAGTTCGCCTTCAGCGTCGGGTTGCCGTGCAAGAGCGGCGTGGCCGGGGCGATCGTCGCGGTGGTGCCGGATCGAGCGGCCGCCTGCGTGTGGTCCCCACCGCTCGACCACACCGGGAACTCCGTGGCCGGCCGGATCGCGCTCCACGAGCTGGCTGAACGCTGTGCGCTGTCGGTCTTCTGAACACCCGCCGGGAGCTCCTGACCGGGGCCTGCGACGGGGCCTGCGACGGGGCCTGCGACGGGGCCTGCGACGGGCGCTGGTAGCGCACGGGTTGGGCACCACCTCGCTGCCTGCGACAGACTGCCGCTGTGGCCACCGCCTTGCAGCTCTCCTTCACCTTGAGCGCCGACGACGTCAGCCAGCTCCCGCCGAGCCCGGCGGAGGTGGCCGTCGCCGGTCGCTCCAACGTGGGGAAATCCACGGTGGTCAATGCGCTCGCTGGCGCGGCCAAGCTGGCACGGACCTCCAAGAGCCCGGGGCGGACCCAGCTGCTGAACTGCTTCTCCACCCCGCGCGGGGCGACCCTGGTGGACCTGCCGGGCTACGGCTACGCGAAGGTCTCCGCCACGGAGCGCGCGGCGTGGCGCCGCCGGATGGAGCGCTACCTCGTGGCGCGTGAGCCGCTCGTCCGCACGTTGCTGCTGGTGGACGGCGAGGTCGGACCAACGTCGCTGGACGAGGAGATGATCGCGTGGCTGCGCCTCCATGAGCTGGCCTTCGAGGTCGTGGCGACCAAGCACGACAAGGTCCGCTCCTCGCGGCGTGATCGTCGCAGACGGGAGCTGGCCGAGGGGTGCGGGGTCAACCCGAAGGAGGTGCTGTGGGTCAGCGCCGAGCGCGGCACGGGGGTGGACCGGCTCCGCACGCGCGTGGCCGAGCTGCTGGGCGAGACCGCTCCCGCCCGCTGATCGGCCTCAGCCGGCTGTCCCCGACACGGGCGGGCCGGAGGACACGGGCGGGCCGGACGACACGGGAGGGCCGGACGACACGGGAGGGCCGGACGGGAACGGGGCACGGAACCGGCCAGCGCTGACCGCGCCCCTACCCCGCCCGGCCCACGCTGGCGAGACGGGGCAGCCATCCGGCCAACGGTGGCCGGCCCACCGCCCCAACCCGG
>JAWOCZ010000065.1:0-3129 GCA_046483565.1 Nitriliruptoraceae bacterium
GGGTAGATGCAGGAGGAGCCGAGCACCACCAGCCGTTCGACCCCGCCGCGGTAGGCCGCCTCGGTGACGTTGGTGGCGATCATGAGGTTCTCGTACAGGAACTCGGCCTGGCGCGTGCGGTTGGCCTCGATGCCACCCACGCGGGCGGCGGCGGTGATGACCACCTCGGGCCGGGTCTGCGCCACGAACGCCTCGGTCGGCTCCTGGCGGGTCAGGTCCACCTCGGCGGAGGTGGCGGTGATCAGCTCACCGACCGGCTCGTCGGCGAGCCGCCGCACGATCGCGGAGCCCACCATCCCACGGTGGCCGGCGACCCAGACACGCTTGCCGGTGAGGTCGTAGACGTGCTCGCTCATCGCAGCCGTCCTTCGAAGCCCTCGGTGAGCGCGTGCGCCTGCTCGAGGGACAGGCCCTCGTAGGCGAGGTCCGCATCGACCATCTCGGCGATCAGCCCGTCGAAGGTGACCTCCGGCTTCCAGCCGAGCTGGTTCATCGCGCGACTGGGGTCGGACTGCAGCCGCTCCACCTCGACGGGGCGGAAGTAGCGCGGGTCGATCCGCACGTACTGCTCCCAGTCGAGCCCGACCCGGCTGAACGCCACCTCGCACAGCTCGCGGATGGTGTGGGACTCCCCCGTGCCGATCACGTAGTCGCGCGGGACGTCCTGCTGGAGCATCATCCACATCGCCCGTACGTAGTCGTGGGCGTGGCCCCAGTCGCGTTCGGCCTCGAGGTTGCCGAGGTAGACCGCCTCGTCCTTGCCGGCGACGATCCGGGCGACGGCACGGGTGACCTTGCGGGTTACGAAGGTCGGCCCGCGGCGAGGTGACTCGTGGTTGAACAGGATGCCGTTGACGGCGTACATCCCGTAGCCCTCGCGGTAGTTGTCCACCAGCCAGTAGGCGTAGAGCTTGGCGGCGGCGTACGGCGAGCGCGGCCGGAACGGCGTGTCCTCGTTCTGCGGCGGCGGTGAGGCGCCGAACATCTCCGAGGTCCCGGCCTGGTACAGCCGGGTGTCGATGCCGGTCTCCCGGATCGCCTCCAGCAGCCGCACGACCCCGAGCGCGCCGACGTTGCCGGTGTACTGCGGCTGGTCGAAGGAGACCGCAACGTGCGACTGCGCGGCGAGGTTGTAGATCTCGTCGGGCTGGACCTGCCGGATCAGCCGGGCGAGCTGGGATCCGTCGGTGAGGTCGGCGTGGTGCAGGGTGAACCGCACGTCCTCCTCGTGGGGATCCTGGTAGATGTGGTCGATCCGCTCGGTGTTGAACGACGACGCCCGCCGGATCGTGCCGTGGACCTGGTAGCCCTTGTCGAGCAGGAACTCGGCCAGGTAGGAGCCGTCCTGGCCCGTGGTCCCGGTGATCAGGGCCGTGCGTCCCGCCGTGTCTGCCATCCTGGTCCCTTCCCCGTCGATACCCGCTGGAGGAGCACTACCGCGCCGGTAGGCTAGCGATGTTGTGCTCAAGGGTGTCGGCCGTCGTCTCGAAGCAAGAGGGGACAGCTGCGGAACACGTGCCGCAGCCAGCAACCAGAGAGAGACCGATGATGCAGGGGTTCGAGCGCTCCACCGAGCGCTCCTTGGAGCGTTGGGCGGAGGGTCCCTCCATCACGGCGTCCATCTGGCGTTACAAGTGGATGGTGCTGGCCTCGGCGGTCGCCGTGGGGCTGGCCGCGTTCGTGCTGTCGTCGCTGCAGTCGGAGGAGTACGAAGCCTCCGCACGGCTCACCCTCACCAGTCCCGGGACCACGGTCGTGTTCGACCGTCAGGCGTCCGTCCCGCTGGAGCGCTACCTGCCCCAGCAGGCACAGCGAGTCACCTCGCCGGAGGTCCTCACCGCAGCTGCGGCGTCACTCGACGATGGCACGACCCCCGACGAACTCGCCCGCCAGCTCAGCGTCGAGACGAACATCCAGCTGGTGTCGATGACGATCACCGCGACCGCCGGTTCCGCTGAGCGTGCCGCCGAGATCGCCAACGCGGTCAGCGCGGCGTACCAGACGTCGGTCCGGGAGGCCGGTCTCGAACGGGTCAACCGAGCGGTGCAGGAACTCGAGGAGACCGCGGCGGGGATCCAGGCGCAGATCGAGGAGCTGACGGCGCAGGCCGATGACGAGGGTGAGCTGCCGCCGGGCGTGGCCGGACAGGTCGGCGTGCTCACCCAGCGCATCGTGGAGATCGACTCCCTCGCACAGCAGTTGCTCGTCGATGCCCGGGTGTTCGGCACCGGTGTCGATCTGGAGGTGGCGGCTGAACCGCCGGGAGCGCCGGTCGCGCCTCGACCGCGTCTGGCCGCGCTCGGAGCGGCGGTCCTGGCGGCGATCTTCGCGTCGGCCGTGGCGTACTGGCTGGCGGGTCGGCGCAAGCCCGTCGTCTCCCGTGACGATCCGGCAGAGGTACTCGGTGTCCCGCTGCTGGGCATCTTGCCGACCTACGACGTCCCGGAGATCGGCACGCTCGCGCAACGGACCGCCTTGGAACCCAGCACCGCCGAGGCCTACCGGTTCGTGTACTCCTCGCTCACCTCGATCCTGCGCGACACTGACGCGACGTCGGTGATGGTGACCAGTGCCAGCCCGGGCCAGGGCAAGACCGAGACCGCGCTCCAGATCGCCGTCACCGCGCACCGCCGGGGGCAACATGTTCTGCTTATCGACGCCGATCTGCGCATGCGGGGCTTGAGCACCTTCCTGCGGGCGGATCGCATCCCTGGGCTGATCGATCTCGCGGAGATCAAGGCCGGCCACGAACCCGAACTGTTGATCATGCCCTACGAGATCGACGGCCAGCGCCACCTCGACATCCTGACCGCCGGTCGCACCTCGGAGCACGACGGCGAGCACCTCAGCGAGGGGTGGTTCGGCCAGGCCTTCGAGGCGGTGACCGGGGGCTACGACCTATCGGTCGTCGACAGTCCTCCGCTGCTGGCCGTGGCCGACACCGCCACGATCGCCGGCTTCACCGACGCGATCGTGCTGGTCGTGCGCGAAGGTTCCGATCTGGACGAGCTCCAGCGCGTCCAGCAACGGTTGCGCTTCGTGCGCCAGCGACTGGTCGGTTACGTCTACCTGTCGCCGTCGGCGCTCGACGACACGAGCTTCGACTACGGCCTGGTCCGCAGCCGCGCG
>JAWOCZ010000072.1:0-7356 GCA_046483565.1 Nitriliruptoraceae bacterium
CGCGGGGCAGCGAGCAGGAGCGTGTGAGGAGCCATGCGGCGAGGGTACCGAGGTCGTGCACCGGACCCACCGCCTGCGGCATACTGACGGCCGAGCCCGGTCACACGACGACCGGGCTCGCGCGCGCCGGACGCTTCGACCCCGCCCCACGAGGGTGCCGAGGGGTCGCCGCGGCCCGCCCGGTGCGACGAGGACGAGGTGCACATCATCATCGGCGGCTGTGGCCGTCTCGGTGCGGAGATCGCGGAGCAACTGTCCCGCGACGCCGACACCGACGTGGTCGTGGTCGACAACGACCCGCTGGCGTTCGACCGCCTCGGCAGCGGCTTCAACGGTGAGACGGTCGTCGGCGACTGCACGGACCGCGACGTCCTCGAACAGGCCGGGGTCGACCGGGCGGACGGCCTGATCGCCGTGATGCGCTCCGACAACGCCAACCTGATGACGGTGGAGATCGCGACCCACCTCTACGACGTGGAGCGCACCATCGCCCGGCTCTTCAACCCCGAGCGCGAGGAGGTCTACCGCAAACTCGGGGTGCGCTACGTCTCCTCCACCGGGGTCATCGCCAAGCTCTTCCTGAACGAGTTCCGCGAGGAGAGCTACCCGCTGCACGTGCACTTCATCGACACCGACATCGTGATGGTGGACCTGGAGGTCGATACCGGTGGCCACGCCATGACCGTGGAGGAGTTCGAGCAGGACGGGTTGTTGCGCATCGCCGCCGTACGCCGTGGGACCCGGACCTTCGTCCCGGATCGCACGGACCGGCTCGAGCACGACGACGTGCTCACCGCGGCGATGAAGCCCGCTGCTGCCCGCAGGCTCTCCGGGCTCGTCCGTGAGCCCTTCGACCGCGATCGCGCCAGGGAGGCCTGAGCCGTGTACCTCGTGATCCTCGGCGGCGGACGCATCGGCCGCTACATCGCTCGTGACATGTTCCAGAAGGGTCACGAGGTGACCGTCATCGAGCGCAAGGCCAGCCGGTGCGAGCAACTGGTCGTGGAGACCGACGTGTTGGTGATCGAGGGCGACGCCTGCGACGTGCGGTACCAGGAGCAGGCCCACACGGATCGGGCCGACGCTTTCGTCGCCACCACCCACGAGGACGACGACAACCTCGTCGCCTGTCAGCTCGCGAAGATCGAGTTCGGTGTGCGGCGCGCCATCAGCCGCGTGAACACCCCGAAGAACGTGGAGATCTTCGCCAAGCTCGGCATCGAACCGGTGTCCTCGACCCGGCTGATCTCCGAGTTGCTCGAGAACGAGTTCTCCGTGGGCGAACTGATCCACCTCACGAGCCTCAAGGGTGGCCGAGTCCAGCTCGTGGAACTCCGCGTGCCCGATGGCGCGCCGGCACGCCACCGCCGTCCGATCTCGGAGCTGGACCTGCCGGCGGAGTCGATCGTGGTGGCCATCTTCCGCGGCAACGAGACGGTGATCCCACAGGGCTCGACCAACCTGCTGCCCGGTGACGAGGTCGTGGCGCTGACCACGCCCGAGCTCGAGGAACGCTTGACCGAGGCGCTGCTCGGGCGGAAGCAATGATCCCCGGGCAGCGTGGCGGCTTCTGGCGGGAGCGGGCACGGGGTATGGGCTACCTCGTCGCCGTCGGGCTCGGGGTCCTGGCAGTCGCGACCATCGTGGCCGCCGCGATGCTCGCGGTGATGACGTGACCACCGCTCTCCGCCCTGATGCCTCCGACCTCGGTCTGATCGGCTACTACCTCGGCAAGGTCCTGCTCGGACTCGGGGTCCTCCAGCTGATCCCGCTGGCGGTCGCGCTGGCGTTCGGTGAGTGGAACTCGGCGAGCAGCTTCGCGATCGGTGCCTCGATCGCGGTGCTGATCTGGGCGCTGAGCGATGCGCTGTTGGCCACCCGACGCTCGCTGACGTGGGCACACGGGATGGTGATCGTGGCCCTGTCCTGGCTGTTCGGCGCCATCGTGACGTCCATCCCCATGCTGTTGTCCGGGCGCTTCTCGAGCCCACTGTCCGCGCTCTTCGAGTCGATGTCGGCCCTGACCACGACCGGGATGTCGGTGATCCACGACCTCGATCACACCCCGATCTCCGAGGACCTCTTCCGACACCTGCTGCAGATCTCCGGCGGCCTCGGCATCGTGATCGTGGTCCTATCGGTGTTCAGCGCCGGCGGGGCACGCATCAGCACCCTCTACGTCTCCGAGGCGCGAGACGAGCGCGTGCTGCCCAACATCATCCGCACGGCGCGCTTCATCTTCAACGTCGCCAGTACCCTGTTCGTCGTCTTCACCTCGGCGTTGTTCGTCGCGCTGCTGGTCGGCGGCTTCACGCCCGGGCGAGCGCTCTACCACGCCGTGAACCTGTTCTTCGCGTCCTTCGCGACCGGCGGCTTCTCCGTCATGCAGTCCTCGATGATCTACTACCACTCACCATGGGTGGAGCTCCTGGTCGCGTTCGTGATGCTGGCCGGCACCTTCTCCTTCGGGCTCCACCTCTCGCTCTGGCGCGGCTCGGCGAGGGAGGTCTTCCGTCACCTCGAGACCCGCACGCTGGCGCTCAGCTCCCTGGTGTTCTTCGCCCTCATGACGTTCGGCCTCCTGCGCGCGGGCTCCTACGACTCCCTGGAGCCGCTGCTGCGCAAGGGACTGTTCACGCTGGCATCCGCCGTCTCGAGCACCGGCCACCAGGTCAACGTCGGTGACACCTACCTGTACGACTGGGGGGTCCTCGCGCCGGCCGCGATCGTGGGTGCCATGGCGATCGGTGGCATGGCCTCCTCCACGGCCGGCGGCATCAAGGCCATCCGGATCGGGATCGCCTTCAAGGCGATGACCCATGAGATCCGCCGGATCCTCCTCCCGGAGTCGGCGATGGTCATCACGACCTACCACGCCGGCAAGCGGCAGGTGCTACGCGACCAGGCGGCCCGAGCCGGGACGACGGTGCTGCTGCTGTTCATCGCGAGCTTCCTCGTCGGCGCGGTCGTCGGCCTGCTCTACGGCGACCTGGACATCACGCAGACGCTGTTCGAGTCGGTGTCGGTCGGTGCGAACATCGGCATCTCGATCGGCGTGGTCGCCCCGGAGATGCCGAACGGCTTGATGGCCGTCTACATCGTCCAGATGTGGCTCGGACGCCTGGAGTTCGTCGCCGTCTTCGCCCTGCTGGGTTACGTGGCCGCTCTGGCCCGTGGCAGGGCCGGCACATGAACCCCTCGCGACGCCCAGCTCCGACGCGTTGGATCCTGCTCGGCACCATCGGCGCGATCGTCCTGACGATCCTTGGTGCCGTGTGGCTGGAGGCCCTCCACCCCCAACTCGACACGGACGGCAACCGCGTCGAGGGGATCCCACCGCTGGCGACAACAGACGTTCCGAGCTGTCGTCGCACGGTCGACAGCGAGCCCATCTCCCGGATCCGGGAGACCTTCCCTCGCGGTGGGCGGGTCGGTTCGGTCCAGATCTACGCATGCCCGGCGGCCTACGACGGGTTGACGGTGACCTACGTCGGCGAGGTCGTCGGCGAGCTGCTCCCGCGGGACGGTGGCGCCTGGGCCCAGGTCAACGACGACGACTACGCCCTGGTCACCGGACCCGTCGTCGGCCACCGCGAACATGCGGGCTTCAACACCGGTCTATCGGTGTGGTTGGAGGCGCCGCTGGTCGACCGCATCACCTCCCCGGGCCGGCCGGCGCTGCGCGGCGACGTCGTGCTGCTGCGCGGCACCATCCTGCGGGCCGATCCCGACGACGGCGGCGGCATCACGCTGCGAGCGACCGAGCTGGAGACACTCGCGCCGCCGCTGGAGATCGAACCGCCGCTCCACGTGCTCCAGGTGGTCGTCGCCGGGGTGCTGTCCGTGTTGGCCCTGGCTGCCACCCTGTGGGCAGGACGGGTCCGGCGTCGCTGATCCCGCCGCAGATCGGGCCGGCCGTCCTCGGCGGGGCAGGACGATCGCGTCAGCGCTTGTCGGTGAACCCGGCCGTCTGCGATGACGGACACAGCGGCTCGATCACGCACGCGCCGCACCGGGGCGCGCGGGCGTGGCAGGTCCGTCGGCCGTGGTGGATGAACAGATCGGAGACCTCCAACCACCGCTCACGGGGGAAGAGTCGGACGAGGTCCCGCTCGATCCGCACGGGATCGCGCTCGCGGGTGAACCGCAGGCGCCGTGCCAGTCGAGCCACGTGGGTGTCGACGACGATGCCCTCGTGCCGGCCGAAACCGTTCGAGAGGACCACGTTCGCGGTCTTGCGGGCGACGCCGGGCAGGGCGACGAGCTCCGCCATGGTCCCGGGCACCTCCCCCCCGTGCCGTTCGAGGAGCAGGGCCGCGGTGGCTCTGAGGTTCTTGGCCTTCTGCCGGTAGAGCCCGAGCGAGCCGATCAGCCCCTCGATCCGTGCAAGGGGGGCCGCCGCGACCGCCTCGGGACCTGGCAGCTCGCGGAACAGCACGGCCGTGACCTCGTTGACCTTGACATCGGTCGACTGTGCCGACAGCAGGGTCGCCGCCAACAGCTCCCACCGGTCGGTGAACTCCAGAGCGATGGTGGCGTCGGGCAGCGCCTCGGCCAGGAGGTCGAGGATCACCGGCGCACGCAGGGTCTTGCCCCGCGCATGCGTCAGACCAGCAGGGAGGCGATCGATCCCCTCCACCTCGACGTCCGTGCCGTCGTCCACCACCACACCCTCCTCGGCGTCGCCTGAACGCTACCGGCGCCCACTCGCCCCGGTCCTCACCGGGGCGGCTCCACCGGCAGCGTCACCGTGAAGGTCGTGCCCTCGCCGAGGAGGCTCTCGACCCGGATGCTGCCACCATGCCGCTCGATGGCGTGGCGGACGATCGACAAGCCGAGGCCGGTACCACCGGTCTCGCGGGACCGCGCGGTGTCCACCCGGTAGAACCGCTCGAAGATGCGGGCGAGATCCTGCTGCGGGATCCCGATACCGGAGTCGCTCACCGTCAGGACCTGCTGTCCACGTCGCGACTCGATCGAAACGCTGACGCTGCCCCCCGGCTGGTTGTACTGCACGGCGTTGCCGACCAGGTTCTTCAGGATCACCTCGACATCGCCGGGGACGCCGGCGATCACAGCATGGTCGGGGGCATCCAGGTCGACCGTGATCTCCAGCTCCTCGGCGCGTGGGATCAACTCGGCGATCGTGAGCCGGACGAGCTCGGCGAGATCGACGGGCACGCGCTCGAGCGGCCCCCGCTCCTCCAGTCGGCGCAGGTCGAGCAGGTCGTGCAGCAGGCGGGCCAGACGTTGGGCCTCGATCCCCAGCCGGGAGACGAGCGTGGCCGTGCGGTCGGGATCGTCGCGGACGGTGACGGCCAGCGCCTCCGCGAGGGTCTGGATGCTCGTCACCGGGGTCTTGAGCTCGTGCGAGGCGTTGACGACGAAGTTGCGTCGCAACTCCTCGACCCGGCGCTCACGCGTTCGGTCGGTGATGATGACGAGCGTCTCGTCCCCGACCATCGAGACCGTGACCCTGAGATCCCGGTCGTTGTGCTCGACGTCGATGCGCACGGGGTTGCCGTACCGGCGGGCTTCGCGCACCGCGTCGGCGATCGCAGGGCTCCCGACCGCTTGCAGGACCGTCGCCTCCCCGATGTCGATCGGGATCGACAGCAGCTCCCGTGCCGCCTCGTTGGCGGCCTGCAGCCGCGCATCCCGGTCGAACAGCAACGCCGCCTGCACGAGCGAGTCGACCAGCTCCCACCGCCACGGACGCTCCTGGTCGAGACGGGCACCCCGGCGGGCGTGGGAGGCGCACAGCGCGTTCAGCGTGACGGTGAGCTCGCGCCAGGCAGCAGACCCCTGGATCGCGACGGGGACCCCCGACCCCGTCCCCAGCCAGGCGTTCAACTGCGCCGTCAGCCGCCGGATCCGGCGCCGCTCCCAGACCTCGAGGGCGGCGACGATCGCCAGCGCCACGACCGCGGTCAGGACGATCGCCGGCAGCCTCGCGAGTGCGATCCCCGCGGACACACCGGCCAGCCCGACGGCGACGATCCCCAGGGCCTGCGGCTGGTTCAACGGTCGGAGAACCGGTAGCCGACCCCCCGCACCGTCTGGATGCGGTTCGGCTCGTGGGGGTCCTGCTCGATCCGGGTGCGCAGCCGCCGGATGTGCACGTCGAGGGTCTTGGTGTCCCCGACGTAGTCGCCGCCCCAGATCTCGTCGATCAGCTGGCCGCGGGTGAGGACCCGGCCGGCGTTCTCGACGAGGTAGGCGAGCAGGTCGAACTCCTTGGGTGGCAGCTCGACCGAGCTGCCGTCGACCTGCACCTCGTGACGGACACGGTCGACCCGCACACCGGAGGCCTCCACGGGGACCTCTTCCTCCAGTTGCTCGGTGAGGGGAGCGCGACGCAGGATGGCCTTGATCCGGGCGACCAACTCCCGTGTCGAGAAGGGCTTGGTCACGTAGTCGTCGGCACCGAGTTCGAGGCCTACGACCCGGTCGACCTCCGCTTCCCGAGCGGTCAACATGATGATCGGCACGTCGGAGCGGCTCCGCAGCGTCCGGCAGATCTCGGTCCCGCTCATCCCGGGCAGCATGAGATCGAGGACGACCAGGTCGGGACGGATCCGCTCCCAGGTGGGGATCGCATCCAGTCCGTCCTTGACCCACGCGACCTGGAAGCCCTCGGCCTCCAGGGTGATCGCCAGACCCTCGGCGATCGACTTCTCATCCTCGACCAACAGTAGCTTCGGCATGCGTCGGGCCTTCGTCGCGTAGGGTTATAGTTCGGCAGGAGGTGCGCCATGCGAGATGAACTCGACCGACAGATCGACCAGCTCAGCAGCACGGTCGTCAGGATGGGCGAACGCGCCGACGAGATGCTGGGGCGTGCCCTCCAGGCGCTGCAGGACACCGATCTGGCCTTGGCGGACGTCGTGATCGATGCCGACCGTGCCCTGGACCGTGCCTACGAACAGATCCAGAACGGGGTCCTGGCCACGGTCGCCCTCCATGGGCCGGTCGGGCGTGACCTCAGGCTGCTGACCGGGCTGTTGCACGTCAGCCTCCACGCCGAACGCATGGCCGACTACGCGGTCGGGGTGGCCCGGACGGTCAAGCGGGTTGCGGCCGAGGAGCCGGACCCCGACCTGCTCGAGCAGCTGGTCGAGATGGGTGAACTGGCGCGAGCTGTCGGTCGACAGTCCATGGGCGCCTTCGTCCAGGCCGATGCCGAGCTGGCCGCTGCCGCGAGCCGGCTCGACGACGGGGTGGACCGGCTCAACGCCGGCATCTTCCGCCGTCTGGTCCGGCTCGCGGTAGCGGCCAGCTCGGCATCGGCCTGGACGAAGGCACCCATGGACTGTCGACCGACAGCTCGCGCCAGTTCACCCATCTCGACCAGCT
>JAWOCZ010000145.1:0-30463 GCA_046483565.1 Nitriliruptoraceae bacterium
CGGAAATCGAGGCCGCCTTTCGACATCTTGCTGAACGAGACCGTGCGAAAGCAGTTCTTGCGTGATCTGGCGAATCTGATTGAGGCCGCGCCGTTTACTCTGGTTGCAAGCTGCATCATGAAGAATGACTTCCATGGCCGCCGGGGTGACGATGACAATCCGTATCACATCGCGATGGAATTCGGTCTTGATGGGCGGTGACGGTGTCCATGGTGGGCTCCTTGGGGGTTGCAGCGGAGGTTGCGGCGGAGGTTGCAGCGGGGGTCGTGGCGGAGGTTGCAGCGGGGGTCGTGGCGGAGGTTGCGGGTCGGTCGTTGGACGGACGGGTCGAGCCGCCCGGCGCGACGGACACGGGGATCGATGGAGCGGGCGGCGTCGCGGCTGCGCGATCACCGGTCACCCCGCGATCACCGGTCACCCCGCGATCACCGGTCACCCCGCGATCACCGGTCACCCACAGGGCCAACCCGAAGGCGATCAGCAGCAGCGGTGCAGCGATCGAGCCCATCGAGACCCCGGGCAGCAGCCCGAAGCGCATCGGGGTGACGGCGAACAGCCACCAGGCACCCACGGCCAGCAGCCCGACACCGAGCCAGAACGCGGGCGGCCGGCCGCCGAGCTCGCCGGCGGGCCGGGATGCTGGTGTCGGGCGGGCTTCGCCAGGTTCGGCAGAGGGGATCAGCACCGCGGCAGCGAGGTAGACGAGCAGGCCGAGGCCCTGGGTGATCAGCGTCACGACCACGAACAGCAACCGCACCAGCGAGACGTCCCAGCCGAGGTGATCGGCCAGGCCGGCGGCGACCCCGGCGACGATGCGCCCCTCCTGGGGGCGGCGCAGCTGGGGCCGCTGGTTCGACGTCCCGTCGGCCGCGGGCGGTGGGGGGACCTGCGTCGTGTCCACGTCGTGCTCCTCGGATCCTGTGCGGACGACCCGCCGGTGTGCGGACCATCCGCACCGTGCACCCCGATCATGCGCCTCTCGACGACGCACCGCGATGGGTGACCACCCTGGTGCGACCCTGAGGCCACCGGGGGTGCGCTCGGGCAGCGCCGTCTGCCACGGCGACGCCCGCTGTGCCACCATCACGTCATGTCCGACGCCCCTGCCACCTCGACGCCCCCCACGCCTCCGCCGCCACCAGCGGCGGCACGCGGTCGCGACCCCGCGGCGCCCGGCGGCGCCCCGCGCCTCGCGCGACCGCAGGAGGGGCGCGTGGTGGCCGGCGTCGCGGCGGGCCTCGGATGGCGACTGGGCGTCGACCCGGTGCTCGTGCGCATCGCCTTCGCCCTGCTGACCTTCGCCGGAGGCGCGGGCCTGGTCCTGTACGGGGTCCTGTGGGCGGCGATCCCCCCCGCCACCGCGACCCCAGCCCGCCGCCGACCGGCCACCGGCCAACAGGCCGTCGCGCTGGCGCTGATCGTGCTCGGGGTCCTGCTGCTGCTCCGGTCCTTGGGGGTCTGGTTCGGCGACCAGGTGGTCGGACCGATGGTGCTGCTGGCGGCGGGATCAGCCGTGCTGTGGACCCGTGCCGACACCGATGACCGAGCCGCCTGGTCGCACCTGGCCGGCCACGCTCCCGGCGACGCGCTGCGCCGTGCGGCCACGGCCCCCGCCTCACCGCTGCGGATCGTGGCGGGCACGGCGCTGGTCGCGCTGGCGATCGGCGGCGCGCTGGCCACCACGGGCTCGCTCAGCGGGGCCCAGGAGCTGATCATCGTGCTGTTGACCGCGCTCGCCGGGCTCGGGCTGTTGTTCGGCCCGTGGCTGTGGCGACTGACCGAACAGCTGGGCGTGGAACGTCGGGAGCGGGTGCGACAGGAGGAGCGCGCCGAGCTCGCCGCCCACCTCCACGATTCGGTGCTCCAGACCCTCGCCCTGATCCAGCGCAGCACCGAGGACCCCAAACGCATGGTCGCGCTGGCGCGTCGGCAGGAGCGCGAACTGCGGACCTGGCTGTACGGCTCCACGGCCGCCGGGACGGCGATGACCCTCACGGAAGCCGTCCAGGGGATCACCGACGAGGTGGAGGCGATCCACGGCCTCACGATCGAGGTGGTCGTCGTCGGGGAGACGACCCTCGACGAGCACGTCTGGGCGCTGCTGGCAGCGATCCGTGAGGCCTGCGTGAACGTCGCCAAACACAGCGGCACCGATCGTGCCGACGTCTTCGTCGAGGTCGAGGAGGAGCAGGTCGTCGCCTTCATCCGCGATCGCGGGCGCGGCTTCGACCCCGATGACATCCCGAGCGACCGGGCCGGTATCCGGGGCTCCATCATCGAACGTCTGGAGCGCCACGGCGGCAGTGCGGCGCTCCACACCGAGCCTGGCACCGGCACCGAGGTGGAGGTCGCGGTGCCGCGTCCGGGTCCGACCCGCCAGGACGTCAGCGATCGCTCTCACAGCCCAGGAGGTCACCGCCCATGAGCCGAGCCACCCGGATCTTCCTCGTCGACGATCACGCGCTGTTCCGAGCCGGGGTGATCGCCGAGCTCGGATCGCAGGTGACGATCGTCGGCGATGCCGGCGACGTCGACGGCGCGATCCAGGGCATCCGTGCCACCAAACCGGACGTCGTCCTGCTCGACGTCCACATGCCCGGCGGGGGTGGGCGGGCCGTCCTCGAGGCGATCCGGGAGACCCACCCGGACGTCCGGTTCCTGGCGCTGAGCGTCTCCGATGCGGCCGAGGACGTGATCCAGGTGATCCGGGCCGGAGCTCGCGGCTACGTCACGAAGACGATCTCCTCCGAGGACCTGGTACGGGCGATCGTGCGGGTCCACCAGGGCGATGCGGTCTTCAGCCCACGGCTGGCCGGGTTCGTCCTCGACGCCTTCGCCGGGGAGCTCCCACCGGGCATGGAGGGCAACGACCCCGAGCTCGACCAGCTCACCACCCGTGAGAAGGAGGTCCTGCGCCACATCGCCCGTGGGTACACCTACCGCGAGGTGGCGGGCCGGCTGCACATCTCGATCAAGACGGTCGAGACCCACGTCTCCGCGGTGCTCCGCAAGCTCCAACTGTCCAACCGTCACGAGCTCACGGCGTGGGCGGCGGGCCGCGATCTGCTCTGAACCACCCGAGCACCTCGCGGCGCCCGGGTCCACTGCCGGCCACATCGACCTGGCCCGGGCCCGCGGCGACCAGGCCGGCGAGGAGCTTGGGCACCAGCAGTCCGGCCAGCAACAGCAACGGGACCGTCCAGCTGCCGGTGCGATCGCGCAGCACCCCGATCGTGACCGGCCCCATCGCGGCGATGAGGTAGCCGACACCCTGGGCGAGCGACGACAGGGCGGCGGTGCCGGCCGGGGTAGCGGCCCGGAGACCGAGCAGCAGCAGCGCCAGGGGGAACGCCCCGAGACCGACCCCGAGCAGGACGGTCCACAGCAGCGGTTGGACCGCCGGCGCCAGCAGCAGGCCCGCGTACCCGGCGGCTGACGACAGGGCCAGACCGACGACGAACACCCGCTGGTCGTCGGTGCGACCCGCGAACCGCGGCAGCAGCAGCGCGACCGGGCCGCCGACGATCATCGCGACCCCGAGCATGGCCCCGGCCGGCTCGGCGCCGACCCCGGCGTCGCGGAGGATCGAGGGGAGCCACCCCATCACGACGTAGGCCTCCAGGCTCTGGATGCCGAAGAACACCGCCAGCGCCCAGCTCTGGAGCCGCCGGTGGACCGGCACCGCGGACGGCTGGCGGGAGCGGGGTGGTACCGCCGACGGCCGGGGCGGGGCATCCGGCTCGGGACCGGAGGAAGGGTTCGATGCGGAGGACGACACCAACGGCGAGGTGGCACCCGGCTCACCGCCGGGGACCGGGGTCGGCGCCGGCCCGGCCCGCAGCGCCAGCAGCCAGGGCAGCACCGCCAGGGTGGCCGGCAGCGCCCAGATCGCCAGCCCGGGCCGCCAGCCACCGAGCGCGGCCGCGAGCGGGACCGCCAGCGCGGCCGGCAGCCCGGTGCCCAGCGACAGCGCGATCGCGTACCAGCCGGTCATCGGCCCGACGCGGTCGGGGAACCACGCGCGGACCGCGACCGGCAGCAGCACGTTGCCGACCGCGATGCCGGACAGTACGACCAGGCTGGTGGCGAGCAGCCAGGTGCTGTCGACGATCGCGACCCGCAGGAGCAGCCCGAACGCGATGGCGATCGTGGCCAGGGTCAGCGCTCTGGTCAGCCCCAGGCGACGGGCGATCAGGTTGGACAGCAACGCGACCACCCCGAAGCTGACGACGGGCAGGCTGGTCAGGATCCCCGCCCTGAGCGCGCTCATCTGGAGCGCCGCCTGCGCCTCCGGGAGCAGGGCCCCGACGCTGGTGACGGCGGCACGCAGGTTCAGCGCGGCGCCGAGCACGGCGACGATCAGCCACGCGCTCGACAGGGCCGGGCGCGCGACCTGGGGGTCGGTCACCGGTGGACGTCCGGGTCCTGCTGGCGGACCCGGGAACGCACCGTCACGATCGCCTCACCCGACAGGATCCCCGAGCGTCCCAACAGCCGCCCTCGTTCCCAGTTGGACAGCCCGAGCTCCGGGGTCCCGAGGGCGTACTGCCCGTCGACCCAACGGGTGAACCCGTCGCCCACGTAGGGGGCCTCTGCCCGGGCCCAGACCCGGTCGTGCTCGGCGGGCTCGTCGCTGAGCAACGAGAGCACGAACCGGGGGGAGGCACGGTTGTAGGTGGTGATCCCCTCGTCCAGATCGTCGAAGAGGAACAACGAGAGCTCCGGCGAACGCTCCCACTCCCACTCGATCCCGAGTTGCTCCTCGGTGAGGGCCTCGGCCCGCGGCTCGTCGATCACGCCCGCGGCCCGGTGGATCGGCACGATCGTGTCGAACCAGCTCGGATCGACGGCGGCACGGTCGCGCTCGAGCACGTGGAGCTTGGGCTCGGTGCCGAGCCCGGAGGCGGCCCGCGTCAGCGCCTCGAGGATCACGGGCACGAGCTCCCCGGCCCGCGAGCGCGCGACGCCGACGGTGTTCAGGGTGTTGCACACCTTCCGGTCCAGCGAGCGGTGGACGGCCGCCGCGAGCGCCGCCGGGTCGGCGTGCTCGCTCGCCAGCAACCACGCACCGCCGGTGCCGTGCGCGGAGACGGCGTTGCCGGCCTGCTGCGCGACGGCGCTGAGCTGCCGGACCGCGGCGCCGGAACCACGGGCGACCGCAAGCGCGAGCCGCGGATCGCTGAACAGCGCCCAGCCCGCGGCGCGCGAGGGGGCGTCGACCAGGGCGGCGGCACCGGACGGCAGCCCGGCGGCCTGCAGCGCCGGATCCAGCGCGTGGGTCACGATCGCCCGCGCCGTGCCCAGCGCATCGGAGCCGATGCGGAACACCACCGCGTTGCCCGTGCGCAGCACGCCGCACGCGTCGGCGAAGACGTTGGGCCGTCCCTCGAACACGAACGCGACGACACCCAGCCGGTCGGTGACCTGCTCCAGGGTCCACCCGGGGTGGTCGAGCCGGGCGAGGACGGCGCCGCGGTCGCTGCCCGTCGCCGCCCACGCGCGCAGCCCCTCGACCATGCCAGCACGCATCCGCTCGTCGAGTTCGAGCCGGGTGGTCGAACGCCCGCGCTCCCGCGCGGCGGCGACGTCGTCGGCGTTCGCAGCGGCGATCGGAGCGAACACCTCGTCGTCGGCGAGGCGGTCCGCGAAGGCGGTGTAGAAGGCGTCGAGCCGAGCGTCGTCGACCTCGCCGAGCGCGGCGAACGCCGCGACGGCCGCATCCACCGCAACAGCGGCGGCCCGCCGATCGGCCGCGGGCACGTGGAGCAACGCCCCGTCCTCCGGCACGGTGAGCAACGCGTCGCCGGGAGCGAAGGCGGCGGCCAACTCCTCGGACACGGGCACGAAGCGGTCACCGCCCACCAGGATGGGCATGCCGGGGGTGAGTCGGGTCAGTGGCGAGAGCTCCATGCGGTGCACGCTACGAGACCCGTCCCTTTGACGCCACATGGCAGGAGCGGACGACCGCCCTGCCACGACCAGCGGCGCCCTTCGGCGTGAACGCGCGAGGCTGAGCGATGCCCGCGCGCGCCTGACATCGCTGCTCGACCGCCATGCGGCATCCTGTACCGGATCTGGACAACCGCCCGTCACCTTGTGGTCCACAACCGTCCAGGTCGGGGCGTGGCGGCGAACGACCGACGCGACGACCCCCCGGTGGCACGTGACTGCGCAGCCGCACCCGAACGGCAGTCCCTTCCGCCGCCCCGCCCGACCAGCACACGAACGGACCCGCCCCGATGGTTGACGACCGCGCCGTGCTCCGCATCGGGGAGGTGTCACGCCGTACCGGCGTGGCCGTCCCGACGCTGCGCGCGTGGGAGCGTCGGTACGGGCTCCTGAGCCCCGCTCGCACGGAGGGTGGCCACCGCCTGTACAGCGAAGCGGACATCGGTCGGGTCCGTGGCATGCAGCGGCTCCTCGACGAAGGATGGTCCGCGGCGGCCGCTGCCCGTGAGGTGCTGCGCGAGCCAGCCAGTGTCACTCCGCTGCGTCCCGTACCTGCCAGCGGCCAGGCCTCCGGCGACCTCGTGTCCCGGCTCGAAGCAGCGATCGAGAGCTTCGACGGCACGAGCGCCGATGCCGCCATGGACGACGTCTTCGCCCGGTTCGACGTCCCGCGCGCGCTGGACGAGGTCGTGCTCCCGCTGCTGCGGCGGGTCGGCGAAGGCTGGCAGGACGATCCCCGCGTCATCGCCCGGGAGCACTTCGCCACCAACACGTTGCGTCCACGCCTCCAACGCCTGCTGCGCGCACCGGTCCGGCCCGGCGCGCGAAGCTGTGTCGCCGCCGCACCCGAGGCGGAGGACCACGACCTCGGCTTGCTGGCCGCGGCGGTGGTGGCCGCCGACGCCGGCTGGCGCGTCCACTACCTCGGTGCCCGGATGCCGACCATGGCCATGGAGCGCAGCGTCAGCGATCTCGATCCCGACCTCGTGCTGATCGGATCGATGTTCCGCTCGCACGCGGAGGAGTTCCTGGCCGACGAGGCCCGGTTCGGACGCGCCTCGGTCGTGCTCGGTGGACCCGGGTTCCTCCCGAGCGACGCGCTCCGCCTCCCCGGAGCCACCGTCCACCAGGGCCCGATCCGGGAACTGGCGAGCACCCTGCAGCGGGCGCTGTCCACCCGCGGCGATGCGAACGGCACCAGGATCCTGTGACAGGCGCGGGCGCTCGGCCGGACGGGCCGCTGCGTGCAGCGCCCGGTGCCGCCGGCCTCAGCGGGTGATGCGGAAGCGGATACGCACGTGGGTGTGGTACTCGCTGATCGCCTCGTCCTCCACCACCGCGGAGGTCGCCAGGACATCGAAGCCCTCCACGCTCCGCAGCGTCTTGGTCGCCTCCTCCAGCGCTTTGTGCGCCGCGTCCCGCCAGGACTCGGTCGACACGCCCACCAGGTCGATGGTCTTGATCACACCCACTACACACCCTCCAGCCGTTCGACGAGCGTAGGCGCATCCCGCGACTGCGCGCGAGGGGGCTTGTCCCTCGTTGCCGACGACCGCGCGGCGCGGGCTCAGCGCAGGTACAGGATGACCGACATCCCGACGATCATGCCGAGCCCTGCCAGGATCGTGCTGGGCATGCCGTAGCGACTGCCCTTGACGTGGGCGATCAGCCCCGAGGCCATGCCGACCGGCCCGAACAACGGCGCGAGCCCCGTCACGACCGACGCCACCGCGCACGCCGCGCCAACGACCGCGAACAGGGTGGCGAACCGCTCCGACGTCTCGATCGGAGCGAAGGGATCATGCTCCTCGGCCCGACCCACGGCTCCCCTCCTGCTCACGGCGATGACACGGTGACGGCGCGGACGACGGCGCGGACGACGGCGCAACGGCGGCGCAACGGCGGCGCGACAGCAACACGGCGTCCCGCCCGCAGCACACGCGGCATGGTGGCGACGTGGCGTCCGAGCCCGGAGCGTAGCCACGGCCGCGCTACCGTGGCCGCGCGCCGACGATGGCCGCGAGGAGGCACGTGGTGGGCAGGCTCAGCATGACCACAGCGGAGCGCGACACGTTCCTGGCCGAGGAGCGGGTCCTGCGGCTGGCCACGATCGACGAGGACGGCTGGCCGGCAGTGGTGCCGGTGTGGTTCGTCTGGCACGGCGACGCGTTCTGGGTCTGGAACCTCACCCGCGCGAAACGTACGGCGCGCATGGAGGCCGGGACCCGTGCCGCCTTCGTCGTCGACGGCGGGGAGCAGTACGTGGAGCTCCGCGGCATCTCCGGCCGGCTCGAGTACGCCTTCGTTCCCGACGACGAGGTCCCGCTGGAGGTCCGGCGCGGGTTCTCCGTGAAGTACTTCGGCACCGACCATCCGCTGGAACCCGCCGATCACCACCGCTGGCTCCGGCTCGACCCGCTCAGTATGGCCAGCTGGGACTTCCGCAAGCAGTACGGCCAAGCGGCGGACAGCGCCGAGGTCTGAGCCGGACGTTGCGGGCCGCCCGACGATCGGGCCGCCCGACGATCGGGTCGCCTGACGATCGGGTCCCGCAGCCCGCCGTTCAGGCGGTCAGCACCCGGAGCGCGGACCTGGCGGCGTGGTAGCCGGCCATGCCGTGCACCCCACCGCCCGGCGGCGTCGAGGAGGAGCACAGGTACACCCCCGGCACCCCCGTGTGGTAGGGATCGGTCGACAGCCGCGGACGCGCCAGCAGCTGGCTCGGGAGGTTCGCGCCGCCGGCGATGTCACCGCCGTGCAGGTTGGGGTTGGTCGCCTCGAAGTCCGCCGGGGTCGTGATGTGCCGCGCCACGATCGCGTCACCGAAACCGGGTGCGAAGCGCTCGATCTGCGCCTCGATCAGGGGAGCGACCTCCTCGCTCGTCCCGTGCGGGACGTGGGCGTACGCCCACAGCGGTGTCACGCCGTCCACCTCGCGGGAGGCGTCGGCGACGTGCGGTTGGGCCACGAGGGTGAAGGGACGCTCCGGCAGGTCCCCGGCGACCACCGCCGCCTCCGTCGCGACCAGTTCGTCGAAGGAGCCGCCGAGGTGGAGGGTGCCGGCACGGCGTGCGCCCGGGGCGGTCCAGGGCACCGCACCGCGGACGGCGAAGTCGACCTTGTAGGCGGCCGGGCCGTACTGCCACCGCTCGGCCCGACGTCGTCCCCGGAGCGGCAGGTGGTCTCCCAGGATGTGGGCGAGACCCGTCGGCGTCGTGTCGAACAGCGCCACGCGGGCGCGGGGGAGCTCCCGGAAGCTGCGCACGTGCTGGCCCGTCACCACCTCGCCGCCCAGGTCCTCGAGCAGCGCGACCATCGCCCGCCACAGCGCTTCGGCTCCGCCCTGGGCGACCGGCCAGCCGTGACGGTGCCCGGCGGCACCGAGCAGGACCCCGACCGCGCCGGTGATCGGCAGGTCGAGGCGGTTGATGGCGTGGGCGGCCATGCCACCGAACAGGGCGGCACCCCGCTCGGTCGGGAACCGCGCGGCGGTGACGGTGGCCGGCAGCAGGGCCGGCAACCCCGCTCGAGCGGTCGCGAAGGGATGGCGGGGGATGCGCACGATCGGGCCCAGCACGTCGTCGGCCAGGGACTCGAAGCGCCGGGCCGCCGCCCCGATCAGTCCGTCCCACATCGGCCCGTCGGCCCCGAGCTCGGCCACCGTGCGGGCGAGATCGCGGTAGGCCACCACGGCCGTGCCGTCGTCCAGCGGATGCGCACAGTCGACCTCCGCATGACACCACGTCAGCCCGTACTCGGTCAGCGGCAGCGTGCGCAGGAACGGCGAGGCCGCCGCGAAGGGCAGGACCGCAGCACAGTGATCGTGCCGTAGACCCGCGATCTGCGGGTCGTCGTAGGTGCGCAGCCCGCCGCCGGGCTCGTCGGCCGCTTCGATGGCGACGACCTTGAAGCCCTCACGTGCCAGGGCGATCGCTGCCGCGAGCCCGTTCGGGCCGGACCCGACGATCACGGCGTCGGGTTCGCTCAGGCGGGTGCGGACCACGTGGCGCTCCTCACGGCTGTTCCGCCCCGACGGTACCGCCGCTGTCCGGGGTGACCGGAGCGGATGCGGCGGCATCGGACGGTGCCGGATCCGCGAGGCCGAGCCGGACGAACACCCACGGTCCGAGCCCACCCACCCAGGCGCCGATCAACCCGTAGCGCACGGCCCGCAGGATCAGCTCGACCGGGCCCTCGCCGCTCGGGAACACCGCGGACAAGCCGAGGTAGAGGACCACGACGACCAACAGGCCGACCACCACCCGCGCGAGACGCCGGGCCCATGCTCCACGGTGATCGAAACCACCGCGCACCTGCAACCAGGCGAGCCCGATCCCGAAGCCCGACAGCGTGGCGGCCGGGGTGACCACGCTGCTCGCTCCGGTCATCTCCGAGAGGTCCTCGATGCCGGGCCAGGGGAACTCGACACCGATCAGCCGTCCTGAGAGCAGCACCGCCGGCGCCACCCACACCAGGCCGGCCACCACCGAGGCGAGCATCCGCTCCACGGTCCCGACGCGCTGCCACCACCGCAGCACCCGCGGCTCCAGCAGCAGGAACGCCCCGATCAGCGCCGCCCCGACCAACGCGCCGACGAGCACATCCTCGACGAAGTGGACGCCGAGGTGGATCCGGGACCAGGCGATGGCGGCGATCAACCCGACCAGGAGGAGCCGCGGCAGCCAGCCGCGCACGTGCGCGACGAGCACCCCCCAGAAGGCCGTCGCGTTCTGCGCGTGCCCGGAGGGCAGGCCGAAGCTCGTCTCCGTCACGACCCCGACCTCGGGCCGCAGGAACAACGGCCGGGGGGTGGTGAAGGCGAGCTTGAGCACACCGTTGAGGCTGGCGCTGAGCAGAAGGATCGCCCCGAGCCGCAGCCCGACGTGCCGGCTGAGCGCCCAGTAGGTCACCGGCAGGAGCAGCAGGTAGAACTCCTCGTCACCGAGGAAGGAGATCGCGGTCCACACCGGTGTCAGCCACCCGGCGGTCTCCTGGAGCCGCTCCGCGCGTTCCAGTTGCGGCTCGTAGCGGCTCGGGTCCGGCCCCCGCACGACGCCGCCCCGCTCGGCGGCACGTTGCGCGAGGACCTCGAGGGCCCGGTCCGGGAAGTCGGTCAGCAGCGCGTGGGCACCGGCATCCAGGAGACGGTGCATCTCTTCGGGCTCGTTGACCGTCCAGACCTGGACGTCGACGCCCAGTCGCTCGGCTGCCCGCGTGAAGCGCGGGGTCACGACCAGACGCCCGTCGAAACGTTCCGGGACCTGGAACACCTGGCCGGGCGGGTCCCACCACGGATGCAGGCCGACGAGCTGCCGGACGTAGAAGCCGTAGGTCTCCGACTCCGGCATGTTGGTCGGCACCTGCGGCGCCTGTGCGCGGACCGGCGCGAGGTAGTCCTCGCTGAAGGAGGCGACCACGACGCTGCCGTCGTCCCGCCCGTACTCGGCGAGCAGGTCGAGCACCGGCTGGATGATGACCGGGCCGGCGTCCGTCTTCAGCTCGACCACCAGCGGGGTGTCGGGGAAGCGCTCCAGCACCTCGCGCAGCGACGCGTGTCGGATCCCGCGGCCCGCGAACGGGGTGCCACCGTCCTCGTCCTGCCAGCCCACACCGGCATCGAGCGCCTGCAGGTCGGCCAGGGTCAGGTCCCGCACCGGCCCCGATCCGTCCGTGGTGCGATCCACCGTGGCATCGTGGATCGTCGCCACCTCGCCGTCGGCGGTCAGCTGCAGGTCCATCTCGAGGGTGTCGGCCCCGAGCTCGAGCGCCGCCTCGAACGCGGCCATGGTGTTGGCGGGAGCATGGCCCTGGGCACCGCCATGGGCGATGATCGACACCTCGCGCTCGGTGGTCGCCGGGAGCCCGTCGATCGGGTCCTGCTGTGACCAGCCGGCGGCCACGAGCGCCAGCAGGAGTGCGCACGCCGCGACCAGCCGTCGGCGGCTGCGGCTCGCCGTCGACCGTCTGGCGGGCCTGTCCGTGCCGTCCGCCACCCTGGGGTCCTCCCGCTGCCGGTGAGGCTGGACCGTAGTCCCGCCGGCTCGTGCTGGTCGTCTGACGGCCAGGTCCCGGGTCACGGCCAGGCCCGGGTCATGGCGGTGTTCGCCTCACAGCCAGGCCCGGGTCATGGCGGTGTTCGCCTCACGGCGAACCGGCGTGCCACACTGTGCGCTGGGACTCGGCCGGCGATCGGCACCGAGCAAGATCCGGGAGGGAACGCCGTGAGGGCGAACACGATGCACCCTGTCCGCTCGCTGGCTGCACTCGGCGCCGGCGCACTGCTGCTCGCCGGCTGCTCCGGCGAGAGCGTGGTGGAGCGTGGACTGTCACAGGTCGAGGGTGTCGACGACGTCGAGATCGACACCGAGGACGGCTCCGTGTCGATCGAGGGCGAGGATGGCGACTCCATCGAGATCGAGGTCGACGAGGAGGAGGGCAGCAGCACCGTCACCACCGACGAGGGCACCATCACCAGCGGGCAGAGCAGCGAGGTCCCTGAGGAGATCGCGGCGGTGTTCACGCCGCCGGCAGCCTTCGAACCACAGGCTGTCAGCGACCTGACCGACGATGGCAGCCGGGGGCTGACGGTCCAGGGGACGATCACCGGCGAGTGGGAACAACTGATGGACGAGATCGAGACCTCGGTCGAGGCCGGGCCCTGGGACGAGGTGCAACGTCAGGACATGGCCGTCGGCGTGATGGGCAGCATCATCGGGATCCAGGAGGGTGATCCGGGTTCCACGCTGACCGTGAGCCTGATCCTGGACGAGGACGCGACCGAGGGGATGCTGACGGTCGCGCTCGTGCTCCCCGCCGAGTGAGCAGGTCCCCTGGGCGGGTCGCGCAGCTGAGCCACACCCCCGTGCTCGCCTAGCATGAGAGATGCCCGCCGAAGCCGGTGGCGATCGCTTCCCCTCCCCTGTCGGTACGACCGTGGCACGCGCACACCTCGTCGTGCGCCCACGAGGAGCACTGGACGTGAGCGAGCAGACGACCGAGCGGCGCACGGGTGGCGGCGCGCTGGACCGGTACTTCCGGCTGTCCGAACGTGGCAGTGAGCCGCGCACGGAGAGCATCGCCGGGCTGACCACCTTCCTGGCGATGGCCTACATCGTGTTCGTGAACCCGCTGATCCTCGCCGACGCGGGGATGGACCCGGGCGCGGTGTTCGTCGCGACCTGCCTGGCGGCGGCGCTCGGGACGCTGATCATGGGCCTGTGGGCGAACCTGCCGATCGCACAGGCGCCCGGCATGGGCCTCAACGCCTTCTTCGCGTACACGGTCGTGCTCGGCTACGGCATCCCCTGGGAGACCGCACTGGCGGCCACCTTCGTGTCGGGCGTGCTCTTCTTCATCCTGGCCATCACCGGCATCCGCGGCGCGATCATCGACGCCATCCCCCACCAGCTCAAGATGGCGGTGGGCGCCGGCATCGGGCTGTTCATCGCCTTCATCGGGCTCAAGAACGCCGGCATCGTCGTCCCGGACGAGGCCACGACAGTGGCCCTCGGCCCATTGGGGACGTCGACCACCCTGCTGGCGATCTTCGGCCTGATCGCGATCTCGCTGTTCCTGATGCGCGGGCTCAAGGGTGCGGTGTTCTACGGCATCCTCGCGACCGCGGTGCTGGGGCTGCTCACGGGTCTGCTCGACCTGCCGGGGGCGGTCGTTTCCGCACCACCGAGCCTGGCGCCCACCCTCGGTGCCGCCTTCACCGCGCTGCCGGATCTGCTGGCAGCCGAACTGCTCGTCGTGATCGGCACGATGCTGTTCGTCGACTTCTTCGACACCGCTGGCACCTTGATCGCGGTCACCAACCAGGCGGGGCTGCTCGACGAGGACGGGTCGCTCCCCGGTGGGAGTCGCCCGTTGGTCTCCGACGCCGTGGCCACCATGGGCGGGGCCGCGCTCGGGACCTCGACCACGACCTCCTACATCGAGTCGGCGGCCGGGGTCGGGGCAGGCGGACGGACGGGCCTGAGCTCGGTGGTCACCGCCGGGCTGTTCCTGCTCGCGATCTTCTTCTCCCCCCTGCTGAGCGTGGTGACGGCCCCGGTGACCGCGGCGGCCCTCATCATCGTCGGCGTCATGATGGCGCGGGGGCTGAGGGAGATCGAGTGGGACGACCTGACGATCGCCATCCCGGCCTTCGTCACGGTCGTCGCGATGCCGCTGACCTACTCGATCGCGACCGGTATCGCGATGGGGCTGGTGCTGTTCCCCCTCCTCATGGTCTTCAAGGGTCGGGCCAGGGAGGTTCACCCCATCATGTACGTGCTCAGCGTCCTGTTCGTGGTGTTCTTCGCCTTCCTGGCCGAGTAGCCCCAGCCCCGGGTGGCAGATAGCAGCCACTATCCGCTGCTTCCCGCCACATAACCCCGCGCCCGAACCTGCCCGACCCCAGATCGGGCAGGTAGCAGCCACTATCCGCTGCTTCCCGCCACATATCGCCGGTCGGGGGGCAGCGCGACACCCCCCGGGATCACGCGCGACACCCCCGGGGCCAGGCGGGACACCCCCCGGATCACGCGCGACGACCCCGGATCACGCGCGACACCCCCGGGGTCACGCGCGACGCCCCGGGGTCAGGCGGGCGCGGCGTGAGCGGCCTCCGCGACCGCCTCGAAGTGGAAGGCGCCGTCTGCGGCCACGTCGACGCGCACCGTGCGGCCCGGTGCCACCTCGCCGGCCAGTAGCGACCGGGCGAGCTGGTCCTCCAGGGAGGCACGGATCACCCGCTTGAGCGGCCGAGCGCCGTACAACGGGTCGAAGCCGAGCTCGGCCAGCCGATCGAGCGCCGCATCCGTCACCTCGAGGTGGACGTCCTGGGTATCGAGGCGCGCCCGGAGCCGCGCCAGCTGGATGTCGACGATCTCACGCAGTTGCTCCTTGGCCAACCGATCGAAGATCACCACCTCGTCGATGCGGTTGAGGAACTCCGGCCGGAAGTGGGCACGGACGTCCAGCATCACCCGCTCGTGCAGATCCTCCGACGACAACGCCGCATCGAGGATGTGGGTGGACCCGAGGTTGGAGGTCATGATGATCACGGTGTTGCGCAGATCGACGGTGCGGCCGTGCCCGTCGGTCAGCCGGCCGTCGTCGAGCACCTGCAGCAGCACGTTGAACACGTCCGGGTGGGCCTTCTCCACCTCGTCCAGCAGGAGCACCTGGTAGGGACGACGACGGACCGCTTCGGTGAGCTGGCCGCCCTCGTCGTAGCCGACGTAGCCGGGAGGGGCGCCGATCAGGCGGGCGACGGTGTGCTTCTCCTGGTACTCACCCATGTCGATGCGCAGCATGGCCCGCTCGTCGTCGAACAGGAACTCCGCGAGCGCGCGGGCCAGCTCGGTCTTGCCCACCCCGGTCGGGCCCAGGAACAGGAAGCTGCCCATCGGCCGGTCCGGGTCAGCGATCCCGGAGCGCGACCGACGGACCGCGTTGGCGACGGCGTCCACCGCCTGATCCTGGCCGACCACCCGGGCGTGGAGCTGCTCCTCGAGGTGGAGGAGCTTGGCCGTCTCGGACTCGATCAGCTTGGTGACCGGGATGCCGGTCCACCGCGCGATCACCTCGGCGATCTCGATCTCGGTGACCTTCTCGTCCAGCAGGCTCTGGCCGTCGGCACGGAAGGCCTCGATGCGCCCCTGGGCACCGGCGACCAGCCGCTCGAGCTCGGGCATCCGTCCGTAGCGCAGCTGCGAGGCACGCTCGTAGTCGCCATCGCGTTCCGCTGCTGCCGCCTGCTCCCGGACCCGCTCCAGCTCCTCCTTCGCGGAGGTGAGCTCACCGATGGCGCCCTTCTCGGCCTGCCACCGCTGGTCCATCTCCGCCTGGCGCTCGCGCAGTTCGGCCAGCTCCACGTCCAGGTCGGTGAGACGCTCCTGGGACGCCGGCGAGTCGGCCTTGGCCAGCGAGACCCGTTCGATCTCCAGCTGCTGGATCCGACGGGTGACCTCGTCGATCTCCGGGGGCATCGACTCGTTGGCGATGCGGATCCGTGCCATCGACTCGTCGAGGAGGTCGATCGCCTTGTCCGGCAGGAACCGATCGGTCAGGTAGCGGTCCGACAGGCTCGCGGCGGCCACCAAGGCGTCGTCGGTGATCTCGACCCCGTGGTGGACCTCGTAGCGCTCCCGCAGGCCGCGCAGGATGCCGACGGTGTCGGCGACGCTCGGCTCGGCGACGTGGACCGGCTGGAAACGACGCTCCAGCGCGGCGTCCTTCTCGATGTTGCGGTATTCGGCCAGGGTGGTGGCGCCGATCATGCGCAGCTGCCCGCGGGCGAGCATGGGCTTGAGCATGTTCGCGGCGTCCATGGCCCCCTCGGCCCCGCCGGCGCCGACGACGGTGTGGAGCTCGTCGATGAAGGTGATGATCTGGCCCTCGGAAGCCTCGATCTCCTTCAACACGGCCTTGAGCCGCTCCTCGAACTCGCCCCGGTACTTCGCCCCGGCGACCATGGCTGACAGGTCCAGCTCGACCAGCATCTTGTCCTCGAGGAGCGTGGGGACATCCCCCTCGACGATGCGGCGCGCCAGGCCTTCGACGATGGCGGTCTTGCCGACCCCCGGCTCCCCGATCAGGACGGGGTTGTTCTTCGTCCGTCGGACCAGCACCTGGATCACCCGGCGGATCTCCTCGTCCCGGCCGATGACGGGGTCGAGCTTGCCGTCCTTGGCGAGCGCGGTGAGGTCGCGGGCGTACTTCTCGAGCGCCTCGTAGGTCGATTCCGGATCCTGGGAGGTGACGCGCTGGGACCCTCGGACCTGCTTCAACGCCCCGAGGATCGCATCCCGGTCGATGCCGAGCTCGACCAGGACCGCAGCGGTGCGGTCACTGTTGCCCGCCAGGGCGAGCAGCAGGTGCTCGGTCGAGACGTAGTCGTCGCCGAGCTGGCCGGCCTCCTCGACCGAGGCCTCCAGCGCGCGGGACAGCGGCCGGCCGATGGTCGGCTGGCCGGTCGCCCCGTAGGCCGCAGCGGTGGCATCGAGCAGTTCGGTCGTGCGGTTGCGCAAGGTGGTGGGCGTCACCTCGAGCCTGGTCAACAGGGGAAGCACGACCCCGTCGGTCTGCTCGAGCAGCGCGGAGAGCAGGTGGGCGGTGCCCACCTCGGTGTGCTTGCGCTCGGTGGCGATCGCCACGGCACGGCGCAGGGCCTCCTGGGATTTGTGCGTGAGCTGGTCCATCTCCACGGCGTTCCTCCTCGGATCCTGGTCGCCTGCCGGCCTTCGGCCTCGTTCCTGACGGTACGGAGGTGCGATGTCACTGTCAGCGTGCGGATGGCGCTCGGCGCAGGGTTCCTCAGTCGAGGTGACTGCACCCTCGTGCCGACCGTGGCCACACCCGGTCCGCGGACCGCGGGGCACGGAACCGGCCACCCCTGACCGGACCACGTCACCGACGCAGCCACCCGGGGCGACCGGGGCACGGAACCGGCCACCCCTGACCGGACCACGTCACCGCAGCTCCCACCTGCGACGCGCTCAGACGTCCGCGGTGCGCATCTCCGGTGGTGGGACGGGACGCGCACGCTGGATCGTGTTGTTGCCCCGCTGTCCCGTGCGTCGACCTCGGGGATGGAGTTCCACGTTCGTCGCCGGCGCCTTGACGATCTCGAACCGATCGCCGCGGGGACGCTCCTCGATCCGTTCGGCCAGCACCCGGACCATCTCCTCCAACTCGCCGATCCGCTGTCGGGCACCCTCGAGCTTCTCGCCGAGGTCGAGGACGACCCGGACCCCGGCGAGGTTGAGACCCTCGTCCTGGGTGAGCGTCCGGATGAAGCGCAGCCGCTCCACGTCCCGTCGGGAGTACCGACGGGTCCCGCCTTCCGTACGGGCCGGGGTGAGCAGTCCCTCCCGCTCATAGGCGCGCAGGGTCTGTGGGTGCAGATCGGCCAGTTCGGCAGCGACGGAGATGACGTAGACCGGCGTGTCGCCGTCCTCCGGCATCTCGTAGGGCTGCAGATCTGGACCCTCGTCCTGGCGAGCACCGGCGCGCGACGACCACGACCAGCCGTGCTGCCCGCTATGGGGCTCGAGGTAGTGCTGCTCGCTCGTCACCGGTGCCTCCTTCCTCTGGGGCTCGGGATCGGATGGTGCTGGCGCTGGCGCTGGTACGGACGCTGGCGCTGGTGCTGGCGCTGGTACGGAAGCTGGCGCTGGCGCCAAGGGTGATGCCAGTGACCGGGTGGTGTCGAAGGCCGTCCTTCGAGGGTGTGCGTCAACCGGCGGCCTGACCGAACAGCGTGGCCTCCCGGGCGCTCACGTCCTCGATCTCGGCGAGCTGCTCGAAGAGCCGGCGTTCCTCGCGGCTGAGCTTGGTCGGGACCTGCAACCTCGTGGTGACCAGCAGATCACCGTTGCCGCCCCGGTTCTTCGGTGCGCCCTCACCGCGGATACGGAAGGTGCGGCCGTGACCGGTGCCTGCGGGGATCCGGATCGTGCGCGTGTTGTCGTGGGGTGTAGGCACGGTGACCTTTGTCCCCAACGCGGCCTCGCTCAGGGCGATGGGCACCTCGAGGGTCACATCGTCGCCCTTGCGTCCGAACAGCGGGTGGGGCTCCACGTGCACAGTGACCAGGACGTCGCCCGCGGGGCCACCTCCGGTACCCGGCCCGCCACGACCGCTGGCACGGATCACTGCGCCATCGCGCACGCCGGCGGGGATCTTGACGGTCAGCTGCCGGGGCTTGACCACGCGGCCTTCGCCCGAGCAGGTGGGGCACGGATCGTCGATCAGCTGGCCGCGGCCGCCACAGCGGGCACAGGGCTGCGCGAACGAGAAGGGGCCCTGGTCGACCGTGACCTGCCCACGTCCGCCACAGACGTCACAGCGGCGCGGCGAGGTCCCCGGGGCAGCGCCCGAGCCGCCGCACGTGTCGCATGGCCCGTCACCGGTGATCCGCAGGGTGGTCCGCACCCCCGCCAGCGCATCCTCGAACGTGAGATGCACGTCCGCGTGGAGGTCGGGGCCACGGGCGGGCCGTCGTGCGCGACTGCCGGCCATGGGACCGAAGCCCCCACCGTCACCACCGGTGCTCGTGAACAGGTGCCCGAGGAGGTCTCCGAGGTCCGCCTCGCTGGCACCGGTGAAGCCACCGGGGAAACCACCCGCGCCACGCGCACCGCCACCGCCGCCACCGCCGCCGAAGCCTGCAGCGCCGAGCCGACGGATCTCGTCGTACTCCCGGCGCTTCTGCTCGTCACTGAGGACGCTGTGCGCCTCACCGATGTCCTTGAAGCGCTGTTCGGCTTCCGGATCGTCGGGGTTCGCGTCGGGGTGGTTGACCCGTGCCAGCTTGCGGTAGGCACGCTTGATCTCGTCCTGGGTGGCGTCCTTGCTCAGTCCCAAGACCTTGTAGTAGTCCTTCTCCAGCCACTCGCGTTGCGGTGCCATCGGTGGTCACCTCCCCTCTGCGCCTGCCGTCGTCTCTTCGATCTAACCCTCCACCGCGACCATCGCTGCCCGCAGGACGCGCTCGTCCATCCGGTAGCCCGGCCGCAGCACGTTCACCACGCGGGGTTCGCCATCGATGCCGTCCCCGGGTTGCTGCTGCACGGCTTCGTGCACCTCGGGATCGAAGGTCACGTCGACCTCGTCGATCCGCTGGAGGCCGAGTTGCCGCAGCGCGTCGACGAGCTTGGACGCCACCAGCCGGACCCCGGTGTGCAGATCCTGGTCCGGTGAGCCTTCCGCCGCAGCCAGGGTCCGGTCGAGGTCGTCGAGGACCTCGAGCAGCGCACCGGCGACCTCGGCCTTCCCAGCGGCGCGCTGGACGGCGCCGTCCCGCATCACGCGGCGTCGGTAGTTCTCGAAGTCGGCGTGGCTGCGTCGCAGATCGTCGAGGTACTCGTCGCGCTTGGCCTCGGCGGCCAGCAACTCCTCAAGGAGTTCAGCCTTGGAACGGGGGTCACTGGCAGCCAGCGCTTCGATGTCCAACACCTCGGCGTCGGGTGCCACCTCGCCGGCGGCCTCGCCAGACCCGGCGGCCTCGCCAGACCCGGCGGGCTCACCGGACCCGGCGGCCTCACGCGGCACGTCCTCCCCAAGCGCGCCGTGGTCCGACAGGGAAGCGTCGGCCGCCATCGGCGAGTCGGCCTGCTCGCCGTCAGCCGGGACGGGACCGTCAGCGGACCCGGAGGGGGCCGTGACGCCGTCGTCGGGACGGTCGAGCGGATCGCGGGTGGAGTCGTTCACGTGGGGTCCCTCATCGGTGATAGCGGCGGTGATAGCGGCGGTGATGGCGTCGATGGTGGCTGAAGGTCTGGCGGGATACGGGAGCGGGACGGCCACGGGGCCGTCCCGCGTCCGCGGTACGCGGCGTCGCTCAGCCGGCCGAGATCTGGATCCGGCGCGGCTTGGCCTCCTCTGCCTTCGGGACGGTGATCGTCAGCAGTCCGTCGCGGTAGCTGGCGGAGACGCGGTCGGCGGCGACCCGGTCGGGCAGACGCACGGCGCGGTGGAACCGACCGAAGTGACGCTCGATGCGGCGGAAGCCCTCCGCGTCGCGCTCGTCGTAGAACTGACGCTCGCCGGCGATGGTGAGCACGTTCTCCTCGAGCGAGACCTCGACGTTGTCGGCGTCGACGCCGGGCAGCTCCACGTGCAGGGTGAAGCCGTCCTCGGTCTCCTCGACGTCGAGGGCGGGGCTGAACGCCCCTGCCGGGCTCGCGGCGGTGCGCTCACCGAATGCCTGGCGGAACGCGCGTTCCACCTCGTCCTGGAGCGACGAGACGTCGCGGAAGGGGTGGTAGCCGGTGATCTGTGTCATGGTGATCCTCCTCTCCGGTGATGGTGGTGGGTGGTACTCGGGGGTGGTGGGGTACTGCGGTCGGGCTCGGCCGCGGTGTGTCAGCCGGCCTGCTGCTCCTCATCGCCCTCGTCGACGATCTCGGCGTCGACCACCTCGTCGTCGCTGCCGGTGACGTCCTCAGCCGTTCCGGCGGTGGTGTCGCCCTCGTCGGAGGCCTGCGAGGCGGCGTAGATGGCCTGGGCGAGCTCCTGGCTCTTCGCACCGACCGCTTCCATCTTGGCCTTGATCGCGTCGGCGTCGTCGCCCTCGAGCGCCTGCTTCAGCTCGGTGACGGCCTCCTCGATCTGAGCGCGGGTGGCCTCGTCGACCTTCTCCCCGTGCTCCTTGAGCGTCTTGTCGGTGGTGTAGACCAGCGTGTCGGCCTGGTTGCGCAGCTCGATCTGCTCGCGGCGCTTGCGGTCCTCTTCCGCGTGCGCCTCGGCGTCGGAGATCATCTGCTCGATGTCGTCCTTCGGCAGCGCCGAGCCACCGGTGATCGTCATCGACTGCTCCTTGCCGGTGCCGAGATCCTTGGCGGAGACGTGCACGATGCCGTTGGCGTCGATGTCGAAGGTGACCTCGATCTGCGGCATGCCACGCGGCGCCGGCGGGATGTCGGTCAGCATGAACTTGCCGAGGGTCTTGTTGTCGCTGACGAGCTCGCGCTCCCCCTGCAGGACGTGGATCTCCACCGACGGCTGGTTGTCGTCAGCCGTGGTGAACACCTCGGAACGCTTGGTCGGGATCGTGGTGTTGCGCTCGATCAGCTTGTGGGTGATCCCGCCCTTGGTCTCGATGCCGAGCGACAGCGGGGTCACGTCGAGCAGCAGCACGTCCTTCACGTCGCCCTTGAGCACACCGGCCTGCAGCGCCGCACCGATCGCGACCACCTCGTCTGGGTTGACACCCTTGTGGGGCTCCTTGCCGCCGGTGAGCTCCTTCACGAGCTCCTGGACGGCGGGGATACGGGTGGAGCCACCGACCAGGATCACGTGATCGATGTCGTTGGCGGACGGCGTGCCGGCGTCCTTGAGCGCACGCTGGAACGGGCCCTTGAGCTTGTTCAGCAGATCGCTGGTCAACTCGTTGAACTTCGACCGGGACAGGGTCTGCTCGAAGTGCAGCGCACCGGGCTCGGTGGCGGTCAGGAAGGGCAGGTTGATCGAGGTCTCCTGGGAGGAGGACAGCTCGATCTTGGCCTTCTCCGCGGCCTCCTTGAGGCGCTGGATCGCCATCTTGTCCTTCGACAGGTCCACGCCCTGCTCGTTCTTGAACGTGGTCAGCATCCAGTCGATCAGGACCTGGTCCCAGTCGTCACCACCGAGCCGCGAGTCCCCGGCGGTGGACTTGACGTCGAAGACGCCCTCGGCGATCTCGAGCACCGACACATCGAAGGTGCCACCGCCGAGGTCGAAGACGAGGACGGTCTGCTCCTCCTCCTTCTCCAGCCCGTAGGCCAGCGCGGCGGCCGTCGGTTCGGCGACCAGGCGCAGCACCTCGAGGCCGGCGATCTCGCCCGCCTCCTTGGTGGCCTGCCGTTGGGCGTCGTCGAAGTAGGCAGGCACGGTGATGACCGCCTGGGTCACCTCGTCGCCGAGGTAGGACTCGGCGTCCCGCTTCAGCTTCATCAGGATGCGCGCTGAGATCTCCTGGGGCGTGAAGGACCGGCCCCCGATGTCCTGCTTCCAGTCCGTGCCCATGTGCCGCTTGACCGAGCGCACGGTCCGGTCGGCGTTGGTCACGGCCTGGCGCTTGGCGACCTCACCGACCAGCACCTCGTCGGACTTGGACCACGCGACGACCGATGGGGTCGTGCGCGCACCCTCCGCGTTGGCGATGACGGTGGGTTCGCCACCCTCCATGACGGACACGACGGAGTTGGTCGTTCCGAGGTCGATGCCGACGGCCTTGGCCATTCTCGGGCCTCCTGTTGGTCTGCGTCGCGGGGCAGTCCTACTCGTCGACTGACCCGCAGATGGTCGGAAGAGATCGCGATCGCGGTGATCGCTTTCGACCACGAAGATACGCCCGTGGATCGCGATGACAAGAGCGTTGATGCCATGTGACTCAACTTATCTGCGCCACTATGGCTCAAGCCAGAAAAGTCAGCGTGGACCGGACCTAGCGACCCGACCACCTAGCGACCCCCACCACCTAGCGACCTGACCGTGAGGGACAGGATCCGACGGGCACACCAGGGGCCGGGCAGCTCGATGCGACCGGCCGTCGCCGACTCAGTGGTGCTCGTCGACCGGCAGCTCGGCAGGGGCGGGACGCCACTCGCGCTGTATCGGCGTGCCGCGGGTACTCAGCCGCTCGCGGGCCGGGTGCATCGATGCCAACAGCACCAGTGGCAACAGCACCAGCGCAGCCAACAACACCACCTGCCACCACGCCATGGGCTGCCTCCCCTGCTACCGGTTGCCTTGCTGAGGCCAGCGTAGCGTTGCCCCGAGCTCGAGCCCGTCTCGAGCACGTGCGCTGGGTCGGGTCAGGTCGCGCGCTCCCGGACCGTCTGGGCGAGGTCGAGTCGGCGCAGGGTCCGCAGTCCCGGCAGCTGTGAGGCGACGGCCACGAGCAGCAGGACCGCAGCCGACAGGACCAGCGTGCGCGGTGCCACCACGAAGTCGAGACGGAACTGGTCGTTGGAGTAGGTCTGGAACATGGCACGCCCGCCCGCGACCCCGAGGAACAAGCCCGGGACCACGGCGAGCAGGGTGACGAGCAGGTTCTCGGCGGTGATCATCGCAGCGATGCGGCGCAGCGGCACACCCGACGCCCGCAGCGTCGCGACCTCCCGAGCGCGCTCTGCGATCGACACCGACTGGGTGGTGAAGATCACGGCCGCGGCCAGGACGGCACCGGCAGCCAGCATGGCTCCGACGAAGGCGTAGAACAGCCCGATGGCGTCCGCCACGAGCCGGCGGATGGCATCGGTGGGCTCCACGGCGACCACCCCGCCGACATCCGAGACAGCCTCCTCGATGGCATCGGGATCGGCCCCCTGCTCGTAGGCGAGTTGGGCACCGGTGACCGGTAGGGCGTCCGTCCCGGCGGCAGCGGTGAACTCGGCACGGTCGACGTAGGCGAAGGTGCCGAGCGGCTGGGAGACGAACGCGGCCACGGGCAGCTCGACCGGGCCCAGCGTCGCCAGCGCCGGGAAGCGCAGGGACGCCATGTCGCCCACCTCGAGGCCCGTCAGCTCCCGCATGGCATCACCGAGCAGTACCCCCTCACCGGCCAGGCCGGCGTCGTCACCTGCCACCACGTCGAACGACCGCAGGCGCGTGTCGACGGGGAGCGCGGTCAGGCGGGTGGCGTAGCTGCCGTCCGGACCGTCGACCGTGACGTCGGTGACGAGCAACGCCTCCACATGGGCGATCCCCTCGATGGCAGCGACCTCTGACAGTACGGACCGGCTACCCGGGCCGGCGAACCACACCTGTGCGTCGGAGGTGTCGAGGCGATCGAACTGCTTGGCGAGCAGCGCATCCACGGTGTCGAGCATCGACCACGACACGAGGACCAGGAGGAGGGAGAGCACGACACCGCCAGCTGTCATCGCGGTGCGTCGACGGTTGCGGCCGATGGACCGCAGCACCAGCCGCCACGTGACGGGGAGCCGGCGCGCGCCCCACAACGCCCGTTCGGCGAGCGGACGGTGCCCACCGGTGGCTGGCACGACGCCGCGCATCGCGTCAGCGGGCGAGACCCGCATCGCCTGCCTCGCCGGCGCCCAGGCCGCCAGGGCGCCGACCAGCAGCCCGAACCCGACACCGGCGACGACGGTCTCGGGATGGAAGGCGATCTCGGTGAAGGGTAGATCGATGAACCGGGTGTAGAAGACGCTGAGGGAGCGAGCGCCCCACAGGCCGAGCAGCGTGCCGGGAACGGCGCCCGCGAGCCCGGCCGCGACACCGAACCCGAGGTAGTGCCCCCGGATCGTCCGGCGCGGGATCCCCTGCGCACGCAGCATGCCGATCACGGCACGTTCGTCGTGGACCCGCCGGGACAGCAGGACGTAGGCGGCCATCCCGGCGGCGGTCAGGAACAACAGCGGGAAGAGGAACGCCATCTGACTGAAGCCGGTGATGTCCTCCTGGAGGATGGCATTGGAGGGTTGCTCGGCGAGCGGATAGGCGTCCGTGGCCCCCTGCTCGCGGGCGATCTCCGTCATCCGCTGGTCGAGGCGGTCGGTGTCGACCCCCTCGGCGTAGCGCACCTGCACCTGGTTCGGTGCCGCTCCGGTCAAGCCAGCGACGACGTCGTCGGGTGCGAACAGCACGCCGAACTCGCCGGGCAGCGTGAGCGGGTCCTGGCGGCTGCGCGCCGGCCACAGGTACTCGCCCGAGGCGACCACGGCGTCGATCGTGACGTCCTGCCAGGATCCGCCCTGACCGAGCACCTCGATCCGCTCTCCGGGCTCGAGGCCGAAGTGGTCGGCCATGTGCTGCTCGACCCCGACCGCGCTGGCACCGCCCGAACCTTCGAGGACCGCCAGGTCGTTGACCGGCGGGTGCAGGTCCTCACCGGTCGAGACCACGCGGCCACGCAGTCGGGCGCCAGCGACGCGGAACGCGGCGTCGACCTGGATACGGGTGACGGCGCGCACCACGCCGTCGGTGTCGCGGACGGCAGCGGCGATGGCATCGACGTCACCGCCGGTGAGCCAGTGGTCGGCAGTGGCGAGGCGATCGAAGACACCGAGGTAGGAGGCGTCGAGGTTGCGGTAGGCATCGTAGGAGGCGGCGAACAGGCCGACCCCGAGCAACACGGTGATGACGACCGCGGCGAAGGGCCCGCGCTGGAGGCCGATGTCGCGACGCAGCTTCCGGCGCAGGGTGCCCATCGCCGTCACCAGGACAGCTGGGAGGCGTCGACCGGCTCGTGGTTGCGGCTGCTCTCGACGATCTCCCCGGAGCCCATCCGGACCACCCGGTCGGCCATGTCCGCCAGGACGGCGTTGTGCGTGACGATGATCATGGTCATGCCACGTCGGCGGTTCATATCGGCGAGGACGCCGAGCACCTGTCGGCCGGTCTCGAGGTCGAGATCGCCGGTCGGCTCGTCGCACAGCAGCAGGCGGGGCTCCTTGGCGACGGCACGGGCGATGGCGACCCGCTGCTGCTCGCCACCCGACAACTGGCCAGGGAAGCGGTCGGCGACCTCGGCGAGGCCCACGTCGGCCAGCGCCCCCTCAGCCGAGGCAGCGTCCCCACGACCGGTGAGTTCGACGACGATCTCGACGTTCTCGCGGGCGGTGAGCGTCGGGATGAGGTTGAAGAACTGGAACACGAAGCCGACGTGATCGCGACGGAACCTCGTCAGCCCCTCGTCGTCGAGGTCACCGAGGTGCTGTTGCGCGACGGTGAGCGCGCCGGAGGTGGGCTGCTCGATGCCACCGATGAGGTTGAGCAGGGTGGTCTTGCCGGAGCCGGAAGGTCCGAGCACGACCACGATCTCGCCGGCCTCGATCATCAGGGACGCGCCAGCGACGGCGTCCACCCGCGTCTCACCCTGATGGAAGCTCTTGGTGACCGCCTCGAGCACCACCTCGCCCGGGTGGGTCGCCATGGCCATCGGGATGCCCCTCGCGCTCAGGGGACGTGTCGAAGAGGTGTCGCACGACGCGTCGCCCGGACGTCTCGAACGGACGTCTCGCCCGGACGTCTCGCCCGGACGTCTCGAACGGACGTGTCGCACGCGGTGCTGTCGTCGACGCTAGGTCGGCCCCTGAGCGGGCGCCGGTCGGATGACCGTGGCCGTCGGCCGCTCAGCGCTGCGGGTCGATCTCCACACCCGCGGCACGCTCCACGAGCTTGACCAGCTCGACGTGGTCGGCATCGCCGAGCTCCTCGGCCGCGGCGGCGGTCAGCTCCCCGACCAGCCGTAGGAGCGGGCCGTCGACGTCGCCGTCCGCCAACACCGCGGTGGCGAGGCCGACGTCCTTGGAGAGCAGCGGCAGGGCGAACGTACGTGGGAACGACCGGGTCAGGACGCGCTCGGGCAGCAGGGTCTGGGTGGCGAAGGAGCGGCCCGTGGAGCTCCCGATCACCTCGAGTGCCGCACCGGGGTCGACCCCCGCCGCGGTCAGCGCCACCATCCCCTCCGCGGCGGCCCACAGCGAGGTGGCCAACAGCGCGTTGTTGACCGCCTTCACGGACATCCCCGCACCGACCGGGCCCACGTGCACCACGCGCGCCGCAACGCTCGCCAGGACCGGCTGCACCCGGGCCAGATCGTCCTCGACGCCACCGACCATCACGGTCAGTGTCCCGGCAGCGGCGCCGTCCGTGCCGCCGGACACCGGCGCATCGAGGTAGGCGACGCCGTGGCTCGCCAGCAGTTCTGCGACGTCGCGGCTGCCGCTCGGGTCGCCCGAGCTGTGGTCCACCCACACCGTGCCGGGGGCCAGCGTCGGCCCGACCACGCGCGCCACGGCTGCCACCTCGACGTCGCTCGGCAGGCACGAGCACACCACGTCCACCGGTGGCAACTCGTCCAACGAGAGCACGACGGAGGTGCCATGCGCCTCGTGGTGCGCTTCGGCCACCGCGGGTGTGCGGTTCCACACCGTCGTCGGCCAGTCCCTTGCGAGGTTCGCCGCCATCGGCCGTCCCATCGCACCGAGTCCGAGATACGCCACCTGCATCGCACAACCTCCTGTTCCGTTGGGTCCGTGCGGCGTCCGCCGCCCGGGTGCGGTCGCCGTCAGCCGGCGTCTGGCGCCGGCGTCGTCCAGGTCATGGTCGCCCCGGGTCGGACGCCCGACCGCTCGAACCACCCCGCCGGCACCTCCAGCGCAGCCCGGTAGGGCTCGGCCGGGGCGGTGACCGGGCACTGCGTCGAACGCTCCGCCTCGCAGGGTGGCATGGTCGCGGTGGTGTGGACCAGGCCGTCAGCGTCGGCGAACGCGATGTCCAGCGGGATGACGGTGTTCCACATCCAGAAGCCGCCCGTTCGCTCCTCGCCGAACAGGAACAGCATGCCGGCCCCGTCGGGCAGGTCGGTGACCTCCATCAGCCCCCGGGCGCGGTCCTGCGGATCGACGGCGACCTTGGCCAGCACCTCGACCGAACCGGCGGGCGCGGTGAGCGTGACCACCGTCTCGTCGAGCCCGTCGATGGCCGGATGCAGCGCCGGCAGGGCGTCGAGTCCATCGCCCGGCGGGGGCGTGGCGCGGCCATCGAGCTCGTCCGCCGACGCCGCAGGCGGGGCGTCGGCGGGGGCGTCGGTGGGGGCGTCGGCCGGCTCGGCACCGCAGCCCGCCACCAGCAAGCCGGCCACCAGCACCGCCGCGGCCGCCACGAGCACCTGTCGGACAGAGCCCTGTCGGACACCGAGGTGGCGGACCACCGTCGATGCCGGATCGGCGATCCGGCCAGCCGGCGGCAGCGAGGGGGAAGGCATGGGTGGACGCTACCGCCCGGCCACCCGCCCGGCCGGTGGCGGCATGGTTCGGTCGATGCCGTGTCGCCGCTCAGCTCGTTGCGCAGGCCGGGGACCCGACACCGGGAGCGCACCGTTAGGCTCACCAGGACACGACCGGAGGGTCCACGATGCACGATCTGGCCGTCACCGCCATCGGTACGGACCGCCCCGGCATCGTCGCGGCCGTCACCCGCGTCCTGCACGATCGTGGTGGCAACCTCGAGGATTCCGCCATGACGATCCTCGGGGGGCACTTCGCGATCGTCCTCCTGGTCGCCACCGAGGACGATCCCGACGAACTGCACGGCGCCCTGACCGCCGCCACCGCGGACCTGGGGCTGACCATCTCGGTCAGCCGCGCCGATGCGACGCGGCAGGAGACCGAGCCCACCCACCTGCTGAGCGTGTACGGCGCGGACCGCCCCGGGATCGTGGCCGAGGTCACGGGTGCGCTGGCCGAGGTCGGCGCCAACGTGATCGACCTGGAGACGCAGGTGATCGGTGCACCGTCCGAGCCGGTCTACGCCATGCTGATCGAACTCGCCACTGACGATCCCGACGGGATGACCCGCGCCGTCTCCGACGCCTGCGCGACGCTGGGGGTCGATCACACGCTGCGGTCGATCGACACGGAGACCTACTAGGTGGCGGTCCGACGCGTCGTCACCTACCCGGCACGGATCCTCAAGGGCATCGCGGGGCCGGTCGGCGAGATCGGTCCGCGTGAGCGGACGCTGGCCAAGGACCTGGTCGAGACGATGTACGACGCCCCGGGCTGCGTGGGGCTGGCGGCTCCGCAGCTCGGCGTCGCGTCAAGGGCCTTCGCGCTCGACGTCTCGGTGATGCGCAAGCCGCCGCCGGGCAACCACGGGCTGGTCGTGCTCTTCGACCCGGAACTGGTCCTGGCCACCGGTTCGGAACTCAAGCGCGAGGGCTGCATGTCCGTCCCCGATCTCACCTGCGACGTCCGTCGGGCCACCGACGTGGTCGTGCGCGGGACCACACCCGAGGGCCAGACCCAGGTCGTCGAAGCCACCGGCTTCGAGGCGCGGGCCTTCCAGCACGAACTGGACCACCTCGACGGCCTGCTGGTCCTCGACCGGGTCGCGGCCCGCTCCGACGTGTTCCCGCGCAAGCGCCGCGCCGAGCCGGGCCAGCACCTCAAGTAGCCGGCACCAGGTGTGGCCTAGCCGGCACCAGGTGCGGCCCGCGGCCCCCTCCGCCGCCGTCAGCGCTCCAGGGGACGGCACGCGGTGTTGCCGTCGATCGCCACCTCGCCGGCGGGCCGGTCGATGAGGACGGTGATCCGCAGGCCATCGCGACGGCCGAACAGCTCGTCCTCTCTCCCGCTCGGGACGAGCTGGTACCCGGCGTCGCTGAGGATGGCAGCGGCACGCTCGAGCACCGGCACAGCCTCGGGGATCGGTCCCCGGAAGGCCACGCGGTTGGCGGCGCCGGTGTCGGTGGTGACGAGCTGGCAGCGCTCCCGCCGGCCGAGCGTCCGGGCCGAGGTCACCTCCAGGTCGATCGCGGCGACGATCTCATCGGTGAGCCGAACGATCTCCTGCTCGGCCTCGTCGATCCGGATCGTCTCCTCACCGAGTCGGGAGCAGGCAGCTAGCGGCACCAGCAGTAGCACCACCAGCAGCAGATGGGGACCCCGTAGCAGGGACCTCCCGGGCGGACGGCTGCCACCGTGCCCGCGGTCCACGCTCGCGCTCCCTCGCCGGCCTGCCGTGTCAGCCCGCGCCAGCCTATGCCCCAGGGCGACGACCACCGACGTTGGTCGTCGCCCTGGCCACTCGTACACTGCCCCACGGCGCCTGACCGGGACGACGGAAACCGTCCCGGTGCGCGATGACGAGGGAGTAGAGCCCGTGACGGACGAGACCCTGCTCGCGCTGTTCCGCATCGTGGTGGGTACGGCCACCCTGGCGTTCTTCGGCGCCTGGGCCGTACGGCGCGGCACCTTCCTGGTGCGGCTGGTCCTGGCGGCCCAGCCCAACCCCGAACGCAACATCCGCACCGCCTTCCGGGCCAACCTGCGACACGCGCTCGTCAACATCTTCGGGCACAAGAAGCTGCTCAAGTGGAGCCTGTCCGGCATCGCGCACTTCTGGGTGATGTACGCCTTCTTCATCCTCCAGACCACGGTGCTGGAGGCGATCGGTGAGCTCTACTTCGGCTCCACGTTCCAGCTGCCGTTGCTGAACTCGATCAGCCTGTTCGGGGTGACCGCCTACGACGTGCTGGGCTTCTCGCAGGACGCGCTCGCGTTGCTGTCGC
>JAWOCZ010000193.1:0-4234 GCA_046483565.1 Nitriliruptoraceae bacterium
CCCTCTACGACGGGTCGATGGCTGAGTGGGCAAACCTCGAAGACACGCCTCTCGAGGTCTGACGCGCGAGCGGCACACCCCCCGCCGTGGGCACCGTTCGGACGCCGGGCGCGTCATGACGGGACCGACCGCCAGGGCATGCCCGCATGCACCCACCGTCCACACGCCCAACCCCCGCCTTCTGCGCTGGGCGAGGGCTTTCGGCTGACTTGGCTGTTCCCGCCGTCAACGGTGCGCATGGCGTCCAGCGGGAGGGTTCCGCGCTGGTGGGTGAGGTCGCGGAGCCGTGGGTTGTCGTCGATCCAAGGACGCAAGGAGGACGGTGGGGTCGTGACCAACCGCCCCGACGGGGACGAGATCGCCCGCCGTCCCACCCGTGATGTCGACCATCCCGAGGAGGTGGTCCCGGCCCGAACACCGCCTCCAAGACGGTGCTCACCACCCTGCGGATCCGGTTCGCCGTCGACGAGGACCAGGTCGCCCACAGCCCACGACGCCGCCTCCGACGGGATGTGGCCGCTGATCACCAACGAACGCGACCTGTCCCCTGCGGAGCTGTGCGATGCCTCCCGGTGGGACGCCGAGCTCGAGGAGCGTCACGCCCAGCTCAGGGGCACCCAGCTCGTCGCGTGGACGGCGCCGCGAGCGCGGACGACCGTGGGCCTAGCCGTTCAGCTGCAGCCCCGCGAGGTGGTGGACGACGTCCTTCGTCGCCGGGTACAGCTCGAGGTACTTGCCGAACAGGTCGTCGTAGCGCCCCTTGTGCTCGGGGTTCGGTGTGACGGTGTGGGCGATCTTGGTCCAGTCGGTGCTCTCGTCGGCCAGTCCAGCGAGCTGCGCGGCGATCAGGGCGTCACCGTAGGCGGCCCCGATCGCGAACTGCGGGACCTCCTGCTCGATGTTGCAGACGTCGGACATGATCTGGGTCCACACGTCGCCCTTGGTGCCGCCCCCGACGGCGACGTAGCGCTGCCCGGACGCACCAGCTTCCTCGATCGACTCCAGCAGGTGGCGGGTGCCGTACGACGTGGCCTCCAGCAACGCCCGGTACAGCTCCCCGCGCGTGGTGCCCAACGACAACCCGGCGATGACCCCGCGGGCCATCGGGTCGCTGATCGGCGTGCGCTCGCCGGCGAAGTAGGGCAGTGCGAGCAACCCGTTGGAGCCGGCCGGGACGTCCGCGGCCTCGGCGGTCAGGGCCGCGTAATCGACGCCGCCGGTGATGTCGCGGAGCCAGGTCGTGAGGGCGCCGCTGGCCGACAGTCCGCCTGCGAGGCAGAACGTGCCGTTGTAGGTGCCCGTGTTCGACCACAGCGACGGGTGAGACACCGCCTGGTCGGTCACGACGTCGACGACGATGGTCGACCCGTACATGAGCATGACCTCACCGGGATGCGTCACACCGACGCTGAGCGCCTCGGAGAACGCGTCGGTGGTGCCGACCCCGACCGGGATGCCCTCGGGGAGTCCGGTCTCGGCAGCCGCCTTCGCGGTCACGTACCCGGCGACCTCGTTCGAGTACTTCAGCGTCGGCAGCGGCAGTCCTGGCGCAACGTCCTCACACCACTCCGGTACCCAGTCTCGGGCCGCCGGCGAGTACATGGGGTCGCACATCGACGCCGACAGGTGGTCGAGCACGTACTCGCCGGTGAGTCGGAAGCCCACGTACGTGTGCGACATGAAGAAGTAGCGCGTCTTCTCGTAGATCCATGGCTCGTTGCGCACGAGCCACAGCCACTTCGGGCCCTGCGACTGTGACGTCAGCAGGTTGCCGCAGACCTCGAGCAGGCGGTCCTCTCCGTACCGCTGGGTCAGTTCCTCGACCTCCTTGTGCGCGCGGGTATCGACGCCGTAGAGGATCGCCGGGCGCAGCGGCGTTCCCTCGGCGTCGGCAGGCAGCTGGCAGGGGCCGATACCGGAGGTCGACAGCCCCACGATGGGGCCATCAGCCTTGGTCAGCAGCTCCCCGACGATGTCGGTGAAGTCCTTCCACCAGACCTCCTCGGCGTCGTGCTCGTAGTGACCGGGCCTGGGCATGCTCACGCTGTGCTCGCGGGCCGCCGACGCCACCACCTCCCCGTTGGAGCGTACGAGGACGCCCTTCGAGCTGCCTGTCCCGAAGTCGACGCCGATCAGCAGTCCGTCAGTGGCCATGTCCGTTCCTTTCATCGTCGTCGAGGTCGGGGATGACCGCGACCTTGAGCCCCTCGCCACTGGCGACGAAGTCGATCGCCTCTGACGCCCGGTCGAGCGGGAACCTGTGGGTGACCAGCCGTTCGGTGTCGATCCAACCGCGGCAGATGAGATCAACGGCGCGCTCGTAGTGGGCGCGCGCGGAGTTTGACGCACCGACCACGGTCAGCTCGCGGTAGTGCACGAGGTTGGCTTCGATCTCCGCCCAACCCCGTCCAGAGAGCCCGGCGAAGATCGACACCCGCCCGCGGACGCGGACCAGCCGCAGCGCGTCGTTGACCAACTCGGGGTGACCGATGCACACCACGGCCACGTCCGCGCCACGGCCGCCGGTCGCGTCGGCGACCACGGTGGGCAGGTCGGCAGCGGTGGGGTCGACCGTCATCGTGGCGCCGAGCTCCGCGGCGGCGTCGCGCCGGGAGCCGGCCGGGTCGGACACGATCACGGTGGTGGCACCGGACAAGCGGGCCAGCTGCAGGTGCAGCAGCCCGATCGGGCCCGCGCCGAGGATGACGACGGTGTCGCCGACGTCGACGCGGTACTGGTCGAGGCCGTTGATGCAGCACGACAGCGGCTCGGCCAGCGCCAGCTGCTCCGGTGGGATATCAGCCGTCGCAGGGACCAGGTGTCCCGTGAGGACCCCGATCTCTGGGACCAGCATGAGGTCGGCGAGCCCGCCGTTCACGCCGTAGCCGACGATGCTGGCGGCGGTGCACTGATGCTCGAGCCCCGCCTGACACATGCGGCAGCGACCACAGGCCAGGACGGGGACGATCCCGCACAGGTCGCCGACCGTGTACCCCTCGACGTCGTCGCCGACCGCCGCGACGGTGCCGGCGACCTCATGGCCGAGCACCACCCCGACGTCGACACCGCTGGTCTTCTCACCGCGCATGATGCGCAAGTCGGTGCCACACACCGTGTTCGCGCCGACGCGCAACAGGACCTCGCCCGGCCCCGGCTCAGGGTCGGCCAGGGCCTCCAGCGTCGGTGCCTTGCCGGGGCCGTTGAAGACGAAGCCGCGCAACGGCGCCTCCTAGGACGTGCCGTGGACGGTCGCGAGCAGCGACCTCGTGGTCGCGACCGGATCCTTCGCGGCCCACACATTGCGGCCGAAGATCAGACCGCTGGCGCCGGCCTCGATGGCGTCGCGCGCCGCCTGGTGCACGGCCTCAGGGTCGCCGACGGCGCCGCCGAGCGTCAGCACCGGCACCCCGACCGAGGCGATCACCTGCCGCATCGACTCGGTGTCGCCGGTGTACTCGGTCTTGATCGCGTCGGCGCCGGACTCGTAGGCGATGCGGCACATGTGCTGGAGCTGCTCGGGGTCCTTCTTGTCCTTGTGCCTCAAACCCCAGAGCGTTGCCTCGACGATCAGCGGGATGCCGACCCGACGCGCCTCGCCAGCCGCAGCCGCGACGGCAGCGACGTTGTCGGCGAACATCGCTCCGGGACCGGGCCCGCCGATGAGGTACATGCAGATCGCCGCGGCGCCCATGTGCAGCGCCTCGGACGGACTCACCGTGACCCGGTGGAACTCGCCCGAGTCCTTCTTCCAGCCCTCGTCGATGACGGTCCAATCGGCGCGTACGACCGGCGCCGGCGCGCCTCGGCGGGCGAACAGGTCGGCGTTGGCCTGCAGCATCCCGGCCGACAGCAGGACCCCGTCAGGGCCACCGTCGATGATGGTCGACAGCACCGACCGGGGGCTCCCCCCATCGAGCGGCAGCCGCAGGTTCGTCCCGTGGTCGTAGGCGGTGATGAAGGAGCGGCCGCTGTCCGCGAACAGCCGTCCGAGGCGGATTTCGGTCCCTGACATACGCCGTGCACCTCCAAGGCCAGCGGCATCGACCCGGTCGATCGACGCTAACATGCACGCTCATGTCCGAGCAATCCCTGCTTGGTGCGTCCACGGCCGCGACGAAGGCATCGAAGGCGGACGGCGCCCAAGGCGTGCGGACCCGCGTTCGCGAGCCCGGCCGCGGGCAGCCCTGGCCACCGGACGGTCGCTCGCCAGCCGGGTGGGACCGGGGTTGCGAAG
>JAWOCZ010000081.1:0-7329 GCA_046483565.1 Nitriliruptoraceae bacterium
TCGCAGCGGTTGTTCCCGGTGGGCCGACTCGACCAGGACACCGAGGGCCTGCTGCTGCTCACCAACGACGGTGCGCTGACCAACGCGCTGACCCACCCCTCCTACGGGGTGGAACGCACCTACGTCGCCCTGGTCCCGGGGCCGGTGCGTGGTCGCACGCTCGCCGAGCTGCGCGCCGGGGTGGAGCTCGACGACGGGCTGGCCAGGCCCGTGCGGGCACGGGTCCTCGAGACCCAGCGCAGCAAGGCCCTGCTGGAGATCGTGATGACCGAAGGCCGCAAGCGTGAGGTGCGACGCCTGCTCGGCCATCTCGGTCTGCACGTGGAACGCCTCGCCCGGGTCGCCTACGGCGGCGTCGAGCTCGGGGACCTGCGGCAGGGCAAGTGGCGGTTCCTGCGCCAACCGGAGATCGCCCAGCTCCATCGGGCCGTCGGGCAGGGCGGCACCCCGCGTGCTGGGACGGGGCGAGCGGGAGGACGGCGATGAGCGAGCCGGAACGGGTCCGTGGGTTGCGCGGTGCCACCACCCTGGAGCAGGACGAACGGGGGCACCTGTTCGCCCGTACCCAGGAGCTGATCGCCGCGGTGCTCGCCCGCAACGAGCTGAGCGAGGACGATCTCATCTCCATCGTGTTCACCGCCACCGACGACGTGCACAGCGCGTACCCCGCCGAGGCTGCGCGCGAGGCCGGCATCACCCACGTCCCGCTGCTGTGCACGCGGGAGCTGGACATCGAGGGCGGCATCGCCCGCTGCGTCCGGGTGCTCGTCCACGCCTACACGACCCGGTCGGCGCGGGAGCTGCGGCACGTCTACCTCCACGACGCGCGCCAGCTGCGCACCGATCTCCCCGAGTGAACGGATCTCGCGCCGTGCCCACCTGGGTCGTCCGATGACGGCCGCGGTGCAACGGGTGGCCGTGATCGGCGCCGGGCTCGTGGGGAGCTCGATCGCCCTGGCGATCCGGGCCGCCGGTGCGGGCGAGGTGACGCTGGTCGACGCCGACCCGCAGGTGCGTGCGCGTGCCCGGGAGCTCGGTGTGGCCTCCCGGGTGCTGGACCAGGTGGCTGCCGCGGTGCACGACGCCGACCTCGTGATCGCCGCGGTCCCCACCGGTGCCGTGCCCGACGTGCTGCTGGCGGCGGCGGAGGCCGCGTCACCCGGAGCGATCCTGACCGATGCCGCCAGCCTCAAATCGACCTCGACCCTAGAGGTGACGTCGAGGTTGAGGGATGCCGGAGCGGGGCCCGAGCGGTTCGTCGGCGGGCACCCCATGGCCGGAAGCGAGCGCAGCGGGCCGGAGGCCGCCGATGCGCAGCTGTTCCAGGGAGCCACGTGGGTGCTGACGCCGACCGCGGCGACCGCCGATGCCACGTTGACGGTCCTGTCGGCGTTCCTGCGCCGACTCGGCGCTCGGGTGGTCGCGCTCCCGCCTGAACAGCACGACGAGCTGGTGGCTGTGGTCAGCCACCTGCCCCAGGTCGTGGCCTCCGCCCTGGCGGCCGTCGCCGCCGATGCGATCGAGGCCACCGGTGACGCCGTGCTGGCCGTGGCGGGGGGCGGGTTCCGGGACACGACCCGGATCGCGGCCAGCGATCCGGCGCTGTGGCTGCCGATCCTGGCCGGCAACCGCGTCGCGGTGCTCGAGGCGCTGGACGCCTACACCGAGCGCCTGCGTCAGGTGCGCGCCAGCGTCGCCGAGGAGCGGTGGGAGGAGCTGGGGACGGTGCTGCGACGGGCCAGTGCCGCGCGCCAACGCCTGGTGCCGAAGGCGACCCCCACGGACGTCGTCGACGTGGTGGTCCCGATGGACGACCGTCCGGGCCAGCTCGCGACCGCGACGACGGCGCTCGGCGCGGCCGGCATCAACGTCGAGGACCTCGCCCTGCGGCACGCAGGTGAGGGCGGACGGGGAGCCCTGCTGCTGCGGGTGGCCGCAGGGGACCTGGAGGGGGTCGTTGCCGTCCTCCACGGCGCGGGACTGGCCACCCACGTGGAACGCGACGGGGCAGGGCCGTCCGCCGTCGAGCCGCCGTCGTGAGCGGGGGTTCGCAGGAAGGCGCGACCAGCATCGGTGGGGGTGGTCCCCGGTCGGTGCACCCGTTGGTCCGGCCGCCTGACGTCGAGGTGAAGGTGCCCGGGTCCAAGAGCCTCACCAACCGGGCGCTGCTGGCCGCCGGTCTGGCGCGGGGCACCTCGACGCTCACCGGCGTGCTCGACGCCGACGACACGCGGGCGATGCTCGAGGGGTTGCGCGCCCTCGGCGTCACCCTCTCGACATCCGATGACCGCACGAGCGTGCAGGTGCGTGGGGTCGATGGCCGCCCGCCGGTGATCGGCCCCCGCCTGCAGGTCCGGTTGTCAGGGACCACGGCCCGGTTCCTCGGGCCGGTCCTGGCCCGGGTCGCCGGCACGAGCCATCTCGACGGCCTGCCGTCGTTCCGTCGACGCCCGATGGGACCGACGATCGCTGCCCTGCGCGCGCTCGGCTGCACGGTCGTGGAGCATCAGTCCGGCGGTCACCTGCCGATCAGCGTCAGCGGCGGTCCCGTGGCCGGCGGCACCGTCCAGGTCGCCGGGGAGGCCTCCAGTCAGTTCCTCTCCGGGCTGCTGCTGGCCGGACCGGCCTTCCCCGAGGGTCTGCGGATCGAGGTGACGACCCCGCTGGTGTCCGAGCCCTACGTGGCGCTCACCCTCGATGTGCTCGGGTGGTTCGGCGCCGAGGCGTCCCGTGAAGATGAGCGGACCTTCGTGGTGTCCGGCTCCGGGTACCGCGCCGCCGACGTCGCGATCGAGCCCGATGCATCCGCTGCCACCTACCTGTTGGCTGCCGCTGCCATCACCGGTGGCCGCGTCCGCGTCCCGGGTCTCACCCACCGCTCACGCCAGGGCGACGCCCGTTTCGCCGAGGTGCTGGCGCGCATGGGTGCGGAGGTGATCGTCGACGAGTGGGGTACCGAGGTGCGTGGCACGGGCACGCTGCGGGGTCTGGAGATCGACCTCGGCGGGATGTCGGATGCCGCGCAGACGCTGGCGGTGGTGGCGGTGTTCGCCGACCGGCCGACCCGGATCAGCGGGATCGGCTTCATCCGCGCCAAGGAGACCGACCGCATCGCCGCGGTGGTCACCGAGCTGCGCCGACTCGGTATCGAGGCCCACGAGGAGCCCGACGGCCTGGTCGTGCACCCCGGGCGACCCGCACCGGGGGTGGTGGCCACCTACGACGACCACCGGATGGCGATGAGCTTCGCCCTGCTCGGGCTGGTGGTGCCCGGGATCCGCATCGCCGACCCGGGTTGCGTGGCCAAGACCTTCCCGGGCTACTTCGACGCGCTCGAGCAGCTGCGCGCCTGACCCGCGGCCGCCGGCCGTGCCGGGCCATGGCCGCGTGGTGCGCCGGGCCGCTCGGTAGGCTCGCCCGCGGGGGAGCGGTGGCAGCGCCCCTCGAGGGCTGCCACCTCGTCGTCCGAGCCTCGCCGGAGTCCACCGTGTCCGAGCTGCACCGATCGACCGACGTCTCCGACGCGACGGTCCTCGCCGAGCACGAGGACGGGGTGGCCTGGGAGGATCCGACGGCGGTCTTCGAGGGGTTCGTGGTCGCCATCGACGGGCCCGCCGGTTCGGGCAAGTCCTCGGTGGCCCGGCTGGTTGCGGCGGGGATCGGCATGCCCCACGTCGACACCGGTGCGCTGTACCGCGCCGCCGCCCTGGCGTGCCTGCGCGCCGAGGTGCCACTCGATGATCCGGCGGCGTGCGCGGCCGCGGTGGCGCAGGCATCGATCGAGCGGCGCGGTGACCGGACCTACCTCGAGGGTGTGGACGTCGAGGAGGAGATCCGGGGCGACGCGGTGACCGCGGCGGTCTCGTCGGTCTCGGCCCACCCCGAGGTGCGCGACCAGCTCCTGCTGACCCAGCGGGCACAGCTCCAGTCCGGGGGCGGGGTGATGGAGGGTCGAGACATCGGGACGGTCGTGTACCCCGACGCCGACCTGAAGGTCTACCTGACGGCGAGTGTCGAGGAGCGGGCTCGTCGGCGGGCCGGGCAGCTCGGCCGCGAGGACGTCGACGTGCTGGCGGCCCAGATCACCGAGCGTGACGCCAGGGACGGGTCGCGGGCCGTGGCCCCGATGCGGCCGGCTGAGGACGCCTGGGTGCTGGACACCACCGGCGCGGAGCTCGACGAGGTCGTGGCAGCGGTGATCGCCCGGATCCACGAGGTCGTGGCCGGGGTCGACCACGGCGCCGAGGACGTCCCGTCCGATCCTCTGGCGGCCCGTCGCTCGCTGCCGCGGGTCGCCATCGTGGGACGGCCCAACGTCGGCAAGTCCACGCTCGTCAACCGCATCATCGGTGCCCGGGTCGCCATCGTGGAGGAGCGCCCCGGGGTCACCCGCGACCGCACCGAGCACCTCGCCGAGTGGGTGGCCCGTCCCTTCGTCGCGGTCGACACCGGGGGGTGGGAGCACCGGGCCGAGGGCATGGCTGCGCGGATCGTGGCGCAGGCCGAGGAGGCGGTCTCCCACGCCGACCTGGTGCTGTTCGTCGTGGACGGGACGGTCGGCGCTCTCGAGGACGACGAGCGCTACGCCAGGCTGCTCAGACGCTCGGACGTGCCGACGTTGCTGGTCGCCAACAAGATCGACGGGGAGCGGCAGGAGCCGCTGGTCCACGAGCTGTACACGCTCGGGCTGGGCACGCCCCACCCGGTCTCGGCACGCCACGGTCGTGGGATCGGTGACCTGCTCGACGAGGTGGTCACCTCGCTGCCGGAGGCGCCGGTCGAGGTCCCCGACGACTCGACGGTCCCCCGCGTGGCGATCGTGGGCAAGCCCAACGTGGGCAAGTCCTCGCTGTTCAACCGCCTGCTCGGCGAGGAGCGGTCGATCGTGGACCCGGTGCCCCACACCACACGGGACGCGGTCGACACCATGGTCGAGCTCGACGGGACACCGTGGGCGTTCGTGGACACCGCCGGGATGCGGCGGCACTACCGCCGTGGTGAGGACACGGAGCTGTACTCCGTGGACCGGACCCGCGCTGCGATCGAGCAGGCCGATCTGGTGCTGTTCGTGATCGACGCCTCGGAGCCGCTCGGGGAGCAGGACCAGCGCCTCGCCGCTCTGCTGCGCGAGGCCGGGCGCGGCGTCCTGCTGGTGTGCAACAAGTGGGACCTGATCGACGAGCAGCGTCGTGGCGACCTCGAGCGGGAGCTCGACCGGCTGCTGTCCTTCGCGTCGTGGGCACCGCGGATCAACGTCTCCGCCGAGACGGGACGGGGCGTGCGGCGGCTGCTGCCGCAACTGGCGACCGTGTGGCACAACTACCGTCGCCGGGTGCCCACCCGGGAGCTGAACGCGCTGCTCGACGACGTTGTGGCCCGGCACGCCCCACCCCGACGGGGCAACAAGCAGCTGAAGCTGCGCTACGCCACGCAGGCCGAGACGGCACCACCGCGGTTCGTGCTGTTCACCAACGGCCGCCTGCCCGACGGCTACCTGCGCTACCTCGAGCGCTCGTTGCGCGAGCGCTACGAGTTCACGGGGGTGCCGATCAGGTTCGATGACCGGCCGCCCACGCCCCACGCCCGGCACCGGCGTGCCCAGGCGCAACGGGCCGGTCGTCGGCGTTGAGGCGTCGCCGGCCGCCTCCACGGCCGGGAGCACGCCGATGGTTGGCCGCACCTGCGCCGAGGCGGTAGCGTGCGGTGCTCGCGGGAGCCGCTCCTCGGCTCCCGCCCCCCGCACCACCACGGGCTGTGGCGCAGTCAGGTAGCGCACTCGTCTGGGGGGCGAGGGGTCGCCGGTTCAAGTCCGGCCAGCCCGACCACCGTTGCCCCGGGTGCGTCCTCGCACCCGGGGCATCGTCGTGTCGGCGTCCGCATCGCTACCGTGCACTGGCCACACCGGTTGCCTCAGGCCGTCAGGACGAACATGCGGGTCTACGACGTCGGCGCCAGGGACGAGCCGCAGGAGGTCAGCGACCGTCTCCTGACGATCCCCAACCTGCTGTCCCTGGCTCGCCTGCTCGCCCTGCCGGTGATCTACCTCGACCTGGTCGACGGGCGCCTGATCCGGGCCTTCGTCCTGCTGGTGGTCTTCGCGGCAACGGACTGGCTCGACGGCTACCTCGCCCGACGGCTCGACCAGGTCAGCCGCTTCGGGACCCTGCTCGACCCGATCTCCGACCGGGCGATGTTCCTGGTCGTCGGTATCGGCTTCGTCATGGCCGATCTGCTCCCGTTGTGGGCGCTGGCCGTGCTGCTGCTCCGCGACCTCGCCGTCCTCGTGGTGGGGGCCGTGCTGTTGCTCCGGGGTGTCCAGCCGCCGCCGGTGACCCGGATCGGCAAGACGGCCACCTTCGGGCTGATGTGGGCGTTCCCCACCTTCCTGCTCGCGGCGATCGTCGGCGACGGGGCCAGCGACCCCCAGGTGGTCCTCCAGGTGCTCGGCTGGCTGTTCTTCGCGGTCAGCGCGGCGCTCTACTACGTGGCCGCCGGGCAGTACGCGATCGTGGTCGCCCGCGGCGCCCGCTAAGGTCGTCCTGGGCGGCGTGGCGAGGCCGGGTCGCCAGCACCGTGCCGAGCGAGCGGAGAGACAGGGCCGTGGCCGACGAGATCCCCAGCACGCTTCGCTACACCGAGCAGCACGAGTGGGTGCGCGACGACGGCGAGGTGGTCGTGGTCGGCATCACCGCCTTCGCCCAGGACCAGCTCGGCGACGTCGTCTACGTCGATCTGCCGACACCCGGCGCCGCGGTCGAGCAGGGCCAGGCCTTCGGCGAGGTCGAGTCCACGAAGTCGGTGTCGGACCTGTACGCACCGGTGGCCGGCGAGATCGTCGAGCGCAACGAGGACCTCGACGAGCGCCCGGAGCTCGTCAACGAGGAGCCCTACGGCGCGGGCTGGCTGATCAGCATGGCGCCCGCGGACCGCGCCGCGCTCCAGGACCTCATGGACGCTGCGGGCTACGCGCGCTTCCTCGAGGGCTAGCTCCGCACGGTCCGGCCGCGCGCGAGCCGCGACGGGTCGTCTACGCTGCTCCTCGGCGCGTGCACACACGCGCCGGCATCTTCCCTCGACGTCCAGCACACCTTCACGCCTCGACCCGCCCGTGCGGTGTGTCGGGGGGCATGGGGGCATGACGGGTCTCGGGCCCGAGGGAGCGAGCCCATCGTGGCTCGCGGCGGGGGACCGACGTCAGCAGGCACAGCGCGGGAGCGCCAGCAGGTCAGGAGGCCGGATGTTCTGCAGCCAGTGCGGCCAGCAGGTCCCCGACGAGGCGAACTTCTGTCCCGCCTGCGGGGCGCCCGTCGCGGAGCCGGCCGCTTCCGC
>JAWOCZ010000141.1:0-11263 GCA_046483565.1 Nitriliruptoraceae bacterium
TTGGCCAGGCACGGCTTCGCGGTCGGCACGCTGACCGGTGCGTTGGGGGCATGGGACCTGGCGGTGGTGCTCACCGACCACGACGCGATCGACTACGACGCGCTCGCGGCTGAGGTCGACGTCGTCTTCGACACCCGCGGTGTCTACCGGCGCAAGGGGCTGACAGCCGCCAACGTTGTTGCCCTGTGAGCCGCGCTGGTCGGTGCTGAGCGCGGCCATGAACCCAAGGAACTGACCATGGTGCGGATCGTGCGGCAGCGGCTCGCTCTACTCGCTGCCGTTGTCGTGGCGCTCCTCGGTATCGGTGTGGCCGTGACGGCGTTGCTTGAGGTGTGGCGTTGGGCGGCGGTGCTTGCGGCGGCGAGCGCGGTGGGCCTCGCGGCCATGGGCGTCGGCCTCTTCCTGCGGCAGGGGGAGTTGCTGCGGCTCCAGCGGCGAGAGGCGGCAAGGGCCCGGCGGATCGAGGAGCGCCGGCACCGCTTCGAACGGAGCCAGCTGCCTGAGCTGGTCGACGGCTCGGTCCAGCGTGCACTGCACCTGCTCGGCGACCGCAGCGACGTTCGGACCGACCTGCTCGAGCAGACCATCCTGACCTCGGTGCAGGTGCTGCGTGAGGACATCGCCGATTCGGTCGGGCTCTCTGCCGCGGTCGCTGGCGGCACCGCAGAGGGGCTCCGGCCCGCCGGCGGGACTGGTCAGGAGCTTGCTCAGAGTCTCAGCCGGGAGGTCCGTGAGCAGCTACGGGTACACGAGCAGATGCTCATCGCCGAGATCGACGCCCTGCGCCAACTGCACCGGCGCTTCCCGATCGATGGGCCGCTCCCCCTGCTCGGCGGTTGGGCTCTCAAGCCCACAGGACTGCTACAACTCCTGGACCTCGCGCTCGCCGGATCCGTTCGGACGGTAGTCGAGTGTGGCTCCGGTGTATCGACCGTCTATCTGGCCTGGTTGTTGCGGCAGCAGCCTGGGGCGAGGGTCATCGCGCTCGAGCACCACGCGGGGTTCGCGGATGTCACCCGGGAACGTCTGCAGCATCTCGGGCTTCAGGGGGTTGCCGAGATCCGACTTGCCCCTCTCGAGCCCACCACCGTGGGAGCCTGGAGCGGAGACTGGTACGCGTTGGATGCGGTGCGCGACCTCGCTGCCATCGATCTGCTCCTCGTCGATGGCCCTCCCCAATCCACGGGGAAGCTGGCGCGGTACCCCGCCCTTCCAGTGCTGGAACCCGGGATATCGCCAACAGGGGTCGTGCTGCTCGACGATGTCAATCGCAGAGAGGAGCGGGCCGTACTGGAGGCCTGGCTCGGTGGAGGGAACTGGCAGACCGGCCGCTCCACGAACGTGCGCCAGGCGGTGCTCCGCCGGACTACGCCCTGATGCGGACGGGCACGACCGGTCCTTCCCGCCGCTCGGCGGTCCGCCACCGTCGCGTGGTCGAGGCTGCCAGGACTGCGGGTCCGGCTGCCCTCGAGGCCACCGTGTTGCGCCTCAGATCGCTCGAGGCGCTCGATGTCGCTCTCTCGCTTGCCACGTCAGGTCGCGAGAACGACTTCAGAGCTTGGTCGCAACAGAGGGAGGCGGCGGCCCGTGGAGGGCAGCCGACCGGCGACGGACTCGATCCCGCTTGGGGGGCCGTGCTGGCGCAGATCCTCGCGCGTTCGCCGCTGAGTGCGGCAGCGGATGCGGTGGCACTCTCGATCTACCGCGACCTCGTTGGCCGGTTCGGGCCCGAGTACCTCGAACCACGCGACGCCCAGGTCTACGGCCAGTTGCTGCTCGGATCTGGCGCACTTCAGGAGTTGCGTGCGTACCTGCCACACCTTGCGGTCCCCACGGTGATCCGTTCGATGCTGCTCGCCGACTTGGAGCGGGAGGCGGTGCTCGCTGGCCAGAAGCCACTGGCCGCCTGGTACGACGCGCTGCGCCAGCTCGTCGGGGAACCGCCCGGACTCTGGCTCCCGGAGCGAATCGATCCCTTCCGATTCGATGACCTCCGAAGCCGAACGACCAGCTCGCCCGCGGATGGGCCGTTGATCACCGTCGTGATGCCGGTCTACGAACCCGACGCCGGCTTCATGACGGCCGTCCGCTCGATCCTCAGTCAGACCTGGCGGAACCTCGAGGTGCTCATCGTCGACGATGCCTCTTCCGAGGCAAGCCGACGATGGTTCGCCGAGGTCGCTGAGCTCGATGAGCGGATCAGGATCTTCGCCAAGCCACGCAACGCAGGAACCTACTCGGCACGCAACACGGCTCTGGCAGCTGCCAGGGGGTGGTTCATCACCGGCCAGGATGCTGACGACTGGTCCCATCCGGAGCGATTGGAGCGACAGGTCCGCCCGTTGCTCGACGATCGGTCGTTGGTCGCGACGCTCAGTGGCTGCCTGCGGGTCACCGAGGACCTGCGCGCGAGTTGGTTGCGAGCCTCGGGCTCCTCACCGACTCGTGTGAACTCCTCCTCGCTGATGTTCCGGAGGACCGAGGTGATGCATCGCATGGGCTACTACGACCGCGTCAGGAAGGGTGCCGACAGTGAATTCATCTTCCGGCTGCGGGCTGTCTTCGGACGGGCTGCGGTGGCAGAGCTGCCGGACTGCCTGGCGCTCGTTCGCCTGGCTGAAGGCTCGTTGTCGCGATCGGATTTCCTCCCTGGCTGGCACCACGAGTCGCGGGTCTGGTACCGCGAGATGTACACGTATTGGCACGGCACGGTAAGGACCGGGCGGGATGCGTTCGTGCCCGTGAACGGTGACGAGCGACCCTTCCCGGTACCGCGCGGCGTCGCTTCTGTCGGCCCGGAGGCCCTAGTCCTCGATGACGTGCTGATCGCGGATCTCCGCTGCCCCGACGAGGGGCAGGGGCAACTGCTCGGCGAGGCCCGTCGGCGCGCGGCGATGGGACGACGTGTGGGGCTCGCGCATCTGGAGAGCTTCGCGAGGTTCGAAGCACAGCAGCGCCCGTTCCAGCCAGCGGTCGTTGCAGCCGTATTCGCCGGGGAGTTCCCGATCGTGGAGTGGTCGCGCGAAGTCGTCGCCGACGTGGCACTTTTCTGGCCGGCCGAACTGTCGCAGTATCACGCCGACCTGCGGCCGCCGTGGCGGATCCGGCTCGTCGGCCTGGTTGCCGATGACACGCTGTCGATCTCTGAGCTGAGTGAGACGGTCCAGTCGTGGTCGGCCTGCGCCGACTGGGTGGTCGCGAACCTCGCTCCAGAGCATGGGGTCGAGCTGATGGTGCCGACGGTGGACTGTTCTGGCGGAACGGCTCCCTCCGGTCGGCCTGGCGCAGACCTGTCGTCCGCCGGCCGACTCGGCCTCGCGGACAAGCGACGCGAGGTCATCGTGTTCCGGTGCGAACCCACGGGCCACTCGGCTCCCGGCACGGTCGAGCTCGTCGAGGCGCTCGAGGAACAGGGCGCCACCGTGCACCTCTGTGAGGTGAGCGAGGCGGTGGCGAGGGAAGCGGTCGGTGGACCGGTTACGAGCGAGACCGCCAGCGCTCGGCGAACGACAGACCGCGCCCCGGAACCGTTCCGGGTGGTGCTCCTCGTCACCCACGAGGGTCGATACCCGGCCGAAACGACGGCGACCGCAGTCGCCGAGCGCGTGCTGGCAAGAGACCGCGCGGTGATCCTTCTCAGGGCTGACCCCCGCAGTGGCGGGATCCTCCACCCGCTCGGGGGCGTCCCAACTCGGGAGCGAACGGTGACGCCACCTCCTTCGACGTCCAGCACGGCTGATCGGTTCATCACCCCACCGGACCTGCCAGCCGGGGCTCGTGAGCACGGCATCGAGGTGCTCCCCTTCGTGGCCGTCGCCGCCCGGCTGGCTCCGGCTGTGGTCCCCGGCTGGTCGAGCCGAACGGTCGGCGGGATCCAGTACTGGTTCCCTGAGAGGGGGGTCGTGGCCGTTACGCCGGTTGGGGATGACTACCGCCTTCAGACTCCGTCCTGTGTCGTGCTCATCCGGGGGCCGGATGGCGATCCAGAGCACGGCGACTGGTGGACCGGAGGAACTGCTGTCGCCATGGGTGAGCCGTCCCGTATGTTGAGAGCGCTGACGTGCGGCGACGGCGCACCTGTGCTGGCCGTTCATGCAGGTCACACGTGGACGATCCACTGGTCGGGTCGTGGCGCGCCAAGCGGCTGCGTGGACACTGCGGGACGCACCCTCGCTATCGCCGCGGACGGCGCAGCCCTTTCGACATTCCTATCCGCTTTGCGATCTGCGACCGAGACAGCTGAGGAACTGCGCCAGGATCCCGCGTCGGTGGCCTTGCTCGGCGGGCGTGAGAGCAGCCTCCAAGCGGGCTCGTCGCCCGCACGGCGCTTCGGATTCAGCACACTCGCGGGCAGCAGGTTCGTCCCGATCGATGGACTGCACCCCGCGCTGGTGATCGGACCTATGGCCGGTTGACTGCGGCCATCACGGGGTCCGGCGTTCTACACCTGTCCTGCGTGTTCCGCGACCAGGTCCAGGACGGCGGCCGCGATGCGCTCCCCGGCTCGCCCGTCCCAGAACGGTGGACGATCCTCGGGAAACACACGCTCGCCGGACAGGATGGCCTGCGCCTCCCGGCCGAGCGACTCTGGCGTGCAGAGCTGGTTGGTCCCGTGCGTGACCGTGATCGGTCGCTCGGTGTTGGGGCGAACGGTGAGACAAGGTACGTCGAGGATCGTGGTCTCCTCCTGTACCCCGCCGGAGTCCGTTATCGCGAGCTTGGCTCTGGAAACCAGGGAGAGGAACTCCAGGTAGCCGAGCGGTTCGATGACGCGGATGCCGCTGGCCTCCTCGAGTCCGAGTGATCGGAGGCGTTCACGACCACGCGGGTGAAGTGGAACCACCAGCGGCAGGTCGTGGCTGATCGCACGGAGTGCCTCAACGACGTGTCCTGCAGCGGTTGGCTCATCGACGTTCGACGGGCGGTGCAGCGTGACGACGCCGTAGTCCTCTGGCAATCCGAGGGCTGCCACCGGTTCAGCAGCGACGAAGCGATCACGATGCCTCAGCAGGGTGTCGATCATCGGATTCCCAACGAAGCGGATCCGCGAGGTGTCGACGCCTTCATCTGCCAGATGGGCGTACGCCTCGGGGCTGGTGATCAGCAGCAGATCCGCTACCGCGTCAGTGAGAACACGGTTGACCTCTTCCGGCATGGAACGGTCGAAACTGCGTAGCCCCGCCTCGACGTGCACCAAGGGGAGCCGTTCTTTGGCGCAAAGCAGGGCGGCGGCAAGGGTCGAGTTGACGTCGCCGTAGACGATGACCGCAGCCGTGGCGTCCGTGTCTACCGTCTGCTCTAGCCCGAGGAGAACCCGCGCCGTCTGTTCGGAATGCGATCCTGATCCCACGCCGAGGTTGATGTCCGGTTCTGGCAGCTCGAGCTGTTCGAAGAAGATGGCCGAGAGCTTCTCATCGTAATGCTGCCCGGTGTGGATGACCTGTTGCGACGACCCCAACCTGGACAGAGCCTCGAAGACAGGTGCAGCCTTCATGAAGTTCGGACGTGCACCGACGACATGGACGATATCCATCGTTCTCCCTGGAGAGCAATCGTGCTTGGTGCGGTAAGGGTCGTGCGACGCCGCTCTCTCGCCTCGGGGCACACCTGGCGTCCGGGTCAAGCTATCGCCGACAGGATCGATCGATAGCGCTCAGCGTTCGACTCTACGGTGCGATTCTTCCGTACCCACTCGCGTCCCGCCGCAGCGAACCGTCGGGCTGAGCCCCCGTCCTCCGCGAGGTCCACGATCGCACGCGCAAGATCACGTGGGTCTCCGGAGGCGAAGTCCAGGCCTCTCTCCCCGGGGGAGGAGATCTCCTGCAGGGCAGGCAGATCCGACGTGATGATGGGGAGACCCATCGCCATGGCTTCAAGCGGCTTCAGCGGTGTCACGAGCCGTGCCGCCCTGTCTTCCTTGCGGGGCACGACGAACAGATCGATGAGCGCGTAGTGGTCCTCGATCGTGGAGTTCGGGACGTGTCCGACGAGATGTATCTGCTCACCATTGGCCTGAGATGCCGCGAGCTTGGTGAGTTCGGTCCTCTCGGGCCCATCCCCAACGACAAGGCATGCGATGTCAGGCACTCTCTTCGCAGCCTCGGCGACCGCCAGGATGAGTGTATCGATGCCTTCGCGTCGACCGAGGTTCGAGATGTAACCGACGACGAATCTACCCTCCAGATCGTAGTGTTGGAGCAGATCAGGTCGTTTCGGTCTGGGCGTGAATCTCTCGATATCGACAGCGTTCGGGACGACATGGATCGAGGTCGGGTCGACACCTCGGCTGGCCATCTCCTTCTTCATCGCCTCGCCGATGGTGATCAATGCATCTGCCTCCAAGAAGCAGCGCTTCTCCTGTGCCCGTCGGCGCGCGTAGTACTCACCTTGTTCCGCGAGATGGTTGCTCCTGGTCCAGGTCGCTTCTTGGAAACCACGGACCTCGTAGACGAACGGCACTCCGACACTCTTCGCCACAGCCAGCGCGCAGAGTGCCGTTTCGTAGCCGCGGTAGCCGGTACCGGCCTGAATGACGCTGGGTGCTTCGGCGGCAGCGACACGCGACAAGAGCTCTGCTTGCCGATCGAGGACGAGGTCGTAAGGCTCGCGCGAGAGGTCGTCGGGGAGCGAAGTGTCGAGCAGTCGGTGATGCCGGATGCCCTCGACCGGCTCCTCCGATGGGGCGTCGACGATCCCGCGACTCAACGGGAACTGCAAAGAGGTCGCAACGACCGGCTCGAAGCCTGCCATCTGTTGAGCCTGCAGTGTCATGCGGCTTCGGAAGGTGAAGCCGGTTTCTGCGTAGGGCAGCGACTCCTTTAGATGGTGCAGGACCCTGCCCGGCCTGGCTTCTGGGGCAGGGTCGGAGCGTGATGGAACATGAGGGAGCCAGGTCGGATCGGTCTCTCGGAGTCGCCCGAAGGCGAATCGGGCCTGCCGGAGTCTTGACGGCGAGCCTGTGCGGGCGAGCCGGTTCGTCTCGCCCAGGGCCCGGGACACCTCACCGAGCTGTGAGAACACTCCGCGGGCGATCGCGGCGACTTTCGAATCCTCCCGTTGCAGAGGTCCGAGATCGCGGAGTGCCGCGGCTGCTTCCTCGAGTTGGCCAGCCGTGAGCATCGCTTCGAGTTCGATCAGCGAGGGTGCCTGCGAGGCTGATGGGTCACCGTGTGAGGCATCTGTGTGCTGCTCAGTCACCACTCGACTCCTTGTGCTTCGGCAGGGGGCTGGCGGCAAGCCCTATGCGATCACCTCATCGATGCTCATGCCGCGACAGATGAGATGCGAGTGGGCGGCGATCTCGAACTCGTCGAACCTCCACGTGTGCTGGCTGTTGCTGTTCCTCACGTACATGTAGTTGTACCGATCTCCTGAGAATACTCGGCCACCCTTTCGTCTCAGTTCGTGCAGAAAGGCGCTCCCCGAACCCGAACGGTAGGGAGGGAATCTGACCTGCTCTAGCACCTCTCGCTTGAACATAAGCGTACTGATAGCTACGAGCCTCTGGAACGTGAAATCAGCACCCGGGTATCGAAGATAGAGTTCGTTGTTCGCTGACTCGTATGCGTAGTGGGTCCACTTGCCCACAACTTCTGTATCGGCGAACTCAAAGCAGGACATCAGGTCATGGGCGTACTCCGCAGCGTAGAAATCGTCGTCGTCGATCTTGCCGACGAAGGGGTAGCTGCAGGAGGAGAAGCCGATGTTGAGAACCTCGCCGAGGGGTAGGTCTGCGGGAACGCGCACGATGGCGAACTCACGGATGCCGAGCTCGCTGGCTGTGTCCCTCAGCCACCCTTCATCAACTTCTATACCATGCAGCACCAGGACGACCTCGAGTCGGACATACGTCTGGCGCGCAACGCCGGCAAGTGCCGATTCGATGTTCTGCGGCCGATTGGTGGGGATGACGAGGGACAGGCCTGGCAGTGAGGGGCCTCTGTCGAGCCCTGTTGCTCGAAGTAGCCCGTCGACTTGGACCCGGGTGGATCCGTCTCGCATCGACACCCTGAGCGCCTTGTGGCTCTGCCTGGCTCGTAGGGCTTCGGAGTCTCGAAGTGCCCTCAGTGCGAGGCGTTGGCTTCGTTCGCCGGATGACCGGACCGTTGCATCTGTGAGGTGGTCAGGGAGCCGGCAGGAGCCGGCGGTCACGGTCGGTGTGCCGCCCGCCGCGTTGGCGAGCACCCGCTCAAGCATCTCGACGCTGGGGGACCTGCTGGCATCCACGATGACGGCGAAGTCGCTGGCCCTGGCCGCCGCGAAGTCGGCTCGCTCCGAGAGGACGTCGACAGGCTCGGCCCTGAGCGCTTCGGCGACTCGAAGCAACCCTTCCTCGTGAGGTTCCCGAACCGGACTCAGACCGATGCGCCGCCGGCGGCCGGCGTGGGAGCGCGGATTCGCCAACCGCGACTGGAACGATGGGCCGAGGGTCATCACCACCTCGGGTCCGTCCAGCCCACGGAGTGCTTCGGTGATGTCATCGTCGATGCCCAGGACGACATCGAAGCTGGCGACCACCGCGTTCCATCGCCCGCTCTGGGCCTCGGTCCGATCGTCAACCCAGATGCAGGTGGTCGCACCGTGGGCGCTGGCATGCTCGATGATCCCATCGAGGGCCGTTCGTGCGGGCTCATGGTCCATGGAAGACGACGTGACCCAGTCCTCAGCTCCGGCCAACGCATGCAGTGACACGAACAACAGGTCCGGTTGAGCTGCTTGGAGGCTCTCCTCCCAGTTCGATGGGGTCAGTCGAATGCACTGCCATTCGTGCTCGAAGTCTCGGACACCCCGATCGTCCAGGAGACACGCGACCAGTATCAGCCGCCTCGGGACCGGCGAGACATCGCTGATCCTAAGCTTCGACAGTTCCACCAGTGCTTCGGGAGTGCCTCGCACCAGCTTCGCCGGGGGTTCGGGCCTGGGTGGGCGGGGGAGCCGCTTTGGGCGGCGGCGGAGCAGACCAAACAGGTCCAGGGGAAGGCGCAGGAGGTAGCTCGGGGACCGCTTGATCTCCCCCAGCAGTGAGCCCAGGAGCCACCAGCGGCGTTGGCGGAGTGACTGGAGTTTCCACTCTGCGAGCGTGGCGTCGTACTGGTACCGCCAAGCCCGCAACGCCAGCCTGTCGACGGACTGGCGAAGCTCCTGATTCTCGCGTTCGAACTGCTTCGCGATCTCGCGTCGAAGACGGTGCGATGCTTCCAGTTCCTCTCGGAGCTGGGCGAGGTCTTTGGCTTCGGCGACTGCTTCCCCCGAACCGCGCACGTCGTTGGCGGCTCCTCGCTCACGGACCTGCGGATCCTCCAACGGACACTCCTGACGAGTTACTGACGCGGCTCGCACCGCCCACGGCGCAGCCTACTGACCGCGACCTCCAGTCCACGGCACCCTCGTGGTGCGTCCGCTTTCCCGATGACGGCGCATTCGCCAAGGATGCCGAAGGATGCCCCGTCCCGGCTCTTGACCCGGCTCTTGGCTCACCGACGTCGGTCGGTGGGCCTGTGTTGGGCCGCCCGTGCGCCTCCGCGGTCGGAATTAGGTGGAGCGTTGGCGCGGGTGCCCCGCCGGAGGGCTCTAGGCGTATCGAGAGGCCGGCGACGGACCGGGGCTCCGTCACAACCGCGGCGGCCAGTCGCATCGCAAGCTGCCTCCCGCGGGAAGCGGCGCCCACTCAGGGAGCGGGAGAGATTGCCGGTAGGAGATTGTCCAAGCCCGGGGCGAGCGACCGTGCGAAGGTGGCGGTCAGGTGGTGCCGATCTCGGTACTTGATGATGCCTGCCTCGGTCACCATGGGGCACTCCCTGGCGTCGCAGACGAGCGGAGTTGGATCGACGAAGGCGATGTCGGCGTCGAGGGTCTGTGCCGCGGACCACTCGCCGGAGTATTGCCACGCGTCGCTACCCCAGTCCTGGGTGAGGTCCAACGAGCATCGCTCCGGCGATGAGGGGTTGTCCGAGAGGCAGGTCGGCACATCGTCGCGTGCCCGCGGTATGTCTCGCAGGACAACGACCAACGGCGAGAGCTGCGCCCATGCGTTGAGAGTTCGATAGCTCCCGTCTCGCCACAGATGCGTTGCTTCCGAGAGGTCATCCACCCGCGACTCACCCGAGTCGAGGAGTATGTCTCGGTATCCCTGCGAACGACCGATCACAACCATTGCCAAAGGGCGTTCCAGCGACCGCACGAGGTCGAAGGTGGCTTCGCGCCACTCGGCGCACTCCGAGTAGGGCCGCTCGAAACTGCGGCTCCAGATCGGGACCTCGATCGGGGTACAAGCGCTCTTCGAGACGAGGAGCACGGCGAAGCCGCGTTCCCGGCCGATGACGTCCAGCGCCGGGAGCCAGTGGTGGGCATGGCTGTCCCCGGCCAGGACGACCAGCACCGACCCATCAGGGTCTCCGAACGTGCATCCCTGTGGCGACGCTGGCGTTGTATCTGGCTGCCTTACGTGGCACGACGGACGTCCAAGGTCGCCGCGATCCTCGGCGGCCTCCGCCGGTGTCATCGGTGTTTGCGGCACGCCGAGCTCCCAGCCTTGGGCACGTGCCAACGTGACGTCTTCGTCGCCGGGTCCCGACCCCGTCGCCGTCACCGCCGTCCCGCCCAGGCCCGTGTCGGCGAGCAGGGCAACCCCGATCAGCGCGACGGGTGCGAGCGTCAACGTCGCTCCCATCGCCAGGCTCGGCCTCACGCCCCGACGCAGCCAGGCCGCGTACCTCAGTGGCGTCTCCACGAGCCGGTACGAGCCGATCGCCAGGACGAGGGATCCAACGACGGCGCCGGCGACGACCGTGCCGCGGGACACTGGCACCGCCTGCTGCTCGTTCCAGAGCAGAGCGAGGCCGATCGCCGGCCAGTGCCACAGGTACCAGCCGTACGACCAGCGGCCGAGCGCGGTCATCGGGGAGAGGCTGAGTAGCGACGACAGCACCGTTCGCTCGCCGTGGCCGCCGATGATGACCGCGGCGGTACCGAGCACGGGGACCAGCGCCAGCCACCCGGGGAAGGCCGAGTCGGCCCCGTAGGACGCGGCCGCGGCGACGATGGCGGTCACACCTGCGACGGAGAGCACTTCGGCGGCCCACCGCGGCAGTCGGTGCAGGTGCGGCACGCCGAACGCGAGCAGCGCTCCGACACCCATCTCCCACAGTCGCGTGTGGGTGGCGTAGTACGCGGCAGGGCCCATGCGCTCGGTGAGCAGCAGCGAAGCCGCGAGCGAGGCCGCCACGACCGTTCCCAGCATCGTCAGCAGCGTGGGACGGAACCG
>JAWOCZ010000190.1:0-4977 GCA_046483565.1 Nitriliruptoraceae bacterium
GGTCTCGCCGGTGACCTGGTCGAAGGTGCCGCCCTCGATCTCCTCGTCCTTCGGGAGCAGCTCGCCCCAGTTGTCCAACGCGTAGCCCGCACCCGCCCCCAGGATGACCAGACCGATCACCCAGGCGGTCGCCCCGCGCTGGACGTCCGGGTCCCGGAACCGGACGGCGAACCCGATCAGCAGCGTGAGTGCCAGCAGCGCTCCCATGTGGGGCCGGATCAGGAAGACCCCGGCGACCCCGGCGATGGCCAGCACGTAGCCGCCACGCAGCCGTCGCAACAGCCGGGCACCGCCGTAGGAGGCGACGCCCAGGCCGAACACCAGCCAGGACTCCTTGCCGAGACTCGATGGCCAGAACACCATCGTCGGGAACAGCAGCACCAGCACCGAGTACCGGCGGCGGTCCCCCTCGGGGAACGCCAGCGTGAAGGCCCGGAAGGCGAGGTAGGCGCCGAGGAACGACAGCAGGCTGAAGAGCAGGAACCCGTGCAGCATCCGCGGCTGCGTGACCGCGAACACGATCCCGGCCAGGAACTCCATCGACGGCGTGCCCGTCGCCCACGCGCTCTCCGGCAGCGACCCCTCCCGCAGCCCCGCGGCGATCTCCGTGCCGGTACTGAGGTAGCGAAGGGCGTCCCCGCGGCCGTAGAGCTCGGTGATGGTCCAGTAGCGCGCGGCGGTGCCCACGAGCTTGGCGGCGAAGCCCAGCAGGATGACCCGGGCGATGAACACGTCGGACTCACGGGCCACCGCGCGATGCAGCAGGGCAGCGGTCAGCAGCACGAGGACGCTGAAGCTCAGCGCCCCCCACACCGTGAACCCGGCCACCGCCGCCCTCCGTCCTCGCCGGCAGGGTAGAACCGCTCAGCCACGTGCGCCGACACGCTTGGCGGTCTGCACGATTCGCTCGTAGGCCCGTTCCGGCCCGAGCCCGCCGGCCAGCTTGGCCCGGAAGAACGGCAACGGATCGGTGCCGCGCACCGGGATGCGATGCAGGCCCAGCCGGTCGGTGGACGGTCGGTTGCGGCCGACCAGCCCGGTGGCCACGGACCGGAAACGTGCCGCCAACAGCGGCCGCGCCTGGGGCACGGGCACCCCCCAGGTGAAGCAGTAGTGCTCGGGGGAGCTCCCGAGCCGCTGCTCGAGGAGTTCCGAGCAGGTGTCCAGCTCCTCGGCCGTGAGCGCCTCCGGCCGGGCGTGGGTGTGGGTGTGGTTGCCGATCGTGACCAGCGGGGAGGCGGCCAACTCCTCGAGCTGCTGCCAGGTCAGCGCCGGACCGGGGTGCTGGGAGGTGGAGCCGGGCCAGTGCATGACACCGTCGAGGTAGGCGGTGGTGACGTAGAGGGTGAACGGCAGCCCGGCGTCGCGGAGCAGCGGCCACGCGGTCGTGTACACCTCGGCGAAGCCGTCGTCGAAGGTCAGCACGACCTTGGGCGAGTCGTCGCCACGGTCGAGCTCATCCAGGGCGGCGTCCAGGGACACGACCCGGCAGCGCTGCAGCTCCTCGAGCTGCGCCTCGAACTGCTCGGTCTCCAGGTCCCGCTCGTCGGGGGTACCGCCACCGACCCGGTGGTAGATCAGCACGCTCGTCCCCGTCGCGCTCGACTCGGCGCGGCCAGATCGCAGCTGCGCCGGCGCCGCCAGCACTCCCTTGACGCCCCGGCGCAACCGCGGCCCGGTGATCGCGCTCACCATCGCTCCCCCTCTGCTCGGCGCGGTCGTGCTCAGAACAGCTCGACGTCGCCCATGGTCAGCTGCCACTCCGCCAGCGGCGGCATCGTGGTCTCGTTGATCGCCCGCCAGGTCAGCACCGGTCCCCCGCCGGGCAGCGGCAGGTAGCCGCCGGCCAGGTACGGACGGTCGGTGATCTGCAGGACCTGGTCCGCGCTGCTGACCGTGGCGATGCGGGTGAGCAGCCGGCCGCGGGCGGTGTCGTCGGGTGCGAGCAGGTGTCCGACGACGCATTCGAGCGCCGGTCCGCGACGACGCAGCCGGAACAGCCCGATGCCACCGCCGTCCCGCATCTTCACCCCGCGGTAGTGCAGCGGGCCGAAGCCGTAGCGCCACCGCAGCACCTCGACGTCGAGGTCGGTGCGGATGCCCGTGGACGGCATCCGGGCCAGCAGCGACGCGACCTCGGCGTCGTCGGCGAGGACGTCCAGGGCCGGACTACCGGCCGCGCTCGGCAGGGACCACTTGTCGGCCGGGACCCGCGCCCGCAGCGCGGTCAAGGCGGCCACGGGCGAGCGGAACCGCACGGCCACCGGCAGCTTGCCGACCGCTTCCCAGCCCATCTTGAGGTAGCCGGGACGCGACTGCTCGTTGGGCGTGTTGAACACGTGCGCGACGCCCTGCTCGCGCAGCTCCTCGAGCGAGGAGGTCGTCAACCGCCGGAAGATCCCACGGCCCTGGAAGTCGGGGTGGGTGGCGGTGTCCACCGCCCGCACCGCCTCCCAGATCCGCGCACCGTCGGTGAACCGCCACCGCAGCCACACCCGCAGCCCCACGATCCGGTCCTCGGTCACCGCCACCCAGGCCGGGGAACGACCGAAGGGGTTGTCGTGGTGCTTCCAGCGGTAGAACGCCGCGTACTGCTCGTCGGGCACCCAGCCGAGCGAGGACTGCAGCAACTCGAGGATCCGCGGCAGATCCGCGTCCGCCGCCTCGCGGACCTCGAGCTCTTCGGTTCCCAACGCTGTCCCCCGGTCCTGCGGCGACACCGACGGCATGCGTCGCAGCTGGCGTGGTCGAGCCGGAGCTCGGTCCGACCCGGCCCGGCAGCCTACGCCACCCGGCCGCAGTGCCTGCCCGAGCGGAGGAGAATGCTTGACTGCCTTTACTGGACAGCCTTGACCACCTACCCTGCACGCATGATGCCCACACTCACCAGCGCCGACTACGCCGCCCGGTCCGCCGTGGCCTACGAGCGGCGGTTGCGCGTGCTGTTGGAGCGTGACGGCATCCCCGCCACAGCACCGGAGGCCGCGGGTGAACGCGCCGCGATGCTGGCCGCCGCCGGACCGGCGTGGGCGCAGGACGTCGGGCCGTTCTTCGACACCGACGGTGCCCGGGTCGCCCTCGGAGGCGTGACCAAGCAGGCGGTCTCGCAGCGGGTCGCGAGCGGACGGCTGCTCGGGTTGCGCCTGGCCAGCGACGGCACCGCCCGACCACGGCTGGTCTACCCCGCCTGGCAGTTCGAGCCGGAGGTCCTGTACCACCTCCCACGGGTCCTCTCGTCCGCCGGCTTCGACCCCACCCGCCCGGTCACCGGCTGGACGATCGCCGCCTGGCTCACGACCTCGACCTCGGACGACGGCGGCGCCCGCCCGCTCGATCTCCTGCGCGCCGGTCATGCGGCAGCAGTGGAGCGCCTGGCAGCCGAGGTCGCGGCGTCGCTCGGGGTGGAGGAGCGGGCCGCGGTCGAGCGCACCGCGTCGTGAGCACCGTCGCATCCGGGCTGGGCGACCCACCGAGCGAGCTGCACGGTTTCCCCGCCGCTGGCCCGGTCACGCGCTTGCACCGACTCTCGGAGTGGCCCGGCAGCTGGTGGTTCGCGTCGGTCGAGGCCGACGACGCGCCCGGTGGCAGGTTCGACCTGACCGCACCGCTCGGGACGTGCTATCTGGCTGAGGACGACGTCCGCGGGGCGCTGGTCGAGAAGCTGTTGCGACTGCCGACCAAGGTGGTGGTCGCGGAGCGGCTGCAGGAGCTGTTCCACACCGTCGTGACCGTCCGCTCCTCCCCTGCGACCGCCGACCTCACCGCCGCAGCCGCCACGGGGTTCGGGGTCAACGCCGAACTCCACTCCACCACCAACTACGCCCGTCCGCGGAAGTGGGCCAAAGCACTGCGGCGTGCGGGCTGGCGTGGCGTGCGCCACCGCCTGCGCGGTGACCCCACCCAGGCGCTGGCAGGTCGGGCCCTGTTCGGTGCGGCGGGGCTGCATCGCCGCGCACCGGCGGGGATGCGGACGACCGCGCAGCCGCTCGACACCGACCTTGCGGTCCGGCTACTGACGGAGCTCGGCGTCGAGGTCCGACCGATCCCTGCGCAGGTCCCCATCATCTCGCCGGAGCCGCGGGCCTGACCCGGTGAGCCAGCTGCGACGTCGGCACCGGCGCGGCCGACGATGGCGCCGGCACCGACCGTCATCCACAGGCCCGACACGATCCGGAACCGCACGAGCGGCTCGAGCAGGCAGGGTGTCGGCATGGACACCGCCGACCAGTGCCTCGACGACTACCTCGACGAGTGGTTCGTGCTGCTCAAGACCCGGCTCCAGCTCACCACCTGGCACGGCTACCAGAACATGGCCCGGGCCTACCTCCGACCCGGGCTCGGGCACGTCCGCGTCGGCGAACTGACCGTGCGGCAGCTCAACCTGCACTACGTCCGCCTCCTCGAGTCGGGCGCGCGCCGGGGCGGCCCGTTGTCGCCGCGCACGATCGCCTATGCGCATTCGGTGCTGCACAAGGCGCTTGCCGACGGGGTCCGCGAGGGCGTGCTCAGCGAGAACGTGGCAAGCCGGGCGACCCTGCCGAAGATCAGCTCCTCGGCTGGCCTGGAGCGGCCGAAGCTGCACGTCTGGGACGCGCAGCAGGTCGAGCACTTCCTGGCCGTCAGCGCCAACGACGACCTCCACGTGCTGTTTCGGCTGGCGCTGGCGACCGGGATGCGGCGCGGGGAGCTGCTGGGGCTGACCTGGGCCGACATCGACCTGGCCGTGCCACAGCTATGGGTGGCGAGGAGCCTGTCGGTGGCCAACGGGCGCCCACAGCTGAAGTCCACCAAGAACGGCCGGTCCCGGGTGCTCCACCTCGACCAGGGCACGGCCGAGGCGCTCGACGGGCTGCCGCGCAGCAGCTGCGGGGTCGTCTTCACCGGTCCGGACGGCCAGGCCTGGCACCCGCAGCGCATCACCGACCGGTGGCGGCGGCAGTGGCCCGGGTTGGATCTCCCCCGGATCAGGTTCCACGA
>JAWOCZ010000300.1:0-6736 GCA_046483565.1 Nitriliruptoraceae bacterium
CGGACAGCGACGACAGTTCCGACAGTCCCGACAGCGTGGACTCCCCCGACTCCGCTGACAGCTGATCGACGAACGGAAGCGGTCACGCCCATCGATCACGATCGCGTCGTCGCGTCAGCCCTGCAGGGCAGCGGCGGCGCGGTCGATCCTTCGTCGGGTCGTGGCGGGCCAGTCGGTTTCCTGCGATCGGTGCGCTGACGTGGCCAGTGCCAGCCAGGCGCCAGCCGTTGCGCGGGCCAGCGCCGTGCGGCCGACCTCCGGGCGGTAGACGTCGGCGATCTCAGCCGCGTACGTCTCCAGTCGGTCCTTCGCATCGGGTCGCAGTTCCCCGATGACCTGTAGGTACGCGACGAGCCTTCCAGCGTCGTGGGCGAGCAGACCGTCGCCCGCCCCATCGATGTCGAGTAGTCCCACGATGGCGCCGTCGTCGACGAGGATCTGGCCCGTGTGGAGATCGCCGTGGACCACGCCGACGGGCCCGTCCACACGCATCGCCTCGTCGGCGACGTGACGAACCGTGCGTTCAGCCTCCGGAGCGAGTTCGCACAGCAGGTCCACGTGCCGCCCCGGATCGGCGAAGGCGCGTGGGGAACGGTCGGACACCAGCTCGCTGGCCTGGAGCCTGCGGGAGAGATCCAGCAGCGCCGCAGGTTCGGCCACGGCTGCGCCCTCGGTCGCCGCCTCCCGCAACGTGCGGCCCGTCAGCGCCTCCAGCGCGACGATGCCCTGCCCATCAGCGACGCCGATCACCCGGGGGACGGGCACGTGGTCCACCAGTTGGCGATGGCGGTCCGCCAGCGCCGTGGCACGGTTGCCCGAGAGCACCTTGAGGTAGAGCACCCGACGCGACGACGCGTTGTCGGCCACCGTGATCTCGACGACCGCGCGACGCGACGGCCGATAGGCCCGGGTCCGCAGTCGCGGGGTACCCGACGGCGCGCCCAAGCGCTCGAGCAGCTCACGCACCCGGCCGGCATCGATCGCCGGCGGGAGTCCTGGCAGATAGGGATCGTGGGGGAAACGCCAGACAGCGATGCGGGCGTCGCCGTGTTCCAGGACGAAGGCCCCGTCGGGCAGCCCCCGGGCGTCCGCGTGCGCCACCAGCAACACCTCACGGCGCTCATCGGCGGTCTGTATGCGCGCCTCGAACACGTGGGAGACCGACCGACCGCCGCGGCGGTGCACGCTGCGGCGGTGATGATCGAGCAGTCGCACGCCGGCCCGTCGACAGGCCACCGTCAGCAACTCGGCCGCTACCCCCGGCTCATCGAGCCGACGAGCGGTCTCCGAGAGGAGCCGAGTTCGAGGACCTTCCACCGACCTTCTCCTACCAATCCGGCAGCCCTCCGACAGGGCTCCACACCGAACACGCCCGTGGACACGACGCACGCAGGCAGCGTGGCGATGTCGGCCCGAACAGGGACGGGGGTGCGGACCGAACGTATCCGGCGCTCGCCACCGCGACCCATGCACGGTGCGACTGCGTGCTGGGGATGCTGTCCCATCCGCGTCCTCGTGCCCGAGTCGGCCATGACCTGCGAACATGTGGCCCCGCGATGCGGTGACCGATGGCAGGAGGACCAACCGGATGTCTGAAAACGTCTCCCCCGAGGTGGAGCTCGCCGCCCCCCACGCGCTCGACGCCTTGGAGGTGGTCACCGCACTGGGCACTGACGTGACCCACGGACTCAGCGCCGCCGAGGTCGCCACCCGGCAGGCGCGCTACGGACCGAACGAGATCACCGGCGAAGCCCCGCCATCGCTGCTGGCCGTCGCGCTCCTGCAGTTGCGTGATCCGATGAACCTCATGCTCGTCGTCGTCAGCATCGTGAGCCTGCTGATCGACCAGGCGGCGACCGGCGTCGTGGTGGCGGCGCTCGTCGTCCTGAACGTGGTCCTCGGGGCCCGCCAGGAGCTCCGGGCGCGCGCCAGCGTGGACGCGCTCTCCCAGCTCCAGGTGTCGCGTTGCCGGGTCCGACGCGACGGCGAGCTGACACTGCAGCCGGCGGCGGGGCTCGTCCCCGGCGACATCGTGTCCGTCGAGGCCGGCGACCTGGTTCCGGCCGACGGCCGCATCGTGCGTGCCGCGACGCTGGAGGTGCAGGAGGCTGCGCTGACCGGCGAGAGCGTCCCGGTGACCAAGGCTGCCGGGGTGCTCGACGCCCAGGACGTCCCGCTCGGCGACCGGACGAACCTGTTGTTCCAGAACACCTCCGTGACCCGGGGAACGTCGGTGATGGTCGTGACCGCCACGGGGATGCGGACCCAGATGGGCCAGATCGCGACGATGCTGACGGAGGTGACACGCACCCGCTCACCGCTGCAGCAGGAGCTCGACTCGCTGACCCGGCTGCTCGGCATCATCGCCTGGACCGCGGTCGCGCTGATCGTGGCGGTCGGCCTCACGCGCGACCTCGAGACGGGCGACGTGCTGCTGCTCGGCATCGCCATGGCGATCTCCGCCATCCCCACCGGACTGCCGACCTTCGTCGCCTCGATGCTCGCCCACGGTGCCCGGCAACTGGCCGACGCCCAGGCCGTGGTCAAGAACCTCAGCGACGTGGAGACCCTCGGGGCGACGAGCGCCATCAACAGCGACAAGACCGGCACGCTGACGATGAACGAGATGATGGTGTCCACGATGTACATCGGCGGCCACTGGTTCACCGTCGAGGGTGAGGGCTACCGCAAGACCGGGCACATCCGTGCCGCAGCCGGTGTGCACGTGCCCGACTTCACCCCGCTCGCCTACGGGCTCGTGTTGGCGAGCGACGCGACCGTGTCAGACGACGGCGAGGTGGTCGGGGACCCGACCGAGGCCGCGTTGGTGGTGCTGGCTGCGAAGCTCGATGTCGACGCGGTCGAGTCGCGCCGCGCGTACCCGCGGCTGGCCGAGGTGCCGTTCGACTCCGAGTACAAGTTCATGGCGACCTTCCACCGCGTGATGGTCGACGACACCGAGCGCGTCGTCTGCCTCGTCAAGGGCGCGCCCGACGTGGTCCGGGCTCGGTGCTCCGAGGAGGGCGGCTCCTACACGACGACCGTGCCGCTCGACGCCGCCGGCCACGCACGCCTGAAGGACGCGAACGCGCGGATGGGCGGCGAGGGCCTGCGGGTCCTGGCCTTCGCCACCCGGTTGCTCACCGACGACGAGGTTCCCGCGGCCCTGGCCGACCCCATGTCCGCCGTGCGGGACCTGATCTTCGTCGGCATGGTCGGCATCATCGATCCGCTGCGTCCCGAAGCCAAGCGGGCTGTGACGACGGCGCGACAGGCGGGCATCGAAGTGCGGATGATCACCGGCGACCATGCCGTCACCGCCGGCGCGATCGGCCGCGCGTTGGGGCTCGGGACTGGTGCGATCAGCGGCGCCGAGTTGCAGGCCATGTCCGATGAGGAGCTGGCGAGCCGGCTGCGCGAGCTCCACGTCTTCGGCCGCGTCACTCCCGACGACAAGCTGCGCCTGACGCGGGTGATGCAGACCGAGGGCCGCGTCGTGGCCATGACCGGCGACGCCGTCAACGACGCGGCAGCCCTCAAACGGGCCGACATCGGCGTGGCGATGGGCACCGGAAGCGAGGTCACGAAACAGGCTGCACGCATGATCCTGACCGACGACAACTTCGGCACCCTGGTCCACGCCGTAGAGCTCGGGCGGCGGATCTACGACAAGATCACCGGCTACGTCCGCTACCAGATGGCGCAGCTGCTCTCACTCGTCCTGCTGTTCGTCACCGCCAGCGTGGTCAACCTCAACGAAGGGGTGGCCATGACCCCGTTGATGGTGCTCTACCTGAACTTCTTCATCGCCGTGTTCCCGGTCATCGTGATCGCGACGGACCCCGGTGACCCCGACGTGATGCAGCGGCCACCGCGCGACCCGAGGGTCACGATCAGCAACCCCCGCGCGGTTGGGCAGTGGCTGCTCTACGGCGCGGTGATGTTCGTCGCCGCGCTGATCCCGCTGCTCTTCGGACCCGATGCGCTGCGTCCCGACGCGCCCAGCGCGTCGATGACGATGGCCTTCGCGGTCGTCGGGCTCGCGACCGTCGGCGGTGGCCTCGTGATGCGCCGCGACCCGGGCAGCGGCCTGGCCCCGCCACTGCTGCCGGCGCTGAAGGTCCTGTCGATCCCGGTGGCGCTGCTGGTGCTCGCCACGGAGCTCGGCTTCCTGCAACGGGGGCTCGCGACCCAGCCGCTCACCGGAACGCAGTGGCTCGCCTCGATCGCCCTGGCAGCGATCGTGCCCGTGGTGGTCGAGGCGGACAAGTGGATCCGGCGGTCGCGGACCAGGCCCGCCGACTCCGGTGTGGGCGACCCGGAACGTCTGGTCGCCCCGGCCCGCGTGCTCGCGACCAGGCCCACCCCAGGCGACCACGCGGATGGCGCCGAGACCGCCCACGCTACGAGCTCGCGCGAGTAGGGGGCTCGGGTCGCCCCGGGCGAGATCTCGCTGCGTTGGACCTCGGCCACCGGTCTCCGCACGAGGGCGGCGGTGGCGATCAGGCGCTCGCGTGCCACCTCGGCATGGGATCTTTCAGGCAAGCTCAATTACGGATGATCAGAACGTCCTCGCCGATCCCGTTGACTCCCGGCGTGCTTCTACGGAGCGCTGGGTGCTATCGTTCTGATGGGAACTCAGTTCGCGTGCGGGAGAGGCACAACGGTGCAAGCTGCAGGCAGGGACGCTCGCTTGCGTCGCACGTGCTGTGTGGGCGCTCCTGATGGGGGTCTCGTGCCGCGCCCGGCCGACGGACGGCCACTCGGCGGACGGGGCGTCGTTGCCGTCGATGAGACGAACGTCGATGGCGATCGATGATGACCGATCCCTCCAGCTGAGGAAGTGCGTCCCGACCGAACGTCCCAGACCGGCCTGCGCAGGCAGGTGGCCCGGAACCCGAAGGAGCCGAGATGGCAGACCTGTCGTCGTTCGAAGAGATCATCTACGAGAAGCACCATCGTGTCCGCGGCGCGGCGTGGATCACCATCAACCGGCCGCATCGCATGAACTCGACCACCCAGCAGACGTGGGCCGAGATCAACGAGGCGGTGGAGGACGCCGACGCGGATCCGGAGGTCGGTGTCATCGTCCTGACCGGGGCGGGGGAACGCGCCTTCTGCGCCGGCGGTGATGTCGGTCAGCACCCGGACAAGAAGCAGAAGCCGGGTGAGTTCAAGCACCTCGGCATCGTCCACGGCGGCATCGAGGACACCACCAAGCCGGTGATCGCCCGGGTCTGTGGCTACGCGATCGGCGGTGGGAACCACCTGGCTTACCACTGCGACCTGACGATCGCCTGTGACGATCACGCGATCTTCGGACAGAACGGCCCCAGGGTCGCGGCCCCGAACGCCGGGCACTTCGTGCAGACGGCCGCCTACACCATCGGCCTGAAGCGGGCCAAAGAGATGTGGATGCTGTGCCACCGCTACTCGGGAGCCGAGGCCGTCGAGCTGGGTCTTGCCAACGTCTCCATCCCGCACGCTGAGCTCGACGACAAGGTCGACGAGTGGTGCCAGGAGTTGATCGAGCGCTCCCCGACGAGCCTCGCCCTGCTCAAGCGGCTGTTCCGCGAGGTCTACAGCCATCACCGCGGGATCGACACAATGGGTTTCATCAACGACGTCAACCCGGAGTTCTTCGAAGACGGCGGCGAGGCGAAAGAGGGCAAGGACGCCTTCCTGGAGAAGCGTCCGCCCGACTTCTCGCCCTTCCGCGGCAACATCAGCGGCTCGATCCGGCGGGAGCGGCTCGCGGACCAGGACGGCTGAGCTCACGACCGCACGACCCGGTAACACTAGAACGTCCGATCAACAGACAGTCAGACAGACAGACGGAGGATGAAGTGGACCTCGGACTCGCAGGCCAGGTGGTCGTCATCACGGGCGGCGCCGGCGGCATCGGTCGTGCCACCGCGCGCGCCTTCGCGCGTGAGGGCGCGAAGATCGTCATCGCGGATATCAGCGACGGCGCCGACGACACCGTTCCGGCCGCAGCGCAGGAGATCGTGGAGGCCGGCGGTGAGGCGATCTTCGTCCGCACCGATGTGACCTCCATGTCAGACGTCGAGCGACTGCGTGACGAAGCCCTGACGGCGTTCGGGCGTCTGGACGTCCTCATCAACAACGCCGCCAAGCTGCCGACCTCGACGACCGCTCCGTTCTTCTGGGACGAGGACCCCGAGGAGTGGGACGGCCTGATCGACGTCGCGCTGAAGGGCACGCTCAACTGCAGCAAGATCATCGGCAACCACCTCCGTGAGCACGGTGGAGGCGCGATCGTCAACCTGTCATCGGACTCCGCGCGTCGCGGTCAGCAGCGCGAGACGACCTACAGTGCGGTCAAGGCGGCGATCATCGGGTTCACCAAGAGCGCCGCGATCGGTCTGGGCCCCGCGGGGGTCCGGGTCAACTGCATCTCACCCGGCCGGACCATCACCGAGCGGCACGATCGCTACCGGGCCGAGATCATGGCGCAGGGTGGCGACGCGGCGGCGGCCTTCGAGGAGCGCGAGAAGCGGGCCGTGAAGCTGTACCCGCTCCGGAAGTTCGGCCGCCCGGACGATGTCGCCAACGCGATCGTCGGCCTGGCCTCGCCCGTGATGTCGGGACACGTCACCGGGCAGGTGCTCAGCGTCAGCGGCGGCTACTACGTCGGCTAGCGGTATCACCAGCGCACAGGAGCGTCACACATGAGCTACGAGACCCTGATCTACAACAAAGACCGCGGTGTCGC
>JAWOCZ010000041.1:0-7131 GCA_046483565.1 Nitriliruptoraceae bacterium
CCGCAGCGAGGCCCTGGGCCTGCGCTGGATGGACCTCGACCTTCCCCGTCACCGCGTGTCGATCCGCCAGGTCGTCATCAAGGTCGGGAGCGAAGCCACCGTCAAGGACGCCCCGAAGTCCGAGCATGGCTACCGGGCGATCGATATCGGACCCAAGCTTGCGACGGTCCTCAAGGCACGCGAGATGGAACAACTGGATGAACGCGTGGCCGCAGGGCGGGACTGGGAGGACAACGACCTCGTGTTCGCCCACCCGACCTGGGGGACACGCGGCGTCCCGCCTGGACGCTGGTGGTACCCGGACCACGTCAGCCGACGGTTCACTGATCTCGTGCAGAACTCCGGGCTCCCGCGCATCCGGCCCCTGCAGGATCTTCGCCACACGCACGCCAGCATCCTGCTCGCATCCGGTGAGCCGCCGAAGGTCGTCCAAGAGCGGCTCGGACACCACTCACCGGCGTTCACACAGGGGACGTATCAGCACCTGCTACCCGGGATGGGTGAGGCGGCTGCACGCAGATTCGAGGAGCTACTGCTCGCCGACGAAGAGCACGGATCGTGACGTCACCGTGGAATCCGTTACTCAGATGTTACTCATGAAATGAGAAAACCCCGCAAAAGCGGGGAATTCTGGAGCGGATGACGGGATTCGAACCCGCGACCTCCACCTTGGCAAGGTGGCGCTCTAGCCAACTGAGCTACATCCGCGCGCGGCGGCGAACGGTAACGCGTCGGGCACACCTCGGCAAACCGCGCCGCGTAGCCGCACCCAGCGGCAGTGTACGCCCCCGGAAGCGGCCGCTGACCGGCCACGTCAGACCAGTGGCGCCGTCCCGGTCGACCCGAAGCCACCTGCGCCCCGCACGGTCTCACCGAGGTCGTCCACCTCCACCACGCGGGCCTGCCCGACCCGCTGCAGCAACAGCTGTGCAACACGCTCACCAGCGGGTAGGTGCACCGTCTCGGCGCCGAGGTTGATCAGCAGGACCTGCACCTCGCCGCGGTAGCCGGCATCGATCGTGCCGGGTGCGTTGGCCACCGTCAGACCGTGCCGACGAGCCAACCCCGACCGTGGGTGCACCAGCCCGACCCACCCGACCGGGATCGCGACCGCCAGGCCCGTCGGCACCGCCGTGCGCGCCCCCGGCTCCAGCGTGATCGCCTCCACCGCGGTGAGGTCGAGGCCCGCGTCGCCCGGGTGCGCGTAGGAGGGCAGCACGGCGTCCGGCCTGAGGCGGCGGACCGCCACCTCGATGTCGCCACCCACCGGCTGCACCTCCGCGCTCACACCTGCGAGCCGGTGTCGCTCACCGCAGCAGCGTCCCCGCCGCTGTCCAGTGCGTCGGTCGGGATCGCCGTCCGCTGCCGCGACGCCTCCAGCCGGCGAGCGCGCTCAGACACCGCGGCCGCGCTGGCCACCAGCTCGGCCAGGGCCGCGGCCACCATCGCCGGGACCTCGTTGACATCCGGCAGTGCGTCGTAGTCCGCCGTGATCCCGACGTTGATCCACCCGTCCATCGAGGTGACACCGACGCTGTAGCTGTGGTTGGCCGCCAGCGGCGTGAAGGGGAAGGCCCCCAGCAGCCGCGAGCCCAGGCAGTAGATCGGCAGCTGCGGGCCGGGCACGTTGGTCACCAGGAAGTTGAACAGTCGGGCGTTGACGGCGACGCGGGCGGCCATCGCGTGGATGGTCGGTGGCGCGAACTCGCCGAGCCCGAGCAGGAAGCCCGCACCGACCGCCGCGTGCGAGGACTTGACGTCGCTCATGGCGTCGTGGCAGACCCGCAGCCGCTGGATCGGGTCCATCTCGAACATCGGCAGGTCCACGAACACCGCCACCACCCGGTTGCCGAGCGCATGGGTCTCGGAGGTGTCGCGGGTGCTGACCGGGACCATCGCCCGTAGCCACATCCCGTCGGTCCGGGTGCCGCGCCGTCGCAGGTACCTGCCGGTCGCGTCCGCGATCACGGCCAGGATCACGTCGTTGACCGTGGTGTGGAAGGCGTCCTTGACGGCCTTGACCTCCTCCAGCGGCACGCGCTGGAGGGCGAGCCGGCGGTGCCGGCCGGGTGGCACGTTCAGCGGCGAGCGAGGTGCCGGTCGCAGCAGGTTCGAGCGCGTGACCCGACCCACGCCTCGACCGACCGCCAGGGCCTTGCCGGCGGCCGCCTTCGGTGTCCTGGCCAGGCGGCCGAGCGACTCGGCGACCTCGGCCGGACTGCGGGCCAGGTGACGGATCGTGCGGGCCGCCAGGGCGGACTCGGACGGTGCCGGGCGGGGTGTCCACGGCTCGGGGTCCGGCAGCTCGTCACTGGCATCCGGCGCGAGGTCGAACATCACCGTCGCGATGTCGATCCCGGCGAGCCCGTCGATCATGGCGTGGTGGGTCTTGCCCAGCAACGCGACCCGACCCTGCTCGAGGCCCTCGATCACGTACAGCTCCCACAACGGGCGATCACGATCGAGCTGTCGGGAGAGGATGCGTGTGGCGAACTCGGTGAGCTGCTCGGTGGTCCCCGGCGCCGGGAGGGCCGCGTGGCGCACGTGGTAGGAGAGATCGAAGTCCGGGTCGTCCACCCACACCGCCCCCGTCAGCCCGAAGGCGGGCTGCAGGATCTTCTGCCGGTACCGCGGGATGTGGTGCAGACGGGAGGTGACGAGCTCGAGGAACGAGGCGAAGGAGAAGTGCCGCTCATCATCCGGCGGCTCGAAGACGAACAACCCGCCGACGTGCATGTGGCGGGTCGGCGACTCCATCTCGAGGAAGGCGACATCGGTCGAGCTGAGGCGTTCGGCGAAGGGTTCCCCCGCCGCATCGCCCCGCTGCTGCGCTGCCTGCTCTCCCACCTGGTCTCCCAACCCGGTTGCGTCCCGGCGCTGACGACCGTGTCCGGGAGCCTACCCCGGCGCTGGCGCCGGCTGCCGGGCGACCTCGCCCATACCGAGCCACCGGAGCCTACGCGCCCCGTGCGGCCAGGAAGCGCTCACGGGCCTCGCGGTGGTCGACGACCGGCGGTGGGTAGTCCTCGCCGGCACCGAGCAGGGTGTCACGTCCCTCCCACGGCGCGTGCAGGTGGGCGTCGTCCACCGCGGCGAGTTCCGGCACGTAGCGGCGGAGGTAGACCCCGTCGGGGTCGTACCGCTCGGACTGGGTGACCGGGTTGAACATCCGGTTCGGCCGGGAATCGGTCCCGGTCCCGGCGGTCCACTGCCACTGGCCGAAGTTGTTCGCGAGGTCCCCGTCGATGAGGTGGTCCATGAAGTGCCACGCGCCCACGCGCCAGTCGACGTAGAGATGCTTGGTCAGGAACGAGGCGGTGATCATCCGCGCCCGGTTGTGCATCCACCCCTCGCGCCGCAGCTGGCGCATCCCGGCATCCACGACCGGGTAGCCCGTGCAGCCCTCCTTCCAGGCCACCACGTCATCGGCCGTCTGCTCGCCGTCCCGCCAGCGGTCCCCCTGGGTCCGGATGTCGGTGTCGACCAGGTCGGGCCGGGCCGCGAGCATCTGGTGGTTGAAGTCCCGCCAGCACAGCTCCTGGAGGAACGCCTCCTGCCCGGGCTGGCGCCGGTCGACCCGCGCGGCGAGCTCGGTGGCGGAGATGACACCGAGGTGGAGGTGGTGCGACAGCTTCGAGGTGCCGTCGACGGCGAGGTGGTTGCGGCTGTCGTCGTAGGCGTCCACGGGCCCGTCGAACCACCACTCGGCACGGGCCCGCGCCGACGTCTCCCCGCCCATGGGCAGCTCGTCAGCGAGTCGGTCCACGTCGGTGAGGTCCGCCAACGCCGGGATGCGGCCGGTGGCCACCGTCGTCGGCGTCGGCACCCGGCTCGGCGCCGGCAGGGGATCACGCCGTGGGACGTCCACCCACCGCCGCCAGTAGGGCGTGAACACCTTGAAGTGGTCACCCCCGGTGGGTCGCACCTCCCCCGCCGCCACGACGGTGACCCCGTCGTGGCTGTGGACGCGCAGGCCGTCGCCGAGCTCCTCGGTCGCCAGCGCACGCAGGGACTCCTCACGCCGGCGTGCATGGGCGCTCACGTCCGCGCTGAGGTGGAGCTCGTCGGCGGTCACCTCGAGCACGAGGCGGTGGACCTCCTCCAGGGTGTCGCCGTGCCGCACCACCAACTCCCCACCCAGGCCCTTGAGGTTGGACCGCAGGTCGCGGACGGCATCGACCAGCTGCGCCACGCGGTTCGGCGCGGCGTAGCGGGAGGCCAGGATCGTGCGATCGAACACGAACAGCGGGACCACCCGATCGGCACGCCGGCACGCCGCCGTCAGGGCCGGGTGGTCGTGCACCCGTAGATCCCGGGTGAACAGCACGATCGCCGTGGACACGGGTGACGCTCCTCGCGCGGGTGGCAGCGGACCCCACGCCCGCTGCTCCAGGCTACGGACCGCGGCGACCGGGTGGACCGGCGGCGGCCAAGCGCGTCGGAGCCGGCCGGTACCGTCATCCGCGATGGCCGACGAGGTGCTCCAGCGGTTCTCCGCCCCGGTCCGCGAGTGGTTCTCGACCACCTTCGCGGTCCCGACCGCTGCCCAGGCCCGCGGCTGGCCGGCGATCGCTGACGGCGACCACACGCTGATCCTCGCACCGACGGGTTCGGGCAAGACGCTGACGGCGTTCCTGTGGGCGCTGGACCGGCTGACGAGCACCCCGCCGCCCGAGGACCGCACCCAGCGGCTGCGTGTGCTCTACGTCTCCCCGCTGCGGGCGCTCGCCGTCGACGTCGACCGCAACCTCCGGGCGCCGCTCGAGGGCATCCGCCTGGCCGGGGAGCGGCTGGGGGTCGAGGTGCACCGGCCCGAGGTGGGCGTTCGCACCGGCGACACCCCCGCGCGCGAGCGTGACCGCATGAAGCGGCACCCACCGGACGTGCTCATCACCACCCCGGAGTCGCTCTACCTGCTGCTGACCTCGCAGGCCCGCGAGACGCTGCGCGGGGTCCAGGCCGTGATCGTCGACGAGATCCACGCGATGGCGTCGACCAAGCGCGGCAGCCATCTCGCGCTGTCACTCGAGCGGCTGGAGCACGAGGTCGGGTTCGGCGGCTCGGAGACCTCGGACACGGACACCTCGCCGCCGGCGCAACGGCGTGCCCCGCAGCGCATCGCGCTGTCGGCGACCCAGCGGCCACTGGAGGAGATCGCGAGGTTCCTGGGCGGCTACGACGACGACGGCCGACCGCGCCCGGTCACCATCATCGACGCCGGCAGCACCAAGCCGATGGAGCTCGAGGTGGTCGTGCCCGTCGAGGACATGGCCGACCTCGGGCAGCCGGTCGAGCAGCGTCTCGAGGTCGAGCTGGCCTCCGGGCCCGCTGCCGCCGGGCCCACGCGACGCTCGATCTGGCCGGCGGTGCACCCTCGCCTGCTGGAGCTCGTGCTCGACCACCGCTCGACGCTGATCTTCGTCAACGCCCGACGGCTCGCCGAGCGCCTGGCGGCCAAGCTGAACGAGCTCCACGCCGAGCAGCAGCGGGCGCAGGCCCTGCGCGCCGAGGGCCTGGACGGCATCGACCTGGAGCTGGCGCTGGCCGAGACACCACAGGAGCCGCCGCCCGAGCTCGTCAAGGCGCACCATGGATCGCTGTCGCGCGAACGCCGGCTACAGGTCGAGGACGAGCTCAAGTCGGGGCAGCTCCGCGGCCTGGTGGCGACGTCCAGCCTCGAGCTCGGCATCGACATGGGCGCGGTGGACCTGGTCGTGCAGGTCGCCTCCCCCGGGGCGGTCAGCCGCGGCCTGCAGCGCATCGGCCGTGCCGGCCACCAGGTGGGCGAGCCCTCCCGTGGCGTGCTGCTGCCGAAGTACCGCGGGGATCTGGTCGAGACCGCCGTCGTGGCCCGACGGATGCACGACGGCGCGATCGAGGCCACCCGCTACCCGCGCAACCCGCTGGACGTGCTGGCCCAGCACCTGGTGGCGATGGCGGCGATGGACACCTGGGAGGTCCCCGCTGCGGCACAGCTGGTCCGACGTGCCGCTCCGTTCCACGAGCTCGCCGACGAGGTGCTGGCCGCGGTCCTCGACCTGCTCAGCGGCCGCTACCCCTCCCAGGAGTTCGCCGAACTGAGGGCCCGGCTGGTCTGGGACCGCACCGAGGACACGATCCGGGCACGGCGCGGCGCGCAGCGGCTGGCGGTCACCAACCCCGGCACGATCCCCGACCGCGGCCTGTTCGGGGTGTTCCTACCCGACGGGACCCGGGTCGGCGAGCTGGACGAGGAGATGGTCCACGAGTCCCGCTCCGGCGAGACCTTCGTGCTGGGGGCGTCGACCTGGCGGATCGAGGACATCACCTTCGAGCGGGTCGTGGTGACACCCGCGCCGGGGGAACCGGGCAAGCTGCCCTTCTGGCACGGCGACGGCCCCGGGCGGCCCTTCGAGCTCGGGGCCGCGATCGGTGCCTTCCTGCGTGAGGTCACCGAGCGCGCGACGAGCGACCGGGACGCCGAGGTGGCACGGCTGCGCGCCGAGCACGACCTCGATGCCTGGGCCGCCTACAACCTCATCGCCTACCTCGAGGAGCAGCAGGAGGCCACCGGCGCGTTGCCCGACGACCGGACCATCGTCGTCGAACGGTTCCGTGACGAGCTCGGGGACTGGCGGGTGTGCCTGCTCTCGCCCTTCGGGGCGCAGGTCCACGCCCCCTGGGCGATGGCGATCGAGCGGCGGCTCACCACCGCCGGCTACGACCCCGAGGTGATGTGGGCCGACGACGGCATCGTGCTCCGCCTGCCCGACACCACCGCCACCTTCGGCATCCCCGGCGCGGGCGGCTGGGATCACTTCGACAGCGACGATCGCGCCGACGGTGACGGCCACGCCGATGGCCACGCCGACGGCGACGGCGGGCGGACCGCCCACGCTCTCGACGACACCACGCTGACCGAGGACCTGCTGCCGGCGGCGGACGAGATCCGCGACCTGGTCGTCGACCAGCTGGCCGGGACCGCGCTGTTCACCACCCTGTTCCGGGAGGCCGCCGGCCGCGCCCTGCTGCTGCCGAAGCGCATGCCCGGCCAGCGCACCGCGCTGTGGCAGCAGCGCCAGCGGGCGGCCGGGCTGCTCAGCGTCGCCGCCCGCTACCCCGGCTTCCCGCTGCTGCTCGAGGCGACCCGGG
>JAWOCZ010000073.1:0-12899 GCA_046483565.1 Nitriliruptoraceae bacterium
CGGTAGGCGAGCTTGCCCTCCACCGTCTCCGCCAGCGTGCCGACGACCTCGGTCGGATAGAGCTGGGCCAGGGCGATCAGGTTGCCGAACAGCCACGCACCGGCCAGGTTGCCGAGCCATGCCAGCGTCCAGAACCTCAGCACCCGCGGCCAGATCCGCCGATCGGACAGCAGGGCCGCCGGTAGCACCACGTTGGCCTCGGTGAAGAGCACGGCCTCGGATAGCACGACGAAGAAGAAGCCGGCGCTGAACGCGAAGCCCTCGACGAGCTTCTTGACACCCGAGGTCTCGATCCCGGTTCCCAGCAGGACGGAGAAGAGGGCACCAGCGGTGATGAACCCACCCCCGAGCAGGGCGAGGACGACGATCCGAACCGGCGTGAGCTCGGCGACGCGCCCCTGCCCGAAGGTCGCCATGCCGGCCACGACCCGGGAGGCGTCGAGGTACTGCGCATCGGGCACACCGTCACGGGAGGGAGCAGGCTCGACCACGAGCATGGGTCCTTGTTCGCTGGCGACACCGCGTCGGCGGCCGGATCCGCGAGGGGAACACCGGCCGTCCCCCGACGCTTCCATGCCGCGTTGCGACCCCGACGTGGAAGCGGGCGCCCACCAGGCGGGTTGCCACCAGCGCGTTCGACCACGGAGCTCTACCCCGGCGACCCAGGAGCCACGATGGACGACCCGGTAGGCAGGGCGGTGCCCACCACCCCGGCTGGCTTCCCCGGGGCCGAGCTGCCCGACCTCACCACCGAGCAGATGCGCGAGGTCGACCGGATCATGGTCGACGAGTTGCACATCACGCTGCTGCAGATGATGGAGAACGCCGGACGCCACCTCGCCGAGCTGGCGATCCGCCGCTACCAACCGGTCACGTGCACGGTGCTGTCAGGCCCGGGCGGCAACGGCGGTGGCGGGCTGGTCGCCGCCCGCCACCTCGCCAACCGCGGGGTGGACGTCGAGGTGGTGCTATCGGCGCCGGAGGCGATGACCGAGGTGCCGGCCCACCAGCTCGACATCCTGCGAGGCATGTCGGTGCCGGTGGTGACCGCGCCACGCGATCCGGCCCTGGTGCTCGATGCGGTGCTCGGCTACAGCCTCAGCGGCGATCCGCACGGGCGCGCGGCGGAGCTGATCCAGTGGGCGAACGTCCGCGAGGCGCCGGTGCTGTCGCTGGACACCCCGAGCGGGCTGGAGCTGACCTCGGGACGGGTGGGCACCCCGTGCACCGTCGCCGACGCGACCCTGACCCTGGCCCTGCCCAAGCGCGGGCTGCGGCACGCGCCCGAGGTGGTCGGCGCGCTGTTCGCCGCCGACATCAGCGTGCCGGCCTCGGTGTACGCCCGGCTCGGCATCTCCCTCGCCGCCCCCTTCGCTGCGGGGACGATCCTCGCGGTGCGCTGACGGCCAACGACCACGCTCGGCGGTCGGACACCGGGGGGCTGACGTGCGGCGGCCGACCTTGGCACTCCGACGGTGACGTGGATGGAAGGCGGGTCGCCACCCTCCGGTTGCCTCGGTAGGTCGGCCGCCGCCTGCAGCTGACGCGGCGCAGCGGCAGCAGCTCGTGCCGCCACCGTCTCCTCGAGCACCACCCACGACCACCTCACCGAAGCGGAGTACACACCATGACCTTCGACCTGCTCGCCGCCCTCGTGGCCGGGCTCGCCGGCACGATCGCGATGTCCGCGATGATGCGCGGCGCCACCGCGATGGGCGTGACCGACATGCCCTCCATGACCCTGATCCAGGGCACGATGCTCACCGACGACGTCGACAGGGCCAACCGCATCGGTGTCGTCACCCACGTGGTGATGATGGGCACGATCGTGTTCGGGATCGGCTACGCCGCCCTGTTCACCGTCCTCGGTGACGCGGGTGTGCTGACCGGCGCCCTGATCGGGCTCGGCCACGGCATCGTCGCCGGTCTGGCCATGGCGATGATGGGCTCGGTGCACCCGCGCATGACCGCCCCGACGACCACCACACGGTCCGAGGGCGATGTGCTGACGATCACCGGTGGTGAGGCGACCCTGGTCGAGCCCGGCATCTTCGCGAAGAACTACGGCCCCATGACCCCCGTCGGGCTCGTGATGGGACACATCGTGTTCGGCGTGGTCGTCGCCCTCGTCTACGGGGCCATCGCCTGACGCACCGGCTGCCGTCGGCGGTCGCAGGCCATCGCGTCCGTCGAGGTTGCGGCCGGCGCACCCGTCGGTCGCGTGGCCCTATGCTCACGGCCGAGTGGAGGCGACGATGACCACGGACAACGTCGAGGCCTACAACTACCCGTCGTTCGACGACTACGTGGCGACGGGCGCGGACGACCGCGAGTTCGGCGCCTGGCCGAACCTGCTGCACGTCGGCGACCAGGCCCCTGACATCGTCGCCACCAGCCTGGACACCGGCGAGCAGGTCGCGCTGTCCTCGATCTGGAAGCGGCGCAGCGTGGTGGTGGAGTTCGGGTCGTTCACCTGACCCTACTGCGCAGCAGAGGGTCCTCTGCTCGACGATGCGGCTGACCGCCACCCCGACGTGGCGTGGTACTTCGTGTACACCCGTGAGGCACACCCGGGCGAGCACGTCGGCCACCACAGCTCCTTCGAGGTGAAGCGGGCCAACGCGCGACTGCTGCGTGACGAGGTCGGCATCCGCAGAGCGATCCTGCTCGACGACCTGGCGGGGACGGCTCACCACGCCTACGGCCTGCTCCCCAACATGACCTACGTGGTCGGGCGTGGCGGGCGGCTGATCTACCGTGCCGACTGGACCTCGGCGGCCAACGTCGCGTCCTTCCTGACCAGGTACGAGGAGCAGCGGCGACACCGGCCCGCCCGCGGTGGACGCTCGCCCTACATCAGCGAGCAGCTCGAGTACCGCGATCAGGATCGGCAGTCGTTCGACGAGCGGCTCCGCCGCAACGGGCCCCGCAGCGAGGACGAGTTCCGACGTGCCGAGGAGATCTGGCGTGAGCGAGGCTGACGCACACCCCACCGACGACGCCGGAACCCACGCCGTCGACGAACCGATGACGATGGCGGCGTTCCGCGAGTCCTTCTACTACGGCGAGCACGCCGACATGCAGTTCAAGTACCTCGCCCGCCTCGGTGACGAGCAGGCCGGCGATGCGATCGCCGAGGTGCTGGCCACGGTCGGCGAGGTGGTGGACACCGGCGACCTCGATGCGCTGCGCTCACAGCTGTTCGAGCTGCAGGTCGCCGGCTACGCACCGTCCGAACCGGTGGTGCCGAAGGTCGACGACGCCCCATTCGCGCCGGTCACCGGCCCGCTGGCCGAGCAGCGCCTCGCGTTGATGACCGCCGGCGGGGTGTTCGTCCGCGGCGACGATCCGATGGGCCCGAACGGGCCGACCCAGGCCGAGTCGCTGTCGATGATCCAGGACTTCCTGCGAGGGACCCCGACGCTGTCGACGATCGACGTGGACACCCCGTCCGAGCAGCTCACGGCCCGTCACCCCGGTTACGACGCCCGCACGGCCCAGCGCGATCCCGACACGGTGTTCCCCCTCACCCACCTGCGGGCGCTCGCCGCCGAGGGGCGCGTGCAGTTGGCCGAGGAGCACTACGCCTTCACCGGGGCGACGTCACAGCGACGCCTCGAGAAGCAGGTGGCACCCCGCTGGGCCGAGCACATGGCCGCACGCGAGATCGACGTCTGCTTCCTGGTCGCCACCTGACCGGTGTGCCACGGGTCGGTCGGACTCGTCGCACGCGCCCTCGAGGCCATCGGCATCGCCACGGTGTCGGTGTTCGTCCGCGCCTTCGAACACCGCGCGGTGCAGCTCCAGGTGCCGCGCACCCTGGTCACCCCGCACCTGATGGGGCGCACGATCGGCCCGGTCGGTGACCTGGACCGCCAGGGTGCGGTGGTCGAGGCAGCACTGGGGCTGCTCGAGGAGGCCACCGAGGGCGCCACCGTGCGCCGGTTCACGCCGGCCGTCTGACCCTGCGCTGCGCTCGCCGGGGAGACCGATCGACCCTGCCCCGACGATCGGGGGCGAGCTCACCCGGTGACGCGGCGGTGGTGGGTCCCGTCGAAGGTGGTGTGTCCGGTCGCCCTGAGGTGCTCGAGCAGCGGCACGGCGAAGCGGCGGGTCAGCCCCCACACCTGTCGCGCGTCGGAGGCGGTGAAGGGGGAGCCCGCGGCACCCGGGCCGGCGTCGAGCGCCTCGACGGCCCGTTCGACCGTCTCGGGGGTGAACAGCAGCCCGTCGTGCTGCAGGAGCTGCCCGCCGTCGAGCAGCGGCTGGAGCTCGAAGCGCGCCACGCCGTACTCGTCGCCGACCCGGTCGGCGTCGACCGAGGCCAGCTGCGGGCCTGCCAGCGCGGCCAACAGCCGTCCACGGCGTGCGTCGCGTTCGGCCAGGTAGACGTCGAGGTGGTCCCGGTGCACCACCCGCCCACCGACCTCGACCACCTCGCCGGAGGCGAGGACAGCGCGGAGCAGGGCCGGCCACAACGATCTCGGGCAACCGTCGGCGGTGATCGCCGCCAGCAGCTGGTCGTGGGTGACGACGGGGTCGTCCGCGGTTCGCTCGCGCGCCGCGGAGACAGCTGCTGCCTGCCACCGCTGCAGACGCGGCACCTCGACGACCAGCCCATCGGCCATCGTTAGGTGTTCGGCGCCCTCGAGCGCGGCGCTGAGTGGCCGTCCGAAAGCGGCCTCGAGGTCCTCGAGCCTCATCGCACCACCGCGCAGGGCCACCAGGGCACCGACACGGGACCCGTCGTCACCCGCGCCGTGGACGGCCTCGAGCGCCTCCGCATGCTCGAGGCGTTCGGTGACCCCCCGACGGCTCCGTGACGGGGAGGGCTCCAGCACCGTGCCCCCGGCAGCGGTGATCCGCCGGCCCACCTCCCGGAGCACGAACCGGTCTCCGATCCTCACAGGCAGCGGACCTGCCACCTCCATGCGCGCGGGACCCCGCTCGCCCGGCTGCAGATCACCGAGCAGCGGGAGCAGGCGTGCCTCGCGGTGCGCCGTGCCCAGGTGCACCTGCCACGCGCCTCGGTGCCCGACCGCACCGTGGCCCAGGACCTCCAACCACACGTCCATCGCGTCGCTCACGATCCCGGCGGGCATCTCGTCCGCGCGGAGCCCGACCAGGACGCTCCCGCGTTCGACCAGGCCGCTGGCGACACCGGCCAGTGCCACCGCGACCCGTGCGGGTGCGCTCGCCTCGTCGACCTTCGCCTCGAGGCTGCGCAGATCGCGGATCCGACCGCGGGCGGGACCGGGGAGCACCTCGACGTGGTCACCGCGGTGCAGCCGGCCGCTCGTCAGCGTGCCCGTGACCACGGTCCCGGCACCGGCGACCGAGAACACGCGGTCGACCCACAGCCGTGCGAAGGACCCGTCGGAAACTCCGTACACGCGCCCAGCCGCGTCCGCATCGTCGTCGGCCACCTCGTCCGCCGGGTCGTCCCCCACGTCGTCGGAGGACTCCGGGGACGTGGCCAGCCGCTGGACCAGGACGGTCCGGAGCTCGTCGAGGCCCAGACCGTCGAGGGCGTCCACTGCCAGCACCGGTACCTGCGCCGGCGCCTGGGCCGCGCCGGCGCGGGCGAGACGTGCACGCACGTCGGCAACGACCTCATCGGTGCGGGCCGGGCCGGCCGGGGTTGCTTTGGTCACCACCGCCGCGGTGATGCGCCGACCGAGCAGGGTGACGATCTCCAGGTGCTCCTCGGACTGGGCCGACCACCCGTCGTCGGCGGCGACGACGAACAGCACCTCGTCCACAGCGCCGACACCTGCCAGCATGTTGGTGAGGAAGCGGTCGTGGCCGGGCACGTCCACGAAGGCGACGGTCACGGTCCTCCCGGCAGTGCTGAGATCGGTCCACACGTAGCCGAGGTCGATCGTCAGCCCGCGGCGGCGCTCCTCGTCGAGACGATCGGGCTCGCGCCCCGTCAACGCGCGCACCAGCGCGCTCTTGCCGTGGTCCACGTGCCCGGCGGTGGCCACGACCTGCATCACGGGGTACCCGGCAGCATCATGCGGCGTCCGGCTGCATCATGCGGTGTCCGACAGCATCGAGGTGGCGTCGCGGATCGCGGCGGTGAGCTGTTCGTCGGCCTCAGGGGGCACGGCGCGCAGGTCGAGCACGACACGGTCGTCGACGATCCTCGGCACGACCGCAGGGCTTCCGGTCCGCAGCAGCTGTGCCAGCCGATCGGCGGGACCGGGCAGCGCGACGCCGGCGCTCGGCAGCGTGGCCCCCGGGGTCGAGCCGCCGCCGAGCACCGCCTCCAGCGCGACCACCTCGACGTCATCGAGGTCGGCACAGGCGCCGGCGATGATCTCAGCGCGGGTGCCAAGCGCCGTGACCTCCACCTCGGCCATGCGCCACACGGGGAGCTGGGTGGCGGCATCGCGCTCGTAGGCGGACAGGGTCGCGGCGAGCGCGGCGAGACGCAGCTTGTCCAGACGGAGCGCACGCGCCAGAGGGGCGCGTCGGCACCGCTCGACGAGGTCCTCGGCGCCGGCGATGATGCCGGCCTGGGGCCCGCCGAGGAGCTTGTCACCCGAGAACACCACCAGCGACGCGCCCGCCGCTATCCGCTCGGCGACGACCGGTTCCTCGTGCGCCGCCGCATGCGGGCGGAGCAGGCCGGAACCGAGGTCGTCGATGAACGGCACGCCCGCCGCTCCCGCCACCTCGGCGAGCTCAGCGGTGGTGGGACGGTGTACGAACCCGTCCATCCGGAAGTTGCTGGGATGCACGCGCAGGATCGCGCTCGCCCCCGCCTCGACCGCTTCCCGGTAGTCGCGCACGTGGGTGCGGTTCGTCGTGCCCACCTCGACGAGCTGCGTTCCAGCGGAGCGCACGATGTCGGGGATCCGGAAGGACCCACCGATCTCGACCAGTTCACCGCGGCTGACCGCGACTCCCCCGTCGCCGGCCAGGGCAGCCAGCGCGAGCACGAGGGCCGCAGCGCCGTTGTTCACCGCGAACGCCGCTGCTGCCCCCGTCAGACGGGTCAGCGGATCCCGGATGGGTGCATCCCTGCCGCCCCGCTCGCCCGTGACCAGGTCAACCTCCAGGTCGAGGGTGCCAGCAGCGGCGGTGAGGGCCGCGACAGCGTCGGCCGACAGCGGTGCACGGCCGAGGTTGGTGTGCAGCAACACGCCCGTGGCGTTGATGACCGGCGTGAGCTCAGACGCCGGTCGCGCCGCCACACGGGCGATCGTCGCAGCGATCAGCTCGTCGGCGTCGAGGCTGGCACCGGCCGCGGCACCGGCCCTCGCCTCGTCGAGGGTCGTCCGCAACGCGGCGATCACGACCTCGCGCCCGTGGTGGGCGATCGCTTCGGCGACCGCCGGTCGGGTCAGCAGTCGACCGACGGCGGGGACGGCCCGGCGTCGGTCGCTCACCCCTCGACCACCCGGATGCTCCCCGGTGGACCCTGGTGCGTGCTGCCGACCACAGCCGCGCGGTGGTGGAGCGCCCGCAGGGCCGCGACCGCGTCCTCCGCCCGATCGGCATCCACGGTGAACAGCAGACCACCCGAGGTCTGCGCATCGGCGAGCAGCAGCCGGGTCCGATCCGTCGGGGGATCGCTCAGGAAGCGACCGGCCTGCTCAGCGTTGCGCTGGGACCCGCCCGGGACGAACCCCGCGTCGAGCAGCTCACCGACGTGCGGCAGTAGGGGCACCTGCCGAGTGTGGAGCGTGGCGGCGACCCCGCTGGCGGTGGTCAGCCGGTGGAGGTGGCCGAGCAGCCCGAACCCGGTGACATCGGTGGCGGCGGTCGCCTGATGCTCGCGGGCGATCCGAGCCGCGTCACGGTTGAGCCGCGTCATCTCCCCGACCGCGGCGCGGTAGGCGACCGCGAGCGTGCCGCCATCGTCGGCGTCGCCGGTCGCGGCGGCGGCCGTCGCGCTGTCGCCGGTCGGGCTGTCGCCGGTCGCGGCGGCGACGCCGGTCGCGCTGGCGCCGGTCGCGCTGACGCCGGTCGCGCTGGCGCCGGTCGCGCTGACGCCGGTCGCGCTGGCGCCCGTCGCGGCGGTGTCCGTCGCGGCGGTGTCCGGGGTCCCGCGCAGTGGCGCCGAACGCTTCAAGGCGGTCGTCACCACCCCGGTCCCGATCGGCTTGGTCAGCACGATCGCCTGACCGGGCACCGCGCCGGCGTTGGTCAGGAGGTCGGCCTCGTCGGCGTCACCGATCACGACCTGACCGAACAGCGGCTCCACGCTGTCGATGGAGTGGCCACCTGCGATCACGTAGCCCGCGTCGGTGGCCACCTCGACCGCGCCGTCGAGCACGTCGCGGAGCAGGTCGAAGTCGAGGTCGCGGGGCCAACCCACCAGGTTCAGGGCCAGCCGCGGCGTCGCCCCCATCGCGTAGACGTCGCTGACCGCGTTGGTCGCCGCGATCCGACCCCAGTCGCGGGCATCGTCGACCAGCGGGGTGAAGAAGTCGGTGGTGGCCACCATCACCCGGCCGTCGGGCTGGCGCCACACCGCCGCGTCATCGCCGCTGGCGAGGCCGACGAGCAGGTCCTCGTGCCCGGGCCAGCTGATCCCGGCGAGGATGCCCGTCAGTTCGTCCAGGCTCAGCTTGCAGGCACAGCCGGCGCCGTGGCTCAGAGCGGTCAGGCGCCGCGGCGCTTCGACGGGTCTGGCTGTGGTGGACATGGTTCCTCGGTCCGACGGCGGCAGCTGATGACCCTGGCGCAGGCACCGCACCTCTCCGCGCCTCGGCGTGGAAGGCATGCGGCGGGATGCCGTGGCCGTCGAGTGGCCGCGAGTATGGCGCATGAGCTGCAGGCACGTCTCGTCTCGGCGTGTCTGGCAGCAGAAGTCCTACGGCGTTCGTCGACCATGCGTCGACGAACGCCGTGTAGCGCCAGCTGCCCACTCCACCAGTCGACCAGAGGCCGACCGCGATCCCGCCCGACCGTTGTCCCCGGCGGGGACGATCCCGCCCGGCCGCTACGGTGCCAGCGGGCACGATCGTGCTCGGAGGTGTCCGGTTCCCTGGTGGGGCCCCCGGTCTTCAACACCGGCGAGAGGCGCGCTGCGCCTCTGGCGGGTTCGATTCCCGTCCACCTCCGCCGACGACAGGGACGGGGAACGGCGACGCGGACAAGGCTGCCCCGTCCCAGCCCTGCCCCGGGCCGACGTCGACGGCCGCAGCCGACCGGATCGGTGAGCCAGCGCATGAATGCTGCCTCGAGATCGCTGACAGCGAGCTGGGCGACCGGCTCGGTCTCGAGCGTGGGCGGCCCAAGCGCGGGATCGACCATGGTGGCCTCGCTCAGCGCACGCACCAAGGCCTGGAGCCGCACCGCGAGGTCACGGATCCGGTCGTTCAAGCGACGGTGAGCGCCGTAGTGCTCCTGCAGCGAGCACAGGTACGCCAGCGTCTAAGACCGTCGGAAGACGTGGTCCACCTCCGCCGAAACTAGCGAGCAGGTCCCGCGCCAGCCCTTGACGTTCGGGCAATGGTCGAGCACCCGGCCGATGCCCAGGGTGGAGCGTTGGACCGCCTACCGTCGCCCGTCACCCATGGCCGACGGTCGCCCACCGGCTCAGCCGGCGACGTCGGGGCCGGCGCTGGTCAGCGCTATCCGCAGGAGCACCCGTTGCTCGTCACGCATGGCCTGGCGGTAGGTGTCCCAGTCGTCGTGCTCGCCGGCGACCCGGCGGTAGTAGTCGACGAGGAGCTCGAGCGCCTCGGGCAGGTGCACGATCTCCGTCGTCCCGTCGATCCGGATCCACGGTCCGAAGAACGCGTCGGGGAAGACGCACAGCGACGCCCGCGGATCTCGCTCGAGGTTGGTGACCTTGATCGAGGTCTCGCGGGTGGAGACGATCGCGTGACCGAGGTCGTCGACCGTCACGGCCACCGGTGAGAGCTGCGGCGAGCCGTCCCGTCGGTAGGTGTGCAGCACCGCGTGGTGGTGCTCGCGCAGGAAACTGCGCGCCTGATCGAGATCCATCGTCGCTCCCGTCGCACGGTCGCATCCAAACTACTGGCAGGTAGCAGGCACGCGCTGCGCCTGTTCGGAGCCGCGCCGAGGGTGGGCGATCGGTGGGAAGGTGACGCTGCGGCTGCCGGTTGCCTCTCGTACACGGGAGGAACGCCGAGGTGTCAGTCGACCGGAAGTCACAGCGTCGCCTCGGGCAACCCCTGTTGGTCGGGGGCGGGATACGGCGCGTCTCGCCCTCGCCGCATCGCCACACCACGACTGTCCATCCGCTCCGGAGATCCACGATGCCCGAGGTGACACTCCAGTACTTCGACGGCTGCCCGAACTGGAAGCTGGCCGACCAGCGGCTCCGTGCGCTGCAGGACGAACTCGACCTCGCCATCGCCTACCAGCGTGTGGAGACACCGGCCGAGGCTGAACGGGTCGGGTTCCGCGGCTCGCCCACCCTGCTCATCGACGGCGCCGACCCCTTCGCCGACGATGACGAGCCAGTGGGCCTTACCTGCCGCGTCTACGACACCCCCGATGGCCGAGAGGGTGCGCCGACCTCCGACCAGCTGCGGCAGGCCCTGCAGCACGCAGCCGATGCATGACCCGGGATCCTCACGCCGGGTGGGTTCGTGGTCACCCAGCTGGCAGCGCAACGGCCCGCTGCGCGGGGCTTCAGCCGGCGTCGTCGGAGGGGCCGGCCAGCGCCCGGTAGGCGAGGCTGGTCGCCACACCGAAGACCACGTGGGCCGAGACGTCCTTGGCGACGGTCGTGGCGTCGTACTTCCAGACCGGTTCGTAGATGCCCATCGCGCCCAGGGTGGCGTAGCTGTTGGCCACAGCGCCGACGCCGGTAGCGACGCCGCCGAGCAGCGGGGGCCGGTCGTGGACCAGTAGCGCATGCGCGACGCCGTACCCGGCCCCGGTCAGCCAGTGCATCGCGTTGGTGGTCGTCGCGGCGGCACTGTCCGGCAGCTCGATGCCGGCCGTGTCCGCGAGGCGTTTGCCGACCTGGCCCGGTGCCGAGGCCTCCTCGAACGAGGCCACCGAGCCGGCGAACTCCCAGGCCAGCGGTCCGTCCTCGCCGCCTGAACGGCGGTAGCGGCCGTACCAGACCAGGTCCATGGCCACCGTGCCCACGGCTCCAGCCACGGCACCGAGCGCCATCCGTGTGATCAACGAGGTCATGGTTCTCTCCCTCCCGCCGCTGGTCCGCGACGCTGTGTGTCTTGGGGGGAACAGCACACCGGCCCCGGTGCTTCCGTCGCCGGTGAGCAGGGCATCGCCACGGACCGCCACGCCCCAAGGACCGCCACGCCCCACGGACCGCCACGGCGCTACGTCGCGACGACCAGCCGTTCGGCGCAGGGGGTCGACTCCGGTGGAAGGGATCCGCGGAGATGCCGGTTGCCGTGGTTGACAGAGCAACCGACAGAGCAACCGACAGACAGACGACAGACAGACGACAGACACCCAGGAGGCACCGTGCCAAGAGTCCCCGTCCACACCGTCGCCGACGCTCCGGCCGAGAGCAAGGAGACGCTCGAGACGCTCGGCAAGCAGGTCGGCAAGGTCATCAACATCTTCGCCGAGATGGCACACGCCCCGGCCCTGCTCAAGATGTACGCGACCACGGAGCAGCTGCTGCGCGAGGAGTCCTCGCTGGACGAGGCCACCCGCCAGGCGGTCCACCTCGCCGTCGCGCACACCAACGCCTGCGAGTACTGCCAGGCGGCCTACACCGGCGCCGCCAAAGCCGCCGGGGTGTCCGAGGAGACCACCAAGGACATCCGACGCGGAGCGCTGCCGGACGACGAGAAGCTGACCGCACTGCTGGACGTCGCACGTGAGATCGCCGCCAACACCGGCTACGTCGAGGACACGACCTGGAAGACGGCGCTGGAGGCCGGCTGGTCCGAGAAGGAGCTCCTCGAGGGCTACGCCGAGGTCATCCGTACGATCATGACGAACTACTTCAACCACCTCGTCGGGACCGAGCTCGACCTCCCGGCCGCGCCATCACTGGACTGATCGATGACGACCCCACCGTCGCTTGACCTGGGGCTCGGCCCCGCGCCCCGCCCCGACCTCGCGTTCATCTACGTCGGTGACCCGATGTGTAGCTGGTGCTGGGGGTTCGCACCCGCGCTCGAGGCGCTCCAGCGGCGGTACGGCCTGCAGCTCAAGGTCGTGATGGGTGGCCTGCGCACCGGCCCCCAGGCCGAGGTCATGGACGCCGACGCCCGAGCCCAGCTCGCCACCTACTGGCAGGGCGTCGCCGAGCGCACCGGCCAACCGTTCACGCCCGCCTCGCTCGAACGGGAGGACTGGCGCTACGACACCGAGCCGTCCTGCCGCAGCGTCGTCGCCTTACGCGAGCTCTCGCCCGACGACACGCTGCGCTGGGTCGCGCGCCTGCACCGCGCCTTCTACGTCGACGGCGTCGACATCACCGACCCGACCCAGCTGCCCACCCTGCTCGACGGGTTCGACGTCGACCCGGAGCAGTTCGCCACGCTGCTGACGGACGAGGCCACCGCCGAGCGCACCCGCGAGGACTTCCGCGAGGCCCAGCGCTACGGCGCGACCGGCTTCCCGACACTGCTGTTCCGTGACGGCGAGGAACTCGGGATCGTCACCCGCGGCTACGTGCCGTGGGAGCAGCTCGAGCCGGCGCTGACCAGCTGGCTCGAGAACCGCTACGGCGATCTGAGCGCCTCACTGGCCTGTGACCCGACCACGGCTCCGTGCTGATCCCGCCGCGTCGCCGGTCCCTGGCGACCCCGGGTGCCCGCGCCGGAGCCTCCACTCCGGAGCCTCCACTTCCGGCAACCCGGGTGACGGGCCGGCTGTTCCCACCGGATGACCACGAGCTCAGGACAGGATGTCCTTGCGCTCGAACCACCACACGGCGAAGCCCAGGCCGCCGAGCAGGTAGGGCACCTGCAGCACGA
>JAWOCZ010000087.1:0-5699 GCA_046483565.1 Nitriliruptoraceae bacterium
GGCATGGTGCCGCCGGGTCCGGTCCGCCACCTCACCCTCGAGCGCACGCTGCCCGCCGACGGTGCGGTGCCGCCCGCACGCACACCGGACGCCACCACCGACCCGCTCAAGCCCCTGCTGTCGCAGGAGCGCTGACCGATGCGTCGACCTGCGCTGCCTCGTCGTGCCCGTGTCTCGACCACGCTGCGGTCCCTGGACCAGCTCGCCGTACGCCGCATCCGGTGGACGCTGGCGATCTTCGCGGTCCTGGTCCTGGCGACCACGGCCAAGCTCGTCGAGATCCAGGTGGTGGACGCCGACGATCTGGCCGCCAGCAGCGAACGGCAGCGGGCTCGGACGATCGACCTGGCGGCCACACGGGGTCGGATCTACGACCGCGACGGTGATGTGCTGGCCACCTCGGTGCAGGCGGCCACGATCTACGCCGACCCCCGGGCCTTCCGCCCGACCTCCACTCCCGACGGCCTGGAGGTGCCGGCGGCCGCCGACGCCGCCGAGGTCGCCGAGAGCCTGGCCGGTCTGCTCGAGCAGGACGTCGCATCGCTCACCGAGCGGTTGGAGCAGGACCGGCACTTCGTGTACCTGGCCCGTCAGGTGGACCACGAGCTGGGGGAGGAGGTCCGGGCGTTGGAGCTTCCCGGCATCGGGGTGCTCGTCGAGCCGCAGCGCCTGTACCCGGCGGGACCGCTCGCGGGGCAGGTCGTGGGGTTCACCGACATCGACGCCAAGGGGCTGCAGGGCCTCGAAGCGCGCTACGACGGGGTGCTGGCGGGCGAGCCCGGCACCCTGCTGCTGGAGCGGGCGCCGGGGGGCCTGGACATCGCATCGGGGGTCCGTGAGCTCGTCCCGCCGCAGGCGGGCACCGACGTCGTGCTGACGATCGATCGCGACATCCAGCACGTGGCGGAGTTGGCCGCCACCGAGGCGATCGAGCGCTACCGGGCGATCGGCGCGAGCATCGTCGTGACCGAGGTCGGTACCGGTGACGTCCTGGCGATGGCCAGCACACCCGGCTTCGATCCCAACGAGCGCGGCGACGAGGACCCGGCCGATCGCCGCAACCGCGCGGTCACCGACGTCTTCGAACCCGGATCGACCCAGAAGGCGCTGACGATCGCCGCGGCACTCGAGGAGGGGGTCGTCACCCCCACCAGTCAGCTGGAGGTCCCCGGCACCATCCGTGTGGCCGGCTCGAGCTTCTCGGACTCCTCGCCCCATGATGGGACGTCCTGGTCCGTCATGCAGATCATGGAGCGTTCCAGCAACGTCGGGACGATCCAGATCGCGCAGGAGCTGGGACCGGAACGACTCGAGCGCTACCTGCGGTCGTTCGGCTACGGACGGTCCACGGACCTCGGCTTCCCCGGCGAGTCCGGCGGGATCCTACGACCGCACGAGGACTGGTGGGGCACCTCCCTGCCCACGATCGCGATCGGCCACGGCGTCGCGGTGTCGCTGCTGCAGCTGGCGAACAGCTACGGCACGATCGCCAACGACGGTGTCGCGATCCCACCTCGGCTGGTGCTCGGCACGGTCGGCGATGACGGACGGCTCAGTCCGGTCCGGGGATCAGACGAGGAGCGGGTGATCTCCACCGACACCGCCGCCGACGTCCGGTCGATGCTGGAGGAGGCCGTGCACGGCGAGCACGGCACCGGCGGCATGGCGCAGATCGAGGGCTACCGCATCGCCGGGAAGACCGGGACCGCCCGCAAGCCGAAGGAGGGCGCCGCGGGCTACAGCGATCAGTACTTCGCCACCTTCGTCGGCATGGCACCGGCTGACGACCCGCAGGTGGTCGTCGCCGTGATGATCGACGAGCCGTGGCCGTTCTACGGCGGGCTCGCCGCCGCTCCGGTGTTCGCAGAGGTCATGGAGGCCGCCCTACTGGCGCTGCGTGTCCCGCCGGAGGGCGCCGGTACGGACCTCTCGACCGCCCTGCGGCTGGCTGCACAGCAGGCGGAGCGGATCGCCGATGCCGAGGTGGCGGCCGCCGACGCTGCCGCCCGTGCCGTCGAGGAGGGGGGGCCGGGCACCGGCGATGCCGACGCCGACGCGCCGGTGTCGGAGCAGGCAGCCGGGACCGCGGATCCTCCGTGATCGGTGTCCGCGCACCGCACCGCCGGCGACCGTCACCGGCGCGGGGCGCCTTCACGGAGGAGCACGCGTCCCCCGTTAGGCTCCCGCGCGAGCAGACCGCAGGTGCCCGGCGGGTGTGCCCCCGCCTGCTCGCCCCGCCGATCATCACCAGGAACGCCATGACCGCGACCCTCGCCGAGGTGGCCGCTGCCCTCCCGGGGGCAGGGCGCCCCGCCGGTACGGCGCTCGAAGGCGTGCACCTGGTCGACGCGACCCACGACAGCCGGCAGGTGCGGCCCGGCTGGCTGTTCTGCGCCGTACCGGGCTCACGCACCGATGGGCACGACCATGCCGCACCGGCGGTCGCCGACGGCGCGGCCGCCCTGCTGGTGGAACGTCCCCTGGACCTCGCGGTGCCGCAGCTCGTGGTGCCGTCGGTACGGGCGGCGATGGGGCCGGCAGCGGCGGTGATCCACGGTCACCCGAGCCGACAGCTGACCGTGGTCGGGACCACCGGTACCAACGGCAAGAGCAACGTGAGCTACGTGCTGGAGGGGGCCTTCGCCGCGGCCGGGCAGGGCACCGGCGTGATCGGCACGGTCGAGACCCGGGTGCTGGGAGAGCCGGTGGCGGGGGTGCGGACCACACCCGAGGGCACGGACCTCCAGCGCCTCCTGCGCCACCTGTACGACCGCGGGGTCGACGCGGTCGCCGCCGAGGTCTCCAGCCACGGGCTCGACCTGCACCGGGTCGACGGCACCCGCTTCGCCGTCGCCGTGTACACCAACCTCTCGCAGGACCACCTCGACTGGCACGGCACGATGGAGCGCTACCTGGCCGCCAAGGCGCGCCTGTTCACGTCCGGCCTGGCTGACCGCGGGGTGGTGTTCCTCGACGGTCCGTGGGCTGAGCGCCTGCTCGGACGCTCCGAGATCGAGACGATCACGGTCGGCTGGGCGCCAGGGGACACCTCGACGGGACGGATCGCCGACGTCCAGCTCACCGACGTGCGCAGCGGGGTGACCGGTGGGCGTGCGTGCCTGCGGGGCCTGCCGGATGGCGACGTGGTGATCGGGACGGCCCTGCCGGGCGACTTCAACCTCGCCAACGCCGCGGTGGCCGTGGTCGCGGCGGTCAGCGCCGGGGTGGCGCCCGAGGTCGCGGCCGCCGGGGTCGCCGCCACCCCCGGAGCACCGGGACGCCTGGAGCGGGTCACAGCAGCCGCCGGCCCCACGGTGTTCGTCGACTACGCCCACACCCCGGACGCGATCGTCGCGGTGCTCGACCTCCTGCGTGCCGCGCTCCCGACGGGCGGCCGGCTCACGGTCGTCCTCGGCTGCGGCGGGGACCGCGACCGGGACAAGCGTGGACCGATGGGGGCGGCCGCCACGGCGGCCGATGTCGCGGTGCTGACCTCGGACAACCCCCGGAGCGAGGATCCCGAGGCGATCCTGGCGGCCGTCGTGGAGGGTGCGCGCCGGGCGCTGGCCGTCGGGGCGGCGGCCGAACTGCACGTGGCGGTGGACCGTCGTGAGGCGATCGCGCTCGCGTTGGCGCAGGCCGGCGACGCCGACATCGTCCTGCTCGCCGGCAAGGGTCACGAGACGGTGCAGGAGTTCGCCGACCACACGCTGCCCTTCGATGACCGCCGTGTCGCTGCCGAGCTGCTCGCCGAGCGGGCGGTCGGATCGTGATCGAGCTCACCTGCGAGGAGGTCGCGGCCGCGACGGGGGGGCAGCTGTCGATCCCGTCCGCGGGCGCCGTGATCGTCGACGACGTGACCGCCGACTCCCGGCTCGTCCCCGAGGGACGGCCGCTGTTCGTCGCGTTGGCCACGGCCAGCGGTGACGGCCACGACCACGCGCGTGCCGCCGTCGCCGCCGGCGCCACCGCGGTGCTCGCGACGCGCCCGCTCGACGTGGACGTGCCGGTCGTGGTGGTCGACGACACCTGGCAGGCGCTGCGCCGTCTGGCCACACACGTCCGGTCGCGTGTCGGCCCGGTGGCCGTGGGCATCACCGGTTCGGTGGGCAAGACCACCGTCAAGGATCTCACAGCCGCGGCCGTCGGCGCCGGCCGTCGGACCCACGCGGCCCGGGGGTCCTACAACAACGAGCTCGGGGTCCCACTGACCGTGCTCGGGATGCCCGCCGACGCCGAGGTCCTGGTCGCCGAGGTCGGTGCGCGCCGCAGCGGCAACATCGCCGAGCTCGCCCCGGTCGTCGCTCCGGACGTCGCCGTCGTCACCGCGGTCGCCCCCGCCCACCTCGGTGTCTTCGGCTCGATCGAGGCCATCGCCGCCACGAAGGCCGAGCTCGTCGAGTCGCTCGGCCCACGGGGGGTGGCCGTGCTGCACCTGGCGGACGAGCGGGTCGCCGCCATGGCCGACCGGGCGCCGCGGGTGGTCACCGTCGCGGCCGATCGCACCGACGCCGACGTCCACGCGCGCGGGGTCGTCCTGGACCGCCGGGCGCGGGCGCGGGGGACCGCGGTGACCCCGTGGGGCGAGGTGGCCTTCGCCCTGCCCGTCGCCGGACGCCACCACGTCGTCAACGCCCTGTTCGCGCTGGCGGTCGCGGGGGAACTCGGCGTCGACCTGGCGGCTGCAGCCGCGGCGATCGCGACCGCGGAGGTCTCCCCGTGGCGTGCCGCGATCCTTGAGCATGGCGGGGTGACCGTGCTCGACGACGCCTACAACGCGAGCCCGACCGCGGTCGGTGCCGCGTTGGAGACCCTGCTCGCGATCGAGAGCCGGGGGCGACGGATCGCCGTGCTCGGACGGATGGCGGAGCTCGGGGCCGAGGGTGCCTCGGCACACCGCGACCTCGGGGCGCGCTGCGCGGAGCTCGGGGTGGATCACCTCGTCGTGGTCGGCGACCGGTCGGACACCGATGCCGAGGTGGGACCGCTGGCCCTCGGCGCTCGCGCGGCCGGGGTGCCGGTGGTCACCGAGGTGGCCGACGCCACTGAGGCTGCCGCGCTGATGACGCGTCTGGTCCGTCCCGGCGATGTCGTCCTCGTGAAGGCCTCCCGCGTCGTCGGCCTGGAACGCGTCGTCGCCGCCCTGGCCTCAGCCGCGGTCGACCCCGACGAGGAGGGGCGGGCGTGATCGCGGTCCTGATCGGTGCGGGTGTGGCGCTCATCGTCGCTCTGGTCGGCACCCCCCTGGTCATCAGCTACTTCCGACAGCGGGGGTTCGGGCAGCCGATCCGCGACGAGGGCCCGCAGAGCCACCAGTCCAAGGCCGGGACCCCGACCATGGGCGGCACCGCCATCGTGCTCGCCGCGGTGATCGGCTACGGGGTGGCGCACCTCGGGACGGCCTCGATCAGCCTGGCGGGCCTGCTGGTGCTCTCCACCTTCGTCGGGATGGCCGTCGTCGGCTTCGCCGACGATCTCATCAAGCTGCGGATGCGGCGCAACCTCGGCCTGAACAAGACCACGAAGTTCGCCGGGCAGGCGCCCGCCGACCCGCAAGGTCCGAACCAACGCCTCACCGGGCGCGGGCTCCGGTCGCGGCTTCGCTGTCACGACCGGTTCGTCGGCTCCCTCGTAGACGGCAATCGCGTTCATATCAAGAGCCAAGCGGCCAGTCACCAAAAGATTTCTTTTATTGTGAG
>JAWOCZ010000140.1:0-22912 GCA_046483565.1 Nitriliruptoraceae bacterium
CTGTTGGCCGAGGGCCGGCTGGTCAACCTCGGCAACGCCACCGGCCACAGCTCGTTCGTGATGTCCACCTCCTTCACCAACCAGGTGCTGGCCCAGCTCGAGCTCTGGCAGCGCCACGAGGACTACAAGGACGAGGTCCACGTCCTGCCCAAGCACCTCGACGAGGAGGTCGCGCGGCTGCACCTGGACAAGATCGGTGCCCACCTGACCGAGCTGAGCCCCGCGCAGGCCGGCTACCTCGGCGTCGAGGTCGAGGGCCCGTACAAGGACGACAGCTACCGCTACTGATCGCGACGGTCGAGGTAGCTTCCCTCAGCGTCGTACGTCGCATACCGTGCGTGCTGTTGCTCCCGAGGCCCGGGATCGCACCGGATCAGGGCTCACGTCGGGGGGCGAACGTGCCGATACCCCCGGGGAGCCCGGGCGTGACCACGGACGAACCGTCGGACGACGCGAGCTTGGACGAGGAGGACACGGTGCGCCGACAGCGCCGCAGGACCGGCATGCTGACCGCTGCAGGGGTGGCGGTGCTCGCCATGATCGGGGCCGGCGCCGCGGTCGCCCAGTCCGATGACGGGGTCGCCACGGGTTCGAGTCCCGACGCGCTGCTCGAACGCCTCGACGCGCTCGAGGCGGACCTGCCGAGCCAGGTCCCACCGTCCGGCGTGCAGCTCTCGACCGCCTCGACGTGGGGCACCCTCCAGGGCGATGCCACCAGCGTCCGCGCCATCCTGGACACCCTCGAGCCCGACCTGCGTCAGCTGTTCATCGACGCCGACGACGCCGAGGGCGACGTCGCCGAGGGGGTCGCCCTGGTGGCCCGTGGGTGGTTGGACATCTGGACCGGCACGACGTCGATCGCGGTGGCCGAGTCGGCCGACCTGGCCTTCCCCCTCGGTACCACCGATGCCCGCGGTGTCGCCACGGGGGCCGACGAACTGCGTGGTCCGATCGAGGTCGGCCTCGAACTGCTGCTGCAGGGCCAGCAGCGTCACCTCGCCGGCTACGGACTCCTGAGCGAGCTCGCTGAGGCCCCGCTGGACGCACAGCTGCGTCTGGACGAACGGGCGAGTGATGCGGCGGCGTTCGATGAGCAGGTACGTCCGGCGGCCCTCGACATGCTGTCGCAGCCGAGCCCGTCGGTGCTGGTCCCGACCGACCGGTTCGAGACCGATGCCCCGGGCGTGCGGAGCCGTGCCACCTCGTTGTCGGCGGTGTGCGTGGACCGCGAGGCCCTGGAGGAGCTCGGCGGGACGGCCACCGACGAGGTGCTCGCCCAGCTCGAGGCCGTGGACCGCGCCGATTGCGAGGACCTGCCGGGTGCCGGCACCGGGTGAGGACGGCGTGCAGAGCATCTCCAAGCCCGAGGAACTGCTGGCCCTGCACGACATCACGGCTGAGCTGTTCACGACGTTGAAGAACTGGTTCGACGTCGCCGACGAGGTGACCATCTCCCTCGCGGACATCGACAGCGCCGTCGAGGAACTCGGCGAGCCGGTCCTGATCGCCGCGATGGCGATGCGCAAGCTCCAGGCACTGCGGCTGCTGGCCCAGCCGGGGGTGCGCACCACCACTGACGTGGTCGTCACCGTCGTGCAGGACCTCGACCGGGCGCTGCTGCAGGCACCGGCGATGTGGCTGAAGCGCACCGCGGCGACGACCGACTGGGACGCCGAGTTCGCGGCGCTGGTCGACGAGGACGACGCGGCGACCGAAGGCGACAGCCCGTACGGCGCATCGGGTGACGCGTCGACGCCGGCGGGGGAGGGGGAGACCTCCCCTGCGGCCAGCCCCACGCCCGGCGACCAGGACCCCGCGGTGACGCGGTTCCGGGAGCTGCACGCTGGGCTGCACCGGGCACTTCGGGCCGTGGTCACCGCCAGCGAGGGCGAGATCCGCATCCTGGTCTGAGGCCGTGAGGCCCACGGGGACAGGGCCGAGCGGCCCCGGCGTCGTCGTGCGCTGCCTGCCACGCTCGCGAGCGGGGCGCGCACCAGCGGACACGGTGACGCTGCCTTCTACGACATCCCTAGTAGTGTGGTGTGACCCCGATGCGGCATCGCGCGACCGCACCCGGTTCCCCTGATCCCCGCGTGACGAATCGACTGCTCGGCCCACGGCTGCTCAGCCGTGCCCGGCGAACGAAAGGTTCAGCTCGATGAGGAAGACCATCAGCCGCGCTGCTGCGGCCGTGCTCGCAGGTGCGCTGGTCCTGGCCGCCTGTGGAGACGCTCCCGAGGATGACACCGACACCGGCGCCGAGGAGACCGACCCGGCCGAGGACGACGCCGCCGAGGAGGACGACGCCGCCGAGGAGGACGACGCCGCCGAGGAAGAGGACGACGCGGCCGAGGACGACGCCGACGAGGCCGCGGCCGGCGCCGACTACCGCGGTTGTCTGGTCACCGACCAGGGTGGGGTCGATGACGAGTCGTTCAACGAGACCGCCTGGGAAGGCATGCTCCGGGCCGAGGAGGAACTCGGTGTGGAGGTCTCCGTCCTGGAGTCGACCTCAGAATCGGACTTCGAGCCCAACATCCAGGCGTTCCTCGACCAGGACTGCGACCTGATCGTGACGGTCGGGTTCCTGCTCGGTGAGGCCACGCAGGCTGCTGCCGAGGCCAACCCGGACCAGAACTTCGCGATCGTGGACGAGTTCCTCGAGGAGCCCAACCTCCGGGGCCTGAGCTTCGCGACCGACCAGGCCGCCTTCCTGGCCGGCTACGTGTCCGCGGCGGCCACCGAGTCCGGCACCCTCGGCACCTACGGCGGTATCAACATCCCGACGGTGTCGATCTTCATGGACGGCTTCCTGGCCGGCACCGAGTACTACAACCAGGAGAACGGCACGGACGTCGTCGTCGAGGGCTGGGACGGTGCGGACGGCCTGTTCACCGGCAACTTCGAGTCGCAGGACGACGGGCGCAACATCACCGACACCCTGCTCCAGGCTGGCGCGGACATCGTCATGCCCGTGGCTGGACCGGTCGGCCTCGGCACCGCGACCGCCATCCAGGACTTCGGTGAAGGCCTGATGGTCTGGGTCGACACCGACGGCTACGAGTCCACGCAGTTCGGTGAGCTCATGCTGACCTCGGTCATGAAGAACATGGACACCGCGGTCTTCGATGCGATGGAGGACGTGGTCAACGACGAGTTCGACGGCGGGCTGTACACCGGCACGCTGGAGAACGACGGCGTCGCGATCGCACCCTTCCACGACAACGAGGACCGGGTGCCGCAGGAGGTCAAGGACGTCCTGCCGGAACTGCGCGAGGGCATCATCGCCGGCGAGATCTCCGTGGACCCCGCCGACTACTGATCACCGTGTGATCTCGGCGGAGGGGTGCTCCTGACGGGGCACCCCTCCGCGTCATCTGGCGGCGTTCGGACGCACCTGCAGCACCGTGTGACGCGTGAGCGATGGACGCGTGGGCAACGGTTGGCGTTTCCTCCCGGGCCGTCTCCGGGCTAGCGTCGAGCTTCGGCTCATCCAGCACAGCGCTAGCGTCCGCGCCCCCCTGTGTCGCACGTGAAGAGGAAGGGTGGATCGGTGCAACTGGAGCTGCGGGGCATCACCAAGCGCTTCCCCGGTGTGGTCGCCAACGACGCCGTCGACCTGGAGGTCGAGTCGGGCGAGGTCCACGGTCTGCTGGGCGAGAACGGGGCCGGCAAGTCCACCCTCATGAACATCCTGTACGGCCTGTACCGGGCCGACGAGGGCCAGATCCTCCTCGACGGCGAGCCGTTGCTGCTCGACGATCCGGGAGACGCGATCGATGCCGGCATCGGGATGGTCCACCAGCACTTCATGTTGGTGCCGGTCTTCACGGTGGCCGAGAACATCGTCCTCGGCGTCGAGCCGACCGACCGGCTCGGCCGGCTCGATAGGGCTACGGCGTCACGCAGGGTCTCCGAGCTGGCCGAAGAGAGCGGCCTGCCGGTCGATCCCGATGCCCTCGTCGAGAACCTGCCGGTCGGCGTCCAGCAACGCGTGGAGATCCTGAAGGCCCTCTACAGAGATGCCCAGCTGTTGATCCTGGACGAGCCGACGGCGGTGCTCACGCCGCAGGAGGCCGACGACCTCTTCGAAGCCATCCGGGGGTTCACGGCCGAGGGTCGCTCGGTCATCTTCATCTCGCACAAGCTGCGCGAGCACCGGGAGATCGCCGACCGGATCAGCATCCTCAGGCGGGGCCGCATCGTCGGGACCGCCGACCCCCGTACCGCCAGCGAGCAGGAACTCGCCAACCTCATGGTGGGACGGCCGGTCGAGCTCACCGTCGAACGCGCGCCGGCCGAGCCGAAGGATCCGGTGCTCGAGGTCTCCGGGCTGCAGGTGACCGACGCCATCGGCACACCGGTCGTCCACGACGTGGAGCTCGAGGTCCGCGCGGGCGAGATCATGGCGGTCGCCGGGGTCGAGGGCAACGGGCAGACCCCGCTGGTCCGCGCCATCACCGGGTTGCAGGACATCGCAGCAGGGTCGGTCACGATCGCTGGTCGCGACGTCGCCTCGCGTACCCGCAAGGAGATCCTGCGCGACGGCATCGGCCATGTCCCCGAGGACCGCAACCGTGACGGCCTGGTGGCCGAGTTCTCCGTCGCCGAGAACCTCATCCTGAACCTCTGGGACGCGGAGCCGTTCGCACGCCGTGCCTCGCTGCAGTTCGACGAGATCCGTGAACACGCCCGGAAGGTCGTCGGCTCCTACGACATCCGCACCCCGTCGGTGGACACCCCGGCCGGCAGCCTCTCCGGAGGGAACCAGCAGAAGCTCGTCGTCAGCCGGGAGTTCGACCGGCCGATCGACCTGCTCGTCGCCTCCCAACCGACCCGTGGGGTCGATGTCGGTTCCATCGAGTACATCCACAACCAACTCCTCGTCAAGCGGGACGAGGGGACCGCGGTGCTGCTCGTCTCCTCCGAACTCGATGAGGTGCTCGCTCTCGCCGACCGGATAGCGGTGATGTTCCACGGGCGTATCGTCGGGCCGTTCGAGACCCCGATCAGCAAGGAGGCGGTCGGGCGGATGATGGCCGGCGCGGACCCGGCCGATGTCCTCGAGGACCACGAGCCGTCGAACCGGCCGGGCACGGACGAACGACCCTCCGATGCGGCGACCTCGGGAGGACCGGCATGAGCGACGATCCCACCCGTCCCGGGCAGGGACCGGAACCAGACGGGCCGGACTCTGCGGGGTCCGCTGAGCAACCCGGCGCGGTCGCTACCGAACCGGACGACGAGACGCGCGCGGAGATCGAAGCGGCGAAGGAGCGCGAGGCGACCGCAGCCCGGCTCGCTCAGGATGCCACGTTCACCCAGCGGCTGGTCGCGGCGCTGACGGGGACCGGCGTCATCGTCACGATCCTCGCGATCGCCTCCGCGCTGGTGATCGGGGCGTTCATCATCGCCTTCAGCGAAGAGGCGGTCCGCGATGCGCTGCCCTACTTCTTCGCCCGTCCCACCGACGCCCTCGGGCTCGGCTTCGGCAGCGTGGTCGCCGCCTACAGCGCGCTCGTCGAGGGAGCACTGGGTGGGTCGAGCCAGCTCTCGGAGACCTTGGTCTCCGCGACACCGCTGATCATGACGGGCCTCGCGGTCGCGGTGCCACTACGGGCCGGGTTGTTCAACATCGGTGCCGAGGGACAGTTCCTGGCCGGTGGCACGGCCGCTGGCCTGATCGGGTTCACCCTCACGGGGCTGCCGCTGGTCATCCACCTGCCGCTCGCCATCGCAGCGGGCTTGATCGCCGGTGGGCTGTACGGCTGGATCCCCGGCATCCTCAAGGCGAAGACGGGCGCGCACGAGGTGATCTCGACGATCATGCTCAACAACATCGCGCTGCTCGTCACCGGGTACCTGATCTCCACGACGCTGTTCCGACGGCCCGACCGCAGCGATCCCATCTCGAAGTCGGTCGCGGAGTCGGCACGCTTCCCACGGCTCATCTGGTGGGAGCCCAGCCTGCGGGTGAACACCAGCCTGGTCATGGCCCTGGTGCTCGCGGTACTGATCTTCTGGCTGATGGAACGCTCGACGCACGGGTTCGAGCTGAACGCCGTGGGCCTGAACCCCTCGGCGGCGACCTCGGCCGGGATGAACCCCGCGCGGGTCGTGGTGACGGCCTTCTCCGTCGCGGGGGCACTGTCCGGTGCGGCCGGGGCAGCCACCATCCTCGGGCTCCAGCACCGGCTCACGATCGGGTTCGCCGCCGGACTCGGGTTCGACGGCATCACCGTCGCCCTCCTCGGCCGCGGACGGATCGGCGGCACCGTGGCCGCCGGCGTCCTGATCGGGATCCTGAAGGCCGGCGGCCGGAACATGCAGGCGCAGACGGGCACGTCGCTGGAGCTGGCGCTCGTGATCCAGGCGCTGATCATCGTCTTCATCGCCGCACCGGGACTGGTCCGTGCCATCTTCCGCATCAAGGCCGAGGATCTGGCCACCGGCCAGGTCGCGAAGGGGTGGGGCTCATGAGCCAGGCGACGATGACCCCCGCGAAACAGAAACGCCGTGAACGTCGCTTCGGCGGGTTCTCCGTGCTCGTCCTGGCGGTGATGCTGGGGGTGTTCGCCAGCAGCGCTCGCGGAGAACAGGCGACCTTCGTCCTGAACGATGCACGTGGCGAGGCCATCCAGCTGCCCGACCTGGTCGTGACGGTCGTTCCCACCGTGATCGTGTTGTCGATCCTCGTTGCGGTGATCGCGGTGAAGCAGCTCACCACGGGCTTCGGCGACCGCGCCGTCCCCATGGTCGGCGTGGTCGTGCTGCTGTTCGTGATCGCGTTCCTCACCTGGGCCGCCGCCGGGGGCAACCTGTCGGTGGTGGGCCTGCTGCGCGGCTCGCTGGCACGGGCGACGCCCATCGCGCTGGGTGCCATGGCCGGGGTGCTGTGCGAACGCGCGGGCGTGATCAACATCGCCATCGAGGGTCAGTTCCTGGCCGGGGCGTTCACCGCTGCGGTCGTCTCCTCGCTCGCCAGCGACCCCTGGGTCGGACTCGCGGGCGGCATCGCCGCCGGTGTCCTGATCGCGTTCATGCTGGCCGGTCTGTCGATCCGTTTCCAGGCCGATCAGATCGTCGTCGGCGTCGTGCTGATCGTCTTCGCCACCGGTGTGACCTCCTTCCTCAGCACGCAGGTCCTCTCCGGCAGCCCTGAACTCAACTCGCCCACGCGGTTCTCGTCCCTCGAGATCCCCCTCCTCGTCGATATCCCGCTGCTCGGGCCGGTGCTGTTCCGCCACTCCCTCCTGGTCTTCGGCATGATCGCCGCGGTGATCATCCTGCAGTACGGGTTGTTCCAGACCCGCTGGGGGCTGCGTCTGCGCTCGGTCGGCGAGCACCCCAAGGCCGCCGACACCGTCGGGATCGGCGTCCTGGCTACGCGCTACCGGGCGGTCCTGCTCGGCGGCGTGCTCGCCGGGATCGGTGGCTCCTGGTGGACCCTGGACGCGGTCGGACAGTTCTCACGGGAGATGACCGGAGGCCGAGGTTTCATCGCGTTGGCCGCCATGCTGGTCGGTCGCTATACCCCGGTGGGCGGGCTCGCCGCGGCGCTGATCTTCGGGTTCTCCGATCAGCTCGCCACCTCGCTGCAGCTGCTGCAGGTGCCGGTGCCCTCCGACCTGCTGCTGACCGCACCGTTCGTGGTCACGATCGTGGTGGTCGGGGGACTCATCGGTCGGCTGCGGCCACCAGCCGCCGACGGGAAGCCCTACACCAAGGAGTAGCCCGCCGAGCGCGACCGAGGGCCAGCCCGCCGAGCGCACCTGGTGACGCCGTGGCTGCTCGAACTGACGGATCGCAACCGATCGACCTGTCGGGTGTCGATCCGTTGCGATCCACACCTGAGCCGGGCCCGGGCGCATCGCCTCAGCTGCCGAGCATCGTCGCGATCCGTGCGATGCCCTCGACGAGGTCGTCGTCACCGAGCGCGTAGGAGATGCGGGCGTAGCCCGGGGCACCGAAGGCCTCACCCGGGACCAGCGCCACCTTGGCCTCGGTGAGGAGCACGTCGGCGAGCTCGAGGCTGGTCTCGACGCGCCGACCACCCACCTGGCGCCCGAGGACACCCTCGAAGGAGGGGAAGACGTAGAAGGCGCCCTTCGGCTCCGAGACGCTGACCCCCTCGATCGCCGAGAGCGAGTCGACCGCCAGCCGCCGGCGCCGATCGAAGGCCTGACGCATCTCCTCGACCGCGGTCTGTGGCCCGGTCAACGCCTCGATCGCGGCGGCCTGGGCGACGTTGCACACGTTCGAGGTGACCTGGCTCTGGAGCTTGGCCATCCCGGCGGCGATCTCCGGGGGGGCGACCGCCCAGCCGACGCGCCAGCCGGTCATCGCGTAGGACTTCGCGACCCCGCTGACGATGATGGTCCGCTCGGCAGCCTCGGGCGCCACCTGCGGCAGCGAGGTGAACGTGGCATCCCCGTAGACCAACCGTTCGTAGATCTCATCCGTCACGACCCAGATGCCATGCTCCGCGGCCCATGCCCCGATGGCGGCGATGTCCTGGGGGGGGTAGACGGCACCGGTCGGGTTGGACGGCGAGACGAACACCAGCGCCTTCGTCCGCTCGGTCCGGGCGGCTTCGAGCTGGTCGACGGTGACCTGGAAGCCGCTCTGCGTACTGGTCGCGATCGCGACCGGCACACCACCGGCGAGCTTGATCTGCTGCGGGTAGCTGACCCAGTACGGCGCCGGGACGATCACCTCGTCGCCCTCGTCCAGCAGCGACATGAACACGTTGTAGAGCGCGTGCTTGCCGCCGTTGGCGATCACGACCTGGCTGGGGTCGTACGCCTGCCCCGAGGACGCCGAGGTGGCGGCGGCGACGGCCTCCCGCAGCGCCGGCTGGCCACCGGCGGGGGAGTAGCGGTGCGCGGCCGGTGTCAACGCGGCGACCCGCGCAGCCTCCACGACGTTCGCGGGGGTGGCGAAGTCGGGCTCGCCGGCACCGAAGCCGATGACCGGCTCGCCAGCCGCCTTCAGCGCTTTCGCCTTGGCGTCCACCGCCAAGGTGGGAGACGCCTCCATCTCTCGGATGCGACGGGCCAGGGTCACGATGTGCTCACTTGTCTGGTTGGGCGGAGGGTCGTACTGCCGGGCGCGTCGCCGGTCGTGGGCGCACCAGCGCACCAGCGCACCAACGCAGCAGCGTAGCCGTGGGCGTGCCGGGCCCGATGAGGCCGGACGACCCCACCGGTTCGCCAGGAGGCGGGCGGGGGGGTTGACTGGTCCCACCCGCCCTCCGACCGCTCCTCCGCGAGGCTCACCATGTCCGTCTCCGATCTGCAACTGCCCGCCGAGCTGCTGCCCCGCGACGGGCGGTTCGGCTGCGGCCCCAGCAAGGTCCGGCCGGAGGCGGTCCAGCGCCTGGCCGCCGTGGCCGACGAACTGCTCGGTACCTCGCACCGGCAACCCCGGGTCAGGGCCGAGGTCCAGCGCCTCCAGGAGGGCATCGGGCAGCTGTTCGGCCTCCCCGACGGCTACGAGGTCCTGCTGACCGTGGGCGGGGCCACCGCGTTCTGGGAGTCCGCCGCCTTCGGCCTGGTCGACCAGCGGGCGCGTCACTACGCCTTCGGGGAGTTCAGCGGCAAGTTCGCGGCCGCGACCGCGGCGGCACCCTGGCTCGAGGACCCGGACGTGGTCACCTCGGAACCCGGGACGCGGCCGGCGACGACGCCGGCGCCGGGCTGCGACGTGCAGGCCTTCACGCACAACGAGACCTCCACCGGCGTGATGCAGGAGATCGCCCGTGTCGACGACGCGTTGGTGCTCGTCGACGCCACCTCCGGTGCGGGGGGACTGCCGGTCGAGGTGTCCGACACCGACGTGTACTACTTCAGCCTGCAGAAGGGCTTCGCGTCCGAGGGCGGGCTGACCGTGGCCCTGGTCTCGCCGTCTGGCATCGAACGGATCGAACGGATCGGCGCCTCGGGTCGCTACATCCCGACCTTCCTGGACCTGGCGACGGCGCTGGACAACAGCCGCAAGCGCCAGACCTACAACACCCCCTCGGTCTCCACGGTGTTCCTCGCGGCCGAGCAGACCGACTGGTTGCTGTCCAACTTCGGCGACCTCGACGGGGTCGTCGCGGCGCAGCGGGCCAAGGCCAAGGTCCTCTACGACTGGGCGGACAGCCGCGCCTGGGCCCGGCCCTTCGTGGCCGATCCGGCCGCTCGTTCGCTCGTGGTCGCCACGATCGACCTCGACGACGACGTACCGTCCGAGCAGGTGACCGCGGTGCTGCGAGCCAACGGCGTCCTCGACACCGAGCCCTACCGCAAGCTCGGCCGCAACCAGCTACGCGTGGGGATGTTCCCGGCCGTCGACCACGCCGACGTCGAGGCCTACGCCGCCTGCGTCGACCACATCGTGTCCCTCCTGCCCGACTGACCCCGGCCGTCGGTCGAGGAGCAGATGCGGTGCGAGCTCGGCGGCCGCCGCCGGGCCGTAGACGTCACCGAGACGGGCCAGGAACCCCTCGGCGTCCAGGTCGTACTCCTGGGTGCCGACGTGCTCCAGCACGTAGGTGGCCACCATGGATCCGATCTGCGCCGCACGCTCCAGCGACACGTGCCAGGACAACCCGGCCAGCAACCCGGCACGGAACGCGTCACCGACACCGGTGGGATCCTCACGGCGTTGTTCCGGAGCGGCGGGCACCTCGATGGTGCTGCCGTCACGGCTCTCGATCACCGACCCCTTGGGGCCCAGGGTGGTGATACGAGCATCGACGTGAGCCAGGACCTCGTCACTTGACCATCCCGTCTTCGTCTCGAGCAGCGCCTTCTCGTAGTCGTTGGTGATGAGGTAGTCGGCCCCGTCGACCAGCCTGCGGACCTGCGTCCCCTCCATCCGGGCCAGTTGCTGTCCGGGGTCGGCCATGAAGCGCAGACCCAGCTGTCGGCACTCGGCGGTGTGACGGAGCATCGCTTCGGGGTCGTTGGGGGAGACGACGACGAGGTCGAGCACGCCGTGACGCTCGGCCAGCGGTGCCAGCTCGATGAACCTCGCCTCCTCCATGGCGCCGGTGTAGAACGAGGCCATCTGGTTCTGATCGAGATCGGTCGTGCACAGGAACCGGGCGGTGTGCCTGAGCTCCGAGACGTGCACGCCGGAAGTGTCCACGCCGTGTCGGGCCAACCACGCGCGGTAGTCGCCATCGAAATCCTGTCCCACGGCACCGACGAGCACCGGGGCCAGGCCGAGCTGCGCCAAGCCGTAGGAGATGTTGGCGGCGACCCCGCCGCGTCGGACCTCCAGCTCGTCGACCAGGAAGGACAGGCTCACCCGGTCCAACTGGTCGGCGACGAGCTGCTCGGAGAACCGACCCGGGAACGTCATCAGGTAGTCGGTGGCGATGGACCCGGTGACGGCGATCCGCACGGAGGCTCCGATGGTCAGGTTCGGGGGGCGCGACGGCACGTGAACGGCGCAGAGGGTAACCGGCCGGTGAACGACGGCAGGGCTGTGCGCCTATCGGTCGAGGGTCCTCCGCCTCCTGCGCGCCGGCGGCCAGCGGCTCTAGGTTGCCTCACAAGGGCGGGGCGCCGGGGTCGCTGGCGTGCGAGGTGCCGAGGTCGCCGACGTGCGAGGTGCCGAGGTCGCCGAGCTCGCCGGCAGGTGAGGTGCCGAAGCCCCAGGACCGTCACCGGGCCGTCCCGGAGCCGATCGTCGGCCGGACGGAGCGGGTGGCGGTGATGACCGACGAAGGAGGACGCGGATGAGCCTCGTGGATGCGGTCGGCGACGACCTGCTGGCGCAGCTGAGCGACCACCTGCTGGTGGACGGCTACGACTTCGTCCTGGACCTCGATGCCAGCCACGGGGCCACGCTGGTCGACGCCCGCACCGGTCAGGGCTACCTCGATCTGTTCACCTTCTTCGCCTCCAACGCGCTCGGGATGAACCATCCTGCGCTCACCACGCGTGAGGCCCAGACCCGCTTGGCGCGCGCCGCGACCCACAAACCCTCCAACTCCGACGTCTACACGCGCGAGCTGGCCGGGTTCGTAGCCACGTTCCAGCGTGTGCTCGGCGATCCCGAACTGCCGTACCTGTTCCTGATCGAAGGTGGGGCGCTGGCGGTCGAGAACGCGCTCAAGACCGCTTTCGACTGGAAGAGCCGGCGCAACGAGGCCGCGGGCCGCAGCCCGGAGCTCGGCATGCAGGCCCTGCACCTGACCGGTGCCTTCCACGGGCGCACCGGCTACACGATGAGCCTGACCAACACCGATCCCAACAAGACGGCGAGGTTCCCGCGCTTCGACTGGCCCCGGATCGAGACGCCGGCGCTCCGACACCCGCTCGAGCAGTACGCCGAGAGCAACCGCGCCGCCGAGGACCGGGCCCTCGAGCAGGCAGCGGCCGCCTTCGCGGCCAACCCGCACGACATCGCCTGCACGATCCTCGAGCCGATCCAGGGCGAGGGCGGGGACCGTCACCTCTCCGCTCGCTTCCTCCAGGCCCTGCAGGAGCTCACCCACGCCAACGATGCGCTGTTCGTCCTCGACGAGGTCCAGACCGGCGTCGGGATGACCGGAACCGCCTGGGCCTACCAGCAACTCGGCCTGCGCCCCGACGTGGTCGCCTTCGGCAAGAAGACGCACGTCTGCGGGATCATGGCCGGTGGTCGCCTCGACGAGGTCGAAGGCCACGTGTTCGCCACCTCGTCACGGCTCAACTCGACCTTCGGCGGGGGACTGGTCGACATGGTGCGCGCGACGATGATGCTCGAGGTGATGGAGTCCGAGCACCTGATGGCGCGTGCCGGCAGCCTCGGCGAGGTGCTGGTCCGTGGCCTTCGATCCCTCGCCGAACGGCACCCGGCCGTCTCCGATGCCCGCGGGCGGGGCCTGTTCTGCGCCATCGACCTACCCGACACCGCCATCCGTGACGAGGTCATCCGCCGGCTGTTCAGCGAGGAGCACGCGTTCATCCTGGGGTGCGGGGTGCGCAGCATCCGCTTCCGGCCACCGCTGACCATCACGGTCGAGGAACTGCACGATGGGCTCGAGCGACTCGAGCGCGTGATCGACCACGTCACCGCGTGAGCGGCCGTCACCCGGACCCCGAGCCACCGCCGATCCGACCCGCAGGAGCTGCCGATGTCCAGCGACGTCACCGTCCCGACCCTCTCCTCCCTGCTCGACGGCCAGCCGGTCGACGCGGGCGGTGGACCCGTCACCCTGGTGGACCCCGCTCACCTCGACGTCGAGGTGGCCCGGGTCCGGCTCGGTGACGCCGAGACCTTCGTCGCGGCCTGCGAACGGGCAAGCGCGGCACAGGGCGCATGGGCGGCCACACCGGCACCGATCCGCGGTGTCGCGATCCACGGGCTCGCCAACGTGCTCACGGCCAACAAGCAGGCCCTGGCAGCGATCATCACGCGGGAGATCGGCAAGCCGTACGCCGAGGCGCTGGGGGAGGTGCAGGAGGCGATCGACACCTGCATCTTCTTCGCCTCCGAGGGTCGGCGCCTGTACGGGATGACCGTGCCCAGCGAGATGCCCGACAAGGAGCTGTTCACCTACCGCAGGCCCGTCGGCACGATGGCCGTGATCACCGCCGGGAACTTCCCCGTGGCCGTGCCCTCCTGGTACCTCGTGCCGGCGCTGCTCGCGGGCAACGCCGTGGTGTGGAAGCCCGCCGAGTACGCCTCGCACTCCGCGACCGCCTTCGTGCGCTGCATCCAGGCCGCCGGGATCCCGCTCGGGGCGCTCCAGCTGGTGCTGGCCGATGGGCCGGAGACCTTCGCCGGTCTGGAGCGCTCGCTGGCCGCCGGGACCGTCGACAAGGTCGGCTTCACGGGTTCCTCGACCGTGGGTCGTCGGATCGGCGCGCTGTGTGGCGAGCACCTCGTCTCGCCGATCCTCGAGCTCGGCGGCAAGAACCCCCTGGTCGTGATGCCCGACGCGCAGCTGGACCTGGCCGTGGAGGGTGCGCTGTTCTCCGGCTTCGGCACGGCCGGGCAGCGGTGCACCTCGCTCGGGATCACGGTGGTCCACGCCTCGGTGCACGAGGAGTTCCTGACACGGTTCACCGCAGCCGTGGAAGCAGCGCGGATCGGCGATCCCTTCGAGGACGTGCTCTACGGCCCGATGATCAGCGAACGGTTCGACGCGAACTTCGCGTCCTGGCTCGAGCACCTCCAGCCACACCACCGCGTGTCGGGGTCCTCGGCGATCGGCCGCATCTCGTCCTCGTCGCCGCGCGAGGGGTTCGTGGGTGATCCCGACGCCGGGATCTTCCAGCACCCCGTGATCGTGGACGGCGTGACCCCCGAGGACCTGCTCTACCAGGAGGAGACGTTCGGGCCGATCGCGCCGGTCACGACCTTCGAGACCTTCGAGGAGGCCCTGGCACTGGCCAACGGCCACGGGTACGGGCTGTCGGCGGCGATCTACACCACCCGCCCGGAGCAGGCGTTCGGCTTCCGGGAGGGTGTCACCGCGGGGATGGTGAGCGTGAACAACTCGACCTCCGGCGCAGAGGCGCACCTGCCCTTCGGCGGCAACGGACGGTCGGGGACCGGCGCGCGACAGTCGGGGGTGTGGGTGCTCGACCAGGTCACCACGTGGCAGTCGATAAACTGGGACCTCTCCGGGCGGCTCCAGAAGGCGCAGATGGACATCGACGAGCCGGAGACCGACCTCGGGTTCCGCCTCTGAGCACGCAGCCACCCGCCGCCGGATCGGCAGCCACCCGCCGCCGGATCGGGTGCGGAACACCCCGGTTACCGGTGCCAGACGCACCCGATCCCAGACCAGCCAGCCACCCGCCGCCGGATCGGGTGCGGAACACCCCGGTTACCGGTGCCAGGCGCACCCGATCCCAGACCAGCCAGCGTCGGTTCCGGGTGGCGGACGCGGCTCGAGCCGCGCGGAACGCGTGATCAGCGGCCGCAGCTCGGGCCGTGCTCGTGCTCGCTGTCCGTCCGAACGTCCAGTCGCCGCCACAAGGCCGCGCCCCGGGTGCCGACCTGGACGCGCGCCGCCGCCCGGCTCATCGCCGGGGAGACCAGGACCGCGACACCGGCGACCTCGGAACGGGAGTAGGTCGAGAGGTCCTTGCCCTTGAGGTAGAGAGCAGCCACCACCTCGGAGGACTTCCCGCACCCGACTCCCCGAACATGGTCGAGCGCGACGGTGCCGCCCTTGCGGCGCACCAGGTCGACCGCCTCCGAGGTCAGCTCGATCTCCACCTCGCCGGTCACTCCTTGCGGCCCTGCAGGAACCGCTCGATCTCGGCCGCCAGCGCGTCCGCCGAGGGCACCTGCTCCTCGGACAACGCGCCGAGCCCGTCCGGGACGCGCTCGCTGCCGGTGGCCAGCCGTTCCGCCTCGGCCTCCGCGTCGTAGAGCCGTTCGAGCTGGGCGACGTGCTCACGTACCTCGTCGGAGCCGTGGGCCGCGACGTCGAGGCGTGCGCGGTTCTCCTCGATGTCGGTGTCCAACTCGCTGAGATCGACCGGGGTCCCGAGGTAGATCGTCAACTGCTCCAGCAACGCCCGCGCCGCCTCGGGGTACTCGCCGGCGACGTAGTGCGGGATGCGGACCCACAACCCGAGCGTCTGCAGGCCCGCGTCGCCGAACTCTGCCTCCAGGGCGACCTGACAGGAGGCTGGCACGATGACCTGCTCGTGCGGACGACCGATGCGTTCCAGCAGCTCGGTGTCGTTCGAGGTGGCGATCAGCTGCACGGGGCGGGTGTGCGGGATGGGTCCGGGCACGCTGCCGAGACCGACGTAGCGGGTCGCGCCCACCTCGCGGGCCAAGGCCGTCAGATCACGCGCCAGCGTTCGCCAGGCGAAGTCGGGCTCCGGCCCGCCGACCAACAGCAGGGGCGGCCCCGAAGGGGGCGTCAGCAACTCGACCACCACCTCGGGCCAATCGGCCTGGTTGAGGACACCCTGGTCGATCGCCAGGGTGGGTCGACGGTCCCGGTAGTCGTAGAGGGCGTCAGAGGGGAACGCGCCCAGGCGGGTCGGAGCGAAGGCATCGCGCAGCGCGTCGGCCGCCGCGGTGCCACCCTCGCCGGCATCGGTCCAGCCGTCGAACGCGACGACCAGGACCGGGTCGGCATCGACGAGGTCCAGAGGTAGGTCGAGCTGTAGGAGATCCATGGCCCGCACGATACCGGCGCACGGCTCGCGATCCGGTGCACCTTCGCCCGTCGGACGCAACCCCCCAGCCCCAGCGGGATCCTGCCGCCATCTCCGACGGTGAGCCCGACTGGAGTCCAGGCGGCGAGCCCGTCCGCTGGCCGCGGCGCGAGCCCGGCCGGAGTCCAGGCGGCGAGCGCGTCCGCTGGCCGCAGCGCCAGCCCGGCCGCAGTGCAGGCGGCGAGCGCGGCCAGGCCAGCGCCACCCGTCGCCACCCACGACCCACTCACGACCCACCCACGACCCACCCGGAGTCTCACTAGCGTGCCGATCCGCAGGAGGTCGCGGTGACAGAGCTCGATGTCGAGACGGCGAGGTGGCTGACGTCCGCCGCGGGGCGGTCCGCGGTCACCTCCGCCACCCGACAGCTCGACGATGGGGCCGATGAGCTCGCCGTGGCCGGCGGGCTCCGGACGGTGTCGGCGCACGCCGAGCGCCGTGCGGCGGTGCTCGAGGCTGCCGCCACCCGTCGTCGTGCCCGCCAGCGGTGGCCGGGAGCCGACGATCTGCTCTTCACCCGCGAGGCGCTGGAGCAGGCCAGCGATCCCCGCCTCGCGGCTCACCGGGCCGGACGGCTCCTCGCCGGACTGGGCGACCGGCCGGGGACCGCGGGCACCGTCGTCGACCTGTGCGCCGGGATCGGCGGCGACGCGATCGCCCTTGCCCGAGCTGCCACCGGACAGGGGGTGCGGGTGCTCGCGGTCGACACCGACGCCGCTCGTCTGACGCTGCTCGCCCACAATGCCGAGGTCGCCGGCGTGGAGGTCTCGACGCGCGAGGCGGACGCGCTCACGGTCGAGCTCCCCGCGGGATCGGTCCTGCACGCTGATCCGTCCCGGCGACGCGGCGGCCGTCGTGTCCGCCGGTTGAGCGAGCACGTCCCCTCGGTCCCGGCATTGCTCGCCGCGCATCCCGATGCGGTGGCGTGGGCCCTGGCACTCGCCCCGGGGGTGGACGTCGATGACCCGGAGCTACCCGGCGACATCGAGGTGGAGTACGTCCAGCTCGGTCGCGCGCTCGTCGAGGCCACCGTCTGGATCGCCAGCACGACGGCGGGCGGTGCGGGTACCGGGGGCAGCAGCGTGACGACGACACGCAACGCAGGCCGGGCGACCAACCCGGCGACGGCACCCAACGCAGGCCGGGCGGCCAACCCGGCGACGGCACCCAACGCAGGCCGGGCGGCCAACCCGGCGACGGCACGCAACGCCGGCAGGACGGGCACGGCGGGCCTGCTGACCGACCGCATCCCCGACAGCCAGCGACGCGCACGCGCCACGCTGCTCACCGATGACGAGGTGGCGGGTACCCGTGTCGGCGTCCCCGCCTCGCGCGTTCGACTCCCGGTCGGGGGGATCGGGCACTTCCTCATCGAGGTGGCACCCGCCGCCGTGCGGGCGCGACTGCACGACGAACTCGGGCGGGAACTCGGGGCCCGACGCCTCTCGGCACATCGCGCGCTGTTGACCTGTGACACCGAGCCGCCTGCTGCGCCGTGGTACCGGGCTCGAGCGGTCCTCGCCGAGCTCCCCTCCCGCCCGCGGGCGGTCCGTCGGTGGCTGCAGGACCACGAGGCGGCCACCGGCACCGCTCCAGCGGTGGAACTCGTCCTCCACGGTGTCAGGGCGGACCCCGAACAGCTCTGGCGTGAGCTCGGGCGTCCCCGGCGCGGCCCCCAGGGACTCAGGCTCGAGTTCATCCGCCGTGACCATGACAGCATCACCGTGGTCACGGGCCCGTCGCCGTCGTAGTCGCGACGCCCGTGACCTTCTTGGGAGCGCCGCCCGTGACCGCGGTAGTAGCGCCGCCCGGACCGTCTTGGTAGCGAGACCCGTGACCGCGGTAGTAGCGACGGCCGTGACCGCGGTAGTAGCGGCGGCCGTGGCCGGGGCGGGATGTCCCGACATCCCACTCGGCAGGTAGAATGGACGCATGGATGACATGACGACCAGCCCAGCTGCAGGTTCGACCGCCGTTGCGGATGTTCCGGAGCGCCGTGCCTGCACGCGCTGCGATGGTGAGCAGCGGCTCGTGAGCGGCGACGGGGGGTTCGGCAAGTACCACTGCGACCGGTGTGGTCTGACCGTCGGGTTCGATCTCGAGGCGGACCCAGCCGAGTTCCTCATCGACCGTGGACAGCCCGGCCGGTACTCCAAGGAGCTCTACAGCAGCCGTCTGGTGCGTTCCGAGCACCGACTGCCGTGACACCGGCGCTCGGCTCACGGGCGTGGACGTAGCCGCCGGTCGGCTGCGGATGGCTCTGATCCGTCAGGGGCACACTCGGCCAACGGCGCTCGACCGGGTGCCGGGGGTCGGCGGCTCCGGGGATAACCTCGGTGACCATGGCCACTGTCCACTGCACCGACTGCGACGCGACGTTCACCCCCCGTGCCGAGCTCCTGGAGCGCTACCCGGGCTGGACGCCGTCGCGCTGTCCTGCCTGCTTCCGCGCGCAGCGCGGCGGTGCTCGCGCCGGGACGTCCGAGCGGCCTCGCAGCGCCACCGGTGATCCCCGGCCCTCCCAGCGGCCGGCCACGCCGCGGGGCAGCAGTGGCCGCGGGCACGCCGCCTCCCGGCGTGGCGGTCGTGAGGAGCACCTGACGGTTGCCGAGGTGTTGGAGCGCTACCACGACGGGCCCGACTCAGGGGTGTTCACCGACGGCTCAGCGATCCCCAACCCCGGACCGGGCGGCTGGGGCGCGGTCTACGTCCGGGACGGCGAGGTGCTAGCGGAGCAGCACGGCTACGACCCTGCGACCACGAACAACCGCATGGAGCTGCGCGCCCTCCAGGCCGCCGTCGAACTGGTGCCCGAGGGCACCCCGGCGCGGATCTACACCGACTCGAACCTGGCCGTGCGCACGCTGACAGAGTGGGCCGCCGGATGGGAGAAGCGGGGCTGGCGACGGAAGACGGGACCGGTCGAGAACCTCGATCTCGTCCAGCCGCTGTACGAGCAGCTCGGGACCCGCCCGGAGCTGGAGCTCGTGTGGATCAAGGCCCATGCCGGCAACCGGTGGAACGAGTACGCGGATGCGCTGGCCACCGCCTGGGCACGCGACGAGCTCTGAGCCGACCGCCCGTGCCCGCAGGTGCGAAGCCACCTCGGCACCGACGGAAGTCCCGTAGAGACCTACACGTCGTGCGACCAGAGGTGTAGCTTCGAAGCATGATCCCGTACACCAGGCTCCGATGACCTCCACCAAGCTGATCGGCGCTCCGCTACGGGGACCGGTCGAGCCCCACCTCCTCGCCGCCCTGTGGCGCTGGGCGGACCAGGAGCCCGACCGAGAGCTGCTGGCCTCGCGGGAGGGCGAGACCTTCGTCAGCCACACCGCGGCAGCGGTCCGTGACCGCATCAAGGGGATCGCCGCCGGTCTGATCGCCCATGGCATCGCCCCCGGCGACCGGGTCGCCCTGCTGTCGAGGACCAGCATCGGGTGGGTCGAGGCCGATCACGCCATCCTGGCCGCCGGCGCCGTCACCGTCCCGATCTACGACTCGAGCTCGGGCTCGCAGATCGAACGCATCGTTGCCGATTCGGGCGCAGCGCTGGTGTTCGTCGAGACCCCGGCCCAACGCGAACTCGTGCAGGCGTCCACGGGTGGTCGAGCCGACGCGCCGCCCGTGCTCGCGATCGCGGAGGGGGCGCTCGATGATCTGGTGACCGCTGGTGCCGACCACCTCGACACCGTCGAGCAGCGGATCCGGCAGCTGGACGGGGACCACCTCGCCGCCTTGATCTACTCGTCGGGGACCACCGGCCAGACCAAGGGCTGCGAGCTGACCCACGCCAACCTGTGTCACAACACGCGACAGACCGTGGAGCAGGCGCCGCAGCTGTTCACTCCCGGGGCGCGCACGCTGGTGTTCCTGCCGCTCGCGCACGCGTTGGGACGCATCCAGGTCCACGCGGCGCTCGACCAGGGGGTCCTGACCGGGTTCGCGTCCGGCATCCCGGAGCTGCGCGAAGAACTCCTGCTGTTCCGACCCACCTTCATCGTCGCGGTGCCTCGGATCTTCGAGAAGGTCTACGACGGGGCGCGCGGTCGCGCCCTCGATGCCGGACGTGCGGCGGTGTTCGACCGTGCGATGAGTGTCGCGGTCCGCTGGTCGCAGGCGAAGACCTCCGGTCGACGACCCCTCGGGCTGCGGCTGCAGCACCTGCTGTTCGATCGGCTGGTGTACGGCCGCATCCGGCAGGCCTTCGGGGGGCAGCTCGGCCTGGCCATCTGTGGTGGGGCGGCGCTCAGCGGCGACCTCGCCCGGCGTTTCGACGGGATGGGGATCGCCATCGCGCAGGGCTACGGCCTCACCGAGGCAGCCCCGATCGTCTCGGGCGGTCCGTCCGAGCAGCCCGACCACGACAGCGTGGGCCAGGTCTATCCCGGCACGACCGTCAGGATCGCCGAGGACGGTGAGTTGCTCGTCCAGGGGCCACAGGTCTTCCGCGGCTACTGGAACGCACCCGAAGCCACGGCGGCGACGCTCGTCGACGGGTGGTTGCACACCGGTGACCTGGGAACCGCGACCGAGCGAGGCGACCTGGTCATCACCGGGCGCAAGAAGGAGATCATCGTCACCGCCGGTGGCAAGAACATCCTGCCGGGCCCCTTGGAGGATCGGGTCCGCGCCCACCCGCTGGTCGATCAGTGCGTGGTGATCGGCGAAGGGCGGCCCTTCATCGCAGCGCTGGTGTTCCTGAACGACGAGGAGGTCCAGCGCTGGCGTGCCCGCCAGACCTCGAGCGAGACGGCCGGTGACCGGCTGCAGCGCGGTGGGCGACCACGGGACGGGGCCGCTGCCTCGGCCTCCGGCGAGGTCGACGCTCCGCGGTCCGTTGAGGTCGACGCTGCCGGGTCCGGCGAGGTGGAGGTGGAGACACACCCGACCAGCGAGGTGGACACACCCCCGACCGGCGAGCACTGGCAGCCCTCCGCCGTGACCACGTCCGGCCTCGAGGCCGAGGTGGAACCCGACCTCCGCGCGGAGATCGACCTGGCCATCGCCGTGGCGAACGAAGCGGTATCCCGCGGCGAGGCGATCCGCACCTACCGCATCGTCCGCGATGCCCTCAGGATCGAGACCGGCGATCTCACGCCCACCCAGAAGCTGCGGCGCGCCAGCATCGCCGAGCGCTTCGAACCGGTGATCACGTCGATCTACGGCTGAGGCTCTAGCAGCGGCCGTGCGGCCGACCGACCATCGACCGGGGCCGACGTCCAGCCGGGGTGACGGCCGCCCCGTCAAACGCCGCGGGATCAGCCCCAGCCCAGTGCGCGCAGCGCCGCGGTGACGCCGGCACCCACGAGCACCACGACCCCGAAGTGGGCGCGCAGCGCCACGGCAACCGCAGCCGCCGCGAGGCCCCCGATACGGGCGTCGAGCACGAGCTGGGCGCCGTCGACCACGGTCTGGGTCGCGACCAGGGCCGCCAGGAGCCCGGCTGGCAGGAGGTTCGCCAGTCGGTCGAGCCACGGGGGGAGCTCGCGTCCGGCTGCCGCGAACGGACCGACCGCTTTCATCAGGTAGGTGCCGACGGCGAGAACCAGCAGCGCGATGATGGTCATGCGGACCGCCTGCGCTCGGGACCGAGAGGCAACCACAGCGCGACCACCCCACCGAGCGACGCAGCGATGATGGGCACCCCCGGTGGGGCGATGGGTGTGAGGCCGAGGGCGAGGAGGACGCCGATCGCTGCCGCGATCCGACCCCTGGCCGTGCGCAGCCATGGGGCGAGCAGGGCGAGGAACCCGGCTGGGAACGCGGCGTCGAGACCGAACACCTCGGGATCGGCGATCAACCGACCGCCGTAGGCGCCGAGCGCGGTCGTCGCGATCCAGGCGATGACCACCGACCATCCCACCACGCGGAAGCGGCGCACCACCTCGACGGACCACCGCTGGCGGGCGGACGGCTCGCTCGGCATCGGACCCGCCTTGCCGAGGGCGAGCGCCACCGACTCGTCCACGATCAGGTAGCTGTCGACCGCTCGCCGGCGCAGCGAGCCGGCTGGCAACGCCCGCGCGATCGCCAGCCCGAAGGCGACGTAGCGCACGTTGAGCAGCAGCCCGCTCACGGCACCGGCGAACGGGTTGCCGCCCAGTGCGAGGACACCGACGAAGGCGAACTGCGAACCGCCGGCCAGCACGAGCAGACTGGACAACGTGGCGACGGCGGGGGAGAGGCCGGCCGCCACCGCCAGCACGCCGTACGAGAGGCCGTAGGCGCCCACGGCCAGGGCGACCGGGATCGCCAGCACGAATAGGGAGCGCGTCGAGGACGTGGGCGTCGCCCCGGGATCGGCGGAGGCATCGTCCGCCCCCTGTCGCTGCTCCTTGACCGGGTCGGCCGACAGGTCATGCGTCCGACGGCGGTGCCATGCTGCCGGCCGGCCCTTGGCCATCTCAGGCGCTCCATCGGAGGTCGTGTCATCCAGGGTGGTGTCATCCGAACCATCCCTGCATGGCCCGACCCCGGGGACCGGCGGATCAGGACAGGGAGATCCGTTCGGTTGAGCGGACGCAGCGTACGGTAAGCTGTACCACCTCAGACGAGGAGCCGTCCAGTCCGGAGCGCCACATGCTCGATGACCGCACCGCAGGGGAGGGGTTGGATCCGGGGGCGCTCCGCCAACGGGTCGCGACGACGGTCCGCGACCTGCGGGCGAGCTCCGGGCGGTCACTGGCGGACCTGGCGTCGGCTGCGGGGATCGCCAAGTCCACCCTCCACGCGATCGAGAC
>JAWOCZ010000147.1:0-17946 GCA_046483565.1 Nitriliruptoraceae bacterium
CCCTTGATGACATCACGCTGCTCGGTGGTGAAGGCGTCGGTGACCCCGCCGGGCACGATCTGGTGGCCGTGGACGCGCCGCCCGGAGACCGAGCGGATCACCTCCTGGCCGAACTGCCGCATCCGGATCCCACGCTTGGCGATCTCCGGCTCGGCCTGCATCAGCCCGAAGATGTTGCGCGTCGCCGGATCGTGATCCATACCGAGCAGCAGGTCGGGCGCCGAGAGGTGGAAGAAGCTCAAGCTGTGCGACTGCAGGAGCTGACCGAGGTTGAGCAGGCGCCGCTGACGCATCGCCGCCGGGGGCGGGATGACGCCGAGGATCGCGTCGCCCGCCTTGGAGGCGGCGATCAGGTGGCTGACCGGGCAGATACCACAGGTACGCGCCGTGAGGCCCGGCATCTCGGCGACGGGGCGTCCCTTGCAGAACTCCTCGAAGCCACGGAACTCCGTGACGTGGAAGCGCGCATCGGCGACGTCGCCGGCGTCATCGAGGCGCAGCGTGATCTTCGCGTGCCCCTCGATACGGGTGACCGGATCGATGGTGTGGTGGATGTCGTGCACGGGATCCTCGTGATCGTCGGGGTCGACCGCAACAGCGGAGCGACGGGCGCGGGTGGTCAGCCGAAGCGCAGATCCTCAGGGCCACGCCAGGTCAGATCCGGGATGCCCTCCCCCGCGGCCAGCGACTCGAGCAGGCGCGCGAGCAACGTCCAGATCCGATCGGCCGAAGGTGGGCAGCCGGGGAGGTAGACGTCGATCGGGATGACCTCGTGGAGGGGCTCGGACTGGGGCAGGAGCGCCGGCACGACCTCGGTGGGCATCCGTTGGTTGATGTCGGGGTGGTCCACATAGACCCGCTGCACGAGGTCGGTCGGATCGCCCATGCGGTTGCGCAGGGAGGTGACGTTGCCGGTGACCGCGCAGTCGCCGAAGGAGACGACGTACTCCGAGTTCGCGCGGACCTCGCGTGCCAGGTGCAGGTTGTGCTCGTTGGTGACCGCCCCTTCGACCAACGTCACGTCGACGTCGGAGGGGAACTCCTTGATGTCCGTCAGCGGCCCGTACACCAGGTCGGCCATCGAGGCGAGCTCGACCAGCCGCTCGTCGAGGTCGAGGAAGGACATGTGGCACCCGGAACACCCACCCAGCCAGGCGGTGGCGAACCGGAGCTTCGTCGTCCCGTTCACTGCGGTATCCGCGCTCACGTCTCAGCCTTCCGGTCGAGCCACTCGCCTTCCTCGCGGGCGGTGGAGAGGAACGCCACCACCTCGGGGTCGTGCACCATCTCCGAGGTCGCACGCCCCTTGAACGACAGCGCCCCGGTGGGACACACCAGCACGCACTTGCCGCACCAGGTGCAGTCCGGGACCTCGCCCCAGGGTTGATCCATACCCGCCACGATGCGGCCTTGACTGCCCCGCATCGCGACGTCCCAGACGTGGGCGCCCTCCACCTCGTCGCAGACCCGTACGCACCGGGTGCACATCACACAGCGGTCGCGGTCGAGGCTGTACTTCGGATGCGAGGCGTCGATGCCCGCGTCGGGGTTGGCGAAGTCGTAGTGGATGTGATCGACATCGTGCTCGGTGGCCAGGTCCTGCAGCTCGCAGGACCCGGAGGAGACGCAGAAGGCACACACGTGGCTGCCCTCGGCGAACAGCAGCTCGACGATCCGCCGGCGGTGCTCGTGCAGGGTCCAGCTCTGGGTGGTGACCTCGAGTTCGGCGGTCACCTCCAGCGCGCAGGCCGGCGACAGCCGACGGTCGCCGGTGACCTCGACGACGCAGAGCCGGCACCCGCCGTAGATCGACAGCCCCTCCAGGCGGCACAACGTCGGGATCCGGACGCCGACGCGCTGAGCGAGCTCGAGGACGGTCTCGCCCTCGAAGGCCTTGTGCTCGACACCGTCGATCGTGACCGGCACGTTCGGTCGGGGGCCGGTACGCGGACTCATCGGGCACCCCCTGGGCTCGTGGCGACCGCCCGCTCCGCATCGGGCGAGCTCCCGTTCCCATCGGGGCCGAACCTCTCGTCCGGCACCAGCAGCTCCAGGTACTCGTCGCGGAAGTGCTCGAGGGTGGAGAAGACCGGGTTCGGGGCGCTCTGCCCCAGCCCGCACATGCTGGTCGCACGCACCGTCTGGCACAGGCTCTCGAGGTGCTGCAGATCCCGTTGCCGGCCCACTCCCGAGACGATCCGGTCCAGGAAGGCATGCATCTTGACGGTGCCTGCCCGACACGGGGTGCACTTGCCGCAACTCTCGTCCCGACAGAACTCCATGTAGAAGCGGGCGACCTCGGGCATGCTGACCGTGTCATCCATGACCACCAGACCGCCGGAACCCATCATCGACCCGAGCTTCTGCAGGTTCTCGTAATCGACCGGGGTGTCCAGGTACGGGGCGGGGATGCAGCCGCCGGAGGGACCACCCGACTGCGCGGCCTTGAACGTGCGGCCATCGGGGATCCCACCCCCCATCTCCTCGACGATCTCCCGCAGCGTGATCCCCATGGGGACCTCGATCAAGCCGGTGTTGTTCAGCGAGCCCGTGAGAGCGAAGACCTTGGTGCCCTTGCTCTCGGACGTCCCGAGAGAGGCGAACCACTCGGCCCCGCGCTCCAGGATCACCGGCACGTTGGCGAGCGTCTCCACGTTCTGGATCATCGTGGGCTTGCCCCACAGGCCGCGCTCGGTCGGATAGGGCGGGCGCAGGGTCGGCGTGCCGCGCTCACCCTGGATCGACTTCATCAGGGCCGTCTCCTCACCGCAGACGAAGGCCCCGGCTCCGATCCGGATCTCGATGTCGAACCGGAAGTCGCTGCCCAGCACGTTGCGCCCGATCAGCTTCGCCCGCTTCGCCTCCCTGATGGCGCGCTCGAGCCGCTCGATCGCCAGCGGGTACTCGGCGCGGACGTAGATGTAGCCCTGACTCGCACCCGTGGCGTAGCCGGCGAGGGAGAGCCCTTCCAGCACCCGGTGAGGATCGGTCTCCATGATCGTGCGGTCCATGTAGGCGCCCGGATCGCCCTCGTCGCCGTTGGCGACGACGTACTTCTCGTCGCTGTCAGCCAGCGAGAGGAACTCCCACTTGCGCCCCGTCGGGTAGCCCGCTCCCCCGCGGCCGCGCAGGCCGCTACGCAGGATGGTCTTGACGACCCCCTCGGGCGTCATCGTCTCCACGGCGCTCTGGAGAGCGCGGTAGCCACCCTGCCCGACGTAGTCCTCGATACGGTCGGGGTCGATCTTCCCGGCGTTGGACAGGACGACCTTCTCCTGCCGGGCGAAGAAGGGAAGCTCCAGGCTGACGGTGTCGGCCGGCGCCTCCCGTCCCTCCAAGAGGTGGTCGTTGGCGATCGCCTGTGCGTTGTCCGCATCAACGTGCTCGTAGAGGGTCGGCTGCTGGTCACGCGTCTCGACGCGGACCAGCGGCCCCCGACTGCACAGCCCGAAGCAGCCGGTGGGGACCACCTGCACCCCCTGTTCCTGCCCGGCCTCGGTCACCGTGTCCGTCAGCGTCTGCTTGATGGCTGATGCGCCGGCGGAGAGACAACCCGTCGAGGTGCAGACGAAGGCTCGCCGACTGAAGTGCGCGCGAGCATCACGCTCGGCGTTGGCGACGTCGTACAGGTCGATCGGGCCTGCCATCACAGCCTCGCTTCGCTCGCCGTGCCGGACGCGACGGCGTCGGCCTCGGCGGGGGTCGTGTCCTCGGCGGGGGTCGTGTCCTCGGCGGTGGTCGTGTCCTCGGCGTCGGCCTCGCCCTCCGCCGCCATCTGCTCGGCGACCACCTCGAGAACCCCGGCAGCGTCGAGGTGGCCGCGGACCGCCCCGTCGATCACGACGACGGGGGCCAGACCACAGGAGCCGAGGCACCGGGCGGTCTTCAACGTGAACCGACCGTCCTCCGTCGTCTCACCCGCGGAGACGTGGAACTCGCTCGTCAGCGCATCGACGATGCGATCCGCGCCCTTCACGAAGCAGGCGGTACCGGTGCACACCGTCGCACCGTGCTCGCCCGGCTCCTCGAAGGTGAACAGGTGGTAGAAGGTGGCCACCCCGAACACCCGGCTGAGCGGGAGCTTCAGTTCACGTCCGACGTAGATCAGGACGTCCTCCGACAGGTAGCCGAAGATCCCCTGCGCGACGTGCAGGATCTCGATCAACTGGTCCTGGGAGTAACGCGAACGCTTGAGCGCCTTCTCCAGCACACCGAAACGCTCGTCACCGGACGGGTGCCCAGCAGCACCGTTGTTCGCTCGTTCAGCCACACGACCCTCCGTGCCGGACGTCGTGTTGCACCGTCGCCGGGTCGCGAGCGTTCTGGCAGGGCAGGAGGTCCCTGGACGCTGGGACCCTCGCGTCCGCACGGCACGGCGAGCACGCTGCGGCACGCCGCGACGGCCGCCGAACCTCAGCCTCAGCTCGTGGGAGCGGCGTGGCGCACCGTCGCCGAGTACCGGCCGGCGTGGGCACGCACCTCCACCTCGACCCCGAACGTGGCGCTGACCAGACGATCGTCGAGGATCTCCGGGACCTCGCCGGTCGCCACCAGGCGGCCGTCGCGCACGAGCGCGACGCGCCGGATGCCGACCGGCAGCTCCTCGAGGTGGTGGGTCACGATCGCAACGGTCGGACCATCCGGCTCGGCCAACAGCCGGTCGAGATCGTCGAGCAGTGACTCCCGGCCACCGAGGTCGAGCCCCGCGAAGGGCTCGTCGAGCAGGACCAGCGCAGGGTCGATGACCAGGGCGCGAGCGATGCGCACCCGCTGTCGCTCGCCCTGGCTGAGGGTGTCGACCCGCCGGTCGGCGAGGTGGCCGGCACCGACCCGTTGGAGCGCGTCCTCGGCCAGCGCGCGCAGGCCCGGCCGCTCCAGGATGCCCGGCGCCGGCCATGTCGCCCCGAGACGGGCGGCCGCCACCAGCGGAAGTGCCGGCAGGCGCGCGTCCAACAACCGATCCATGGCGAGCGAGACGAAGGCGATACGCGGCCGGAGCTCCCGGAGGTCACCGCGGCCGAAGGTCGTGCCCAGCACGGTCACCTCGCCGTCGGTGGGGTACAGCTCCGTCGCCAGCACCCTGAGCAGGGTGGTCTTGCCGGCGCCGTTCGGTCCCAGTACCGCCAGGTGCTCCCGGTGGGCGAGGTCCAGGTCGACCTCGGCGAGCAGGTCAGCCCCGCCACGGCGTACCCCCACCCCCCGTAGCACCGCCACGGGTGCGGAGTCGACGCGCCCGGGCGCCGCCGGGCCGGCGGCGATGCGGCCACCGAGCGTGGGATCCGAGGTCATGGCAACGCCCGCCGCACCACCGGGCAGCTCATGCACCGTGGCCCGCCCCGGCCGCGTGGCAACTCGTAGGACGGGATCGTGTGCACCGTGATCCCGGCATCCGACAGGATCTCGTTGGTCGCCACGTTGCGCTCGTAGGCGACCACCTCGCCGGGCCGGAGCGCGAGGGTGTTGTTGGCGTCGTTCCACTGCTCGCGTTCGGCCCGGATGGCGGAGAGTGCCGGCTCGATCACCCGGGCGTGATCCAGGCCCGCAGCCCAGGCCAGCCCGTGGATCAGGTCCGGTCCGTCCACGACGTGCACGCCCCCCTCCCCCCGGCGGGTGAGCTGGAAGGTGCGCGAGGCCTGGGTCATCTGCGGGTAGGTGATGAACGCGTCCACGTCGACCTGGGTGACCACGGTGTCGAGGTGCATGGCGGCGCGGACCTTGGGGAGCTCGACGGCGAGGATCCGGTCGACCACGCCGGCCTCGAACAGCCGCGCGGCGAGGGTCTCCACGCCGGCCGACGAGGTGCGCTCACTGAGCCCGATCGCCAGGCCGCGCGCCCCGACCACGAGCACGTCGCCCCCCTCGAAGGTGGCGGGATGGCGGTCGATGAGCTGGCCGCCGAACCACACCGGCGCTCCGACGAAGCGCGGGTGCTCGCGGTAGAGGGTCCGCAGCAGGTCGGTCTCACGCCGCCGCGCCGAACGGTGCATCGGGGAGAGCACGACCCCCTCGCCGATCCACGCGGAGGTGTCACGCGTGAACACCAGGTTGGGCAGCGGCTCGAGCAGGGGGTCGCCGGGTGCGGCGACGGCGGCGACGAGTCCGTCGATGTCGCCGGCCTCCTCGTGGGTGATGCCGGCGATCAGACGTGAGATCAGCTCGGAGGGAGGGGCCTCGAGCACGTGGTCCCGCGCGGCACCGACCGCTTCGGGTCCGCACGTCGTGTCGGTGATGTGCCGGTCGACCAGCGCCCGTGCCGCAGCCGCGTCCGCGACCACCTCGGCGAGCAGGTCGGTCAGCTCGAGCACCTCGACACCCTGCGAGCGGAGGAGCTCGGTGAAGGCATCATGCTCCGCCTGCGCGTGCTCCACCCACAGCAGCTCGTCGAACAGCAGCCGCTCCATGTTGGACGGGGTGACGCGTCGCAGCTCCTCGCCGGGCCGGTGCACCAGCACCGCGTCGAGCTGGCCGACCTCGGAGCGCACCGACGGTGCCAACGGCGTCACTGCCGGGCCCCGCCGGGGGTGGTCTTGCCGCCGGCCGTGGAGCCGGCGCCTGCCTCGGCGCCGGCCTCGGCGCCGGGGGCGGGCCGATGAGCGGCGCTGGCTGCGGGCCCACCGCCCAGGCGACCGCGGGGCTCGAACCAGCGGCCATCCGGGGGCAGCGACTCCAGCGTGAGACGTGGCAGCGCTTCCGTGAACAGCCCGTCGATCGACTCGAGGTCGACGAACCGCAGGCCGGGCAGGGTCGCCATCCCTCCCGCGTACTCCGCGAAACCGAGCACGCTGACCGCCACACCACGCTCGCCCAGCTCCCCGAGTGGCTCGGCGAAGGCCCGGGCGTCGTTGGACCCGACGTACACCGCGTCCAGGTCGCCGTCGTCGAAGCGGGCCCAGAGGTGGTCCAGCATGTCCTCGTCGACGTCGGAGTCCCCCTGCTTGGGCTTCGCGAAGACGCGGAAGCCCTCCTCGAGGAGCCAGAGCACCCACCCGCGCAACACCCCCGCCACGTGGGGTGCGACGTTGATGAACACGCACGCCTCGACGTCGTCCCCCACCTCGGCGTGGTCGACGAACCAGTCGCGGAGCACCGCGAGGTCGGGCCGGTCCTTCGACGTGGGTTTGCCCTCGATGATCGTGGCCAACGTCATGTCGATGTTCGGGGCGTCCCAGACCAGGACGTGGCGACCCACAGGCGGCTCCGATCGGTGCGTCGGGGCGTACGGTAGGCCACCGGCGAACGGACCGGCACCGGTCGCCCTCGCCCCGACCCACCCGACCGCCCCGCCGTACGAAGGAGCCCGCGTTGCAGTCCCTCCTCCCCATCGAGGTCGACGCGCACCTCACGGAGCTCGTCAAGGCCCAGCAGGTCGACCCGGTCCTCGATGACATGGAACGACGCGCCGAAACCCACGGCTTCCCCATCGTCGGCCGCGCCGTGGGACGGTTCCTGGAGCTCCAGGCCCGGATGGTCGGCGCCCAGCGGGTCGTGGAGCTCGGGAGCGGGTACGGCTACTCGGCCTACTGGTTCGCCGGTGCCGTGGGACCGGACGGGGAGGTGGTCTGCACCGACAACGACGCCGTGAACGCCGCGCTCGGCGAGCAGTACCTGCGCCGCGCCGGACGTTGGGCACCGGTCCGCTACCACGTCGGCGACGCGCTCGAGGGGCTCGCAGCGGTCGACGGCGAGCTGGACGTCATCTACTGCGACATCGACAAGGACGGCTACCCCGCCGCCTGGGCCGCGGCCGCCGAACGACTCCGGGTCGGCGGGTTGTTCCTGTGCGACAACGTGCTGTGGGACGGACGTGTGGCCGGTCTCCGACCAGGGCCCGAGGACGCGTCGCGCGAGGCGGTCACCGACGCGATCGTGCGCATGACCCGGGAGGTGGCGCAGGACCCACGCTACGTCAGCGCGATCAACCCGGTGCGCGACGGCGTCCTGGTCGCGCTGCGGGTGCGCTGACCGGCCTCACCCGGACCGGGTGCAGAACACCCCGGAAACCGAGGCCGCACGCACCCAACCCCCCGGCCAGCCCCCGGGCAAACCCCGGCCTCACCCGGACCGGGTGCAGAACACCCCGGAAACCGAGGCCGCACGCACCCAACCCCCCCGGGAGCCCCGGTCCCCCGGGAGGCCCCGGCCAGCCCCCGGGCAGGGAGAGCCGCCAACCACCTCAGGTGGCAGCCGGCCCGCGGCTGACCACCAGGTACGCCCCCACGACCAGGAGGACCGCACCGAACAGCCGGGCCGGCACCAGAGGGATCGTGCGCCCCAGTAGCCCGCTGGCTTCCAGCCCGAAGCCCACCAACAGCTGGACGCCCGTGACGACCGCCAACGTGGACGCGAGCCCGAGACCGGCCACCGCCACGGCGATCCCGGTCACGAGCAGGAGCCCGGCGACGCCCGCCAGCAGCACCCATGGCGCCTGGCGAACGACAGCGAACTCGAAGCCCAAACGTGGCGACAGCACCAGGATCGTGACGCCCAGGGCGAGTCCCCCGACGTGGACCCAGGTGGAGGCCACCAACGGGTGGGTGCGGTCGCCGAAGGCACCGATGATCGCTGACTGCACCGCGATCAGGAACCCGGCGAAGAGCGCAGCAGGGAGGGCGAGGTTCACGTCGGGCTCCGTGGCCGGCATGCGCGATGACGAGCCCGTGAGCGTAACCCGCGTCCGCCGCCCGGTGTCAGGACCCGAGCGGCTCGAGCCGAGCCGTGAAGTGCCTGAGCCACCTCGGCTGCTCGACGATGCGGTACCCGGGGATCGACGACGCGCGGGCGGCGACCGCAGCGACCACCTCGCCGACGTAGTCGACGTGGGACTGGGTGTAGGTCCGCCGTGGCAGGGCGAGCCGGACCAGCTCGTGCGGTGCCACCTCGTCGTCCGCCCCGTCAGCACCGGGCCGGCCGAACATCAAGGTCCCGATCTCCACCCCTCTGACCCCTCCTTCGAGGTAGAGCTCGCAGGCCAGCGCCTGGGCCGGGAGCGCGCTCTGCGGGAGGTGGCTGAGCAACGCGCCGGCATCGAGGTAGACGGCGTGCCCTCCCGGCGGGCGGACCGTGGGCACTCCGGCCGACCACGCCTTCTCGGCCAGATAGGCGGCGGTGCGGACCCGGTAGCGCAGGTAGTCGGGATCGGTCACCTCGGTCAGCCCGACGGCCAGGGCGTCGAGGTCCCGACCCGCCAGACCGCCGTAGGTGGGGAACCCCTCGGTCAGGATCAGGTCGTCGCGGCACCGCGCTGCCACCTCGGCGTCGTTGACCGCGAGGAGCCCACCGATGTTGGCGAGCCCGTCCTTCTTCAGGCTGATCGTGCAGCCGTCGGCGAGGCGGAACAGCTCCTCGGCGATCTCGCGCGGGGTGCGATCTACCTGGCCGGCCTCGCGCTCGTGGATGAACCAGGCGTTCTCCGCGAACCGGCACGCGTCGAGGATGAGTGGCTTGCCGAAGCGGTCGCACAGCTCGCGCACACCCCGCAGGTTCTCGAGGCTGACAGGCTGCCCGCCACCGGAGTTGTTGGTGACCGTGACCAGCACCAACGGCACACGCGCGCCGTCCTCACGCAGCGTGTGCTCGAGTGCCTCGAGGTCGACGTTGCCTTTGAAAGGCGCGTCGAGCTGGAGATCACGTCCCTCGGTGCAGAGCAGATCGCGAGCCTCCGCTCCCTGGAACTCGACGTTGGCGCGTGTGGTGTCGAAGTGGGTGTTGTTGGGGACGACGTCGCCATCACCGACCATCGCACCGAACAGGATCCGCTCGGCGGCGCGCCCCTGGTGGGTGGGGATGATGTGCGCGAAGCCGGTCAGGTCACTGACCACGGCGTGGAACCGGTCGAAGGAGCGAGCACCGGCGTAGGACTCGTCGCCGCGCATGATCGCGGCCCACTGCTCCGACGACATCGCGCCGGTACCGGAGTCGGTGAGCAGGTCGATCAACACGTCATCGGCGTGGAGGGCGAAGAGGTTGTAGCCGGCGGCTGCCAGCGCCTGCTCGCGCTCCTCGCGCGTCGTGAAGCGCAGTGGCTCGACCGACTTGATGCGGAAGGGTTCGATGATGGTTCGCTCGTGCATGGCCGCGACCTCCACGTGGGTGCCCGGAGCCTAGGTGGCCCTGTCGGCCACCCGGCGGCCGGAACCATCAGCTCCGACGCCCGCACGCCCCCGCAGCGCGGAGATCGCAACGACACGACCAGCTCAGCGTCGGATCGTTGCGATCCAGGCCCAGCCAGCCACCGCCCACGGGCACAGCCAGCCACCGCCCACCGGCCCAGCCAGCCACCGCCCACCGGCGCGGTCCGCGGCATGACCACCCCGCGGTCGGGGGGGCGACCGTCGGCGCGGGGCTCGGGTCAGAAGCAGGCCGCTGCCAGGTACGGGTAGGGATTGACCGCTGAGCCACCACCGGGATGCCGCTCGAAGTGGATGTGCGGCGCTCCACCACGAGCGTTGCCGCTGTCGCCGTTGAAGGCGATCTGCTCGCCCGCCTGCACGCGGGTTCCGACCGCACCACTGGGTGTGTAGCCCTTGAGATGGGCGTAGAAGTACGTACTGCCGTCGTCACCACGCAGGTACAGGGAGATGCCGCTCAGCCGGCTGTTGGAGTGTCGCGCGATCACCCCGTCGGTGAAGGCGTAGACCGGCGTGCCCATCGGGCCCATGATGTCGGTGCCCTTGTGACGGCGGCCGCCAGAGCGCGGGAAGCCCCATGAGTCGACGAAGTGCGTCACCTGCCGATCGAGGGGACAGGCGTAGCTGCCCCGCTGTCCGGCACGGGAGATCGTCCGTTGCCGGGCTGCGGTGGCTTCCAGGGAGACCACGGACGCCTCAGCGCTCTCGAGCTCCGCCTCCAGGGCGGCCTGTTGGTCGGCGAGCTGGGTGGTGAGTCCCTCGAGCTCAGCTTGCTGCTGATCGATGAGCGCCACGGTCTGGTCGAGGGCCGTGCGTGCCGCCACTGCCTCCTCGAGACCAGCGGTCTCACGCTCCTGCACGACCCCGGCCAGCGCTGCACGCCCGAGCGCATCGGTGGGGTCGTCGCCGCCGAGCAGCAGCTCGAGCTGCGAGTTGGCGCCGTGCATGAAGATCCCGCGCGCCCGTTCCGCCAACCTGACCTCGGTGTCGGCCACCTGGCTCTCGAGCGCCGCGGCGCTGTCCTCGAGGCGATCCAACTCGACCCGGGCGGCCTCGACCCGCGCCCAGGTCCGCTCGTAGGCCGCCGTGGCGACACCGAGCTCGCCTCGCAGCCCCGACACCCGCTCCCGTGCACTGTCCAGCCCCTCGACGTTCGCGTGCGCCGCAACGGGCTGGAGTGGTCCCGCAGCGGGCGCTCGCCCGACAGGTAGAGCCAGGCCCACAGCGAGGAGCAGGGCAAGGAACAGGAGCGAGGCACGGCGCACGGGCGATCCTCTGGAGCGGCGGGAGCGACGGGGGCGACGGGGGCGACGCGAACGGCGGGAGCGACGGGAGCGACGGGGGCGACGCGAACGGCGGGAGCGACGAGAGCGTTGAGGGCGACGCGAACGGCGGGAGCGACGAGAGCGTTGAGGGCGACGACGCCGAGGTGGCACCGCGGACGGAGGGAACCCCCGTGAGCAGCGGGGCACGACGCACGAGCCAGGATCCTCCGACGACGATGCTCACGCCGGCGAGCATGGCCTGGGGGTGACGTCGCGCCACGTGTCCGCACCCGGGTGAACGCGGCCGAACGGACCCGGGAGGGTGCCGGATCGATCCCGTTCACGCCAACGGCGTCCGCTGTCCGTCCGGGCATCCCCTGCCCACCCACCGCCGGGCATCCCCTGCCCACCCACCGCCGGGCATCCCCCCGTCCGGAGCAGGGGACAGACCCGTGTCAGTAGCAGGCCGCGGCCAGCCACGGGTAGGGGTTGATGGCAGCACCGCCACCGGGATGCAGTTCGAAGTGCACGTGCGGCGCTGAGCGCGAGGCGTTCCCGGTGTAGCCGTTGCGGCCGACCAACTCCCCCGCGGTGACCCTGGCCCCCACGCGGGCAGTCGGATCGATCGAGTCGAGGTGCGCGTAGTAGTAGATGTTGCCGTCATCGCCGCGCAGGTACAGCCCGATCCCACCGAGACCGGAGTTCGAATGCCGATGCACCACCCCGGAGGTGATGGCGTACACCGGTGCCCGGTAGGCGGCGAACACGTCGGTGCCCTTGTGCCGACGGCCACCGCTGCGCGGCGCGCCCCAGGTGTCGCGGAAGCGCGTGGCCGTACGGTCGAAGATGCAGGCGTAGATGCCCTGTTGCGTGCCGCGGTCGATCCGTCGTTGACGTGCGACCAGCGAGCGGATCGCGTCCGCCTCCTCGCTGGCCTGCTCGAGCTCGTCCTGGAGGACGGCCGCATCGGCCTCCAACACCTCCTGGAGGGCGAGCAGCTCCGCCTCCCTGACCCGGATCAGCTCCCGTGACTGGTCCAGCGCCACCTGCCCGGCGACGGCCTGCTCCACCTCGATGCGATCGCGACGCTGCAGGGCCGACAGCAGGCCGACCCGCTCCACCGCCACCTGGGCGGCCTCGGCGTGGAAGAGCACCTCGAAGCTCTCCATCGGCCCCCGCATGAACGCCAGGCGGGCACGGCGCTCCAGAGCCCGGTTGGTGTCCGCCACCTCGGCTGCCAGCGCCTCGGTGGACCGTTCCAGCGCCGCGAGCTCCATACGGGTGCGTTCGATCGTCGCCCAGGCCGCCTCGTAGCGGTCGATCGCCGCCGCCTTGGCATCGGTGAGCTCGTCGACGACCTCCTCGGCCGCGTCGAGGTCGTCCAGCGTCTGCGCCGTCGCCGGCTGCCCCCACCCACGGCCAGCGAGCGCCCCAGCCGTCTCCGTGACCGCGAGCAGCGCGACCCCCACCACGATGGCACGCCGCCCCCACCTCGAGGTCGGGGCCAGCGGCGCGAGAGCGGACATGGGACCTCCCGGGACCACCAGGGGTGCAGGCGTCCCCTTCCCACACCCCGTCGTACCGGCTGACGACGCTAGTCCACCTCTGGAGGACGACGCGAGCGGGGACGGGCCATGAGCCGCCCGACGGCTGGACGAGCGAGCGCCACGGCTACGATCGGGGCAGGCATCGCCGGTGCGCGTGGTGGCCGGGGGCCTGCGGCGAGGACCGGAGGGAACACGGTGACCGGGACGAGCCACCTCGGCAACGCGGGACAGCCCCCCGAGCGGGACCGGCCATGGCTGATGCGGACCTACTCCGGCCACTCCTCGGCCGCGGCGTCCAACGAGCTGTACCGCACCAACCTCGCCAAGGGACAGACCGGCCTGTCGGTGGCCTTCGACCTGCCGACCCAGACGGGTTACGACGCCGATCACGTGCTGGCGCGCGGTGAGGTCGGCAAGGTAGGGGTGCCGATCAGCCACCTCGGCGACATGCGCCAGCTGTTCGACGCCATCCCGCTCGAGCAGATGAACACCTCGATGACGATCAACGCGACCGCCATGTGGCTGCTGGCGCTCTACATCGCCGTCGCCGAGGAGCAGGGTGCCGACGTCGAGAAGCTCGCCGGCACGATCCAGAACGACATCCTCAAGGAGTACCTCTCCCGCGGCACCTACGCCTTCCCGCCGGAACCCTCGATGCGGCTGATCACCGACGTGATCGCGCACACGGTCACCGAGGTCCCGAGGTGGAACCCGATCAACATCTGCAGCTACCACCTCCAGGAGGCCGGGGCGACCCCGGTGCAGGAGCTGGCCTTCGCGCTGGCCAATGCGATAGCGGTGCTGGACGCCGTCCGGGAACGTGGCCAGGTCCCCGAGGCCGACTTCGGGCAGGTCGTGGGCCGGATCTCCTTCTTCGTCAACGCCGGGATCCGGTTCGTCGAGGAGGTCGCCAAGATGCGCGCCTTCGTCGAGCTGTGGGATCGGATCACCACCGAGCGCTACGGCGTCACCGACGCCAAGCTCAAGCGCTTCCGCTACGGCGTCCAGGTGAACTCGCTGGGGCTCACCGAGCAGCAGCCCGAGAACAACATCACCCGCATCCTGATCGAGATGCTCGGCGTCACGCTGTCGCGGGACGCCCGGGCACGGGCGGTGCAGCTGCCGGCGTGGAACGAGGCGCTCGGCCTCCCGCGTCCCTGGGACCAGCAGCTGTCGCTGCGGATGCAGCAGGTGCTCGCGCTCGAGACCGACCTGCTGGAGAACGGGGACCTGTTCAACGGTAGCCACGTCATGGAGGCCAAGGTCGACGCCCTGGTGTCGGGAGCGAGCGAACTGCTCGAGGAGGTCCTGGCCCACGGGGGGGCGATGCAGGCCGTCGAGCTGATGAAGTCGCAGCTGGTGGGCTCCAACGCCGAGCGTCTGCGCCGCATCGAGAGCGGTGAGCAGGTCGTCGTCGGCGTGAACGCCTTCACGGCCGCGGAGCCCTCACCGCTGGTGGACGCCGAGGGCGGCATCCTCGTCGTGGACACGGCGGCCGAGGCCGAGCAGCTCGCGCGGCTCGAAGCCTGGCGGGCCGAGCGCGACGGGGCGGCCGTCGAGGCCGCGCTCGCTGAGCTACGGCGCGTGGCAGCGACCGACGAGAACCTGATGGCGGCCTCCATCGCCTGCGCGCGTGCCGGCGTCACCACGGGCGAGTGGGCGGGGGTGCTGCGGGAGACCTTCGGCGAGTACCGCGGCCCGACGGGGGTGTCCGACGCCGCGATCGCGAGCGGGCCGAACGGTTCGACCAGCATGGAGGAGGCGCGTCGGCGCGTCCGGGCTGTGGAGGAGCGGCTGGGCCGCCGCCTGCGGATCCTCGTGGGCAAGCCCGGGTTGGACGGCCATTCCAACGGGGCCGAGCAGGTCGCGATCCGTGCCCGTGACCTGGGCATGGAGGTGATCTACGAGGGCATCCGGCTGACCCCGGCACAGATCGTGCGGGCCGCGGTGGACGAGGACGTGCACCTCGTCGGCCTGTCCATCCTGTCCGGCTCCCACCTGGCACTGGTGCCCCAGGTGCTCGAGGGGCTGCGTGCCGAAGGTGTCGAGGTCCCCGTCGTCGTCGGCGGGATCATCCCCACCTCCGACGCGGCCACGCTGCGCAAGGCCGGGGTCGCCGCCGTGTTCACCCCCAAGGACTACACCCTGACCGAGGTGCTGGCCGAGGTTGCCGAGCTCACCGGCACCGAGCGCCTGGCGACCTGAGCGGAGCTCCACCGCGCCGCACGATGCCCCACCGGACCCAAGGGCGCGCCGCTCCGGGGCGGCGTCAGACGTCGGCGTAGCCCATGTCGCGGAACCCTCGGTCGAGGAGTTCATCGGCGTAGCGGGCCACCTCGGCATCGATGTCGTCGGGCAGCTCGGCTTCGAGCGCGCGGGCGAAGGCGTCCGCCGTGGCGTTGATCCGCACCGTGGCCCCGCTCTCGCCCTGCTCGAGCGCTGTCAGTGGATCCGCCTCCACACCGGCGATGAACCCCTCCCAGGCGTCGAGGTGGTCCACGTAGAGCCCGCGGACACGATCGGCCCCGGGATCGTCGAGCGGGTTGGTGAGCCGGTCGCGCACCGCCAGCAGCGACTCCCGACTCTCGGCTGCCACTTCGCCGGCGGCGTCGAGGGCGGCCTCCGGGGTCCCGGCGCCGCCGAAGGCCTCGGCAAGACCCGCCTGGAAGGCGATCATCGTGCGCTCGGACGCGTCGATGTCGGTGAGCAGTCGCCCGTAGGTGCGATCGACCCCCGAGAGATCGGCGAGGTCGAGCGGCTCCAGCTCGGCATCGGGGTCGACGCCATCGGGTGCACCGTTGCCATCGGGTGCACCGTCGCCATCGGGTGCACCGTCGCCATCGGGTGCACCGGGGTCCTCGTCGGAGGGATCCCCGTCCCCGGTCGGGTCGTCGCCGTCGTCGCCTCCCCCGTCCGGGCCCTCGCCCGATCCCGTGTCGCCGTCCTGCTCGCCATCGGACGCCGCGACGGATCCGTCGTCATCGCTCGGACCGCCGAGCACCACCAGCGCGAGAGGTACGGCGACGAGGACCGCCACCAGGACGACGACGAGCGGCCACCGGGAACGACGTCGGGCTCCCGGCGCTGCAGGAGGGGGCACCGACGCTGGGCCAGAGGCAGAGCTCGCCGCAGGAGGGGACACCGACGGTGGCGCTCCCGCCGGGGGCACCGGAGGCGGCGGTGGCGGCGGCGGCGGTCCGTCCACGTCGCCGTCCACCGGCTCCGGCCGCTCGGCGTCCCACCCCGGCGAGCCCTCAGCGGGGCGTTGCTCGTCCATCCGCCTGCCCCTGCTCGCCACCGGCCGCGCACCGCGACCCTTGCCGGCCGCGCACCGCGACCTGGTCGGCCCCACGGTAGCGAGCATCACACCGGTCGGACGCGGTACCCCTCGTCCTCGAGCGCCGCGATCAGCGCCGCGACGTGCTCGTGGCCGCGCGTCTCGAGCTCGAGCACCACGTCGACCTGGCCGAGCTCCAGGCGGTGCTCGAGCCGGTGGTGGGCGACACCGACGACGTTCGCCCGCTGGGCCGCGATCAGGCCCAGCAGGCGCGACAGGCCTCCAGGAGAGTCGGTCACCCGGGTGCGCAGGGTCGCGTACCTCCCGACCGACGCCAGCCCGCCGGTGACCAGGTGCTGCAGCACCAGCGGGTCGATGTTGCCGCCCGACAGGGTGCCGACGACCGGCCCCGGACCGTCGACCTTGCCCGCGAGCAGCGCCGCGACGGCAGCAGCCCCGGCCGGCTCGGCGACCAGCTTGGCCCGCTCGAGCAGCAGCACGACGGCCGAGGCCAGCTCGTCGTCGGTCACGGTGATCACGTCGTCGACCAGCGCCTCGACGTGCGCCAGGGTCAGCTCCCCGGGCCGCTTCACAGCGATCCCGTCCGCGATCGTGGACAGGGTCGGCAGCGTCAGGGGATGACCGGCCTCCAGCGATGGCGCGAAGGAGGCGCACCCGGAGGCCTGGACGCCCACGAGGTGCACGTCCGGTCGCAGCGCCCGCAGCGCCACGGCGATGCCCGAGAGCAGGCCACCGCCCCCGAGGCAGACCACCACCGTGCCGAAGGCCGGGACCTGCTCGACGATCTCGAGCCCGAGCGTGCCCTGCCCGGCGATGACGTCCGGGTGATCGAAGGGGTGCACGAACACCGCGTCGTGGTCCTCGGCGAACGTGCGTGCGGCGGCCATCGCATCGTCAACGGTCTCACCCACGGTGCGGACCGTGGCGCCGTAGGCGATCGTGGCATCGAGCTTCGGCAACGGCGCCTCCACCGGCATGAAGACCGTCGAGGTGACCCCCTGCAGCGACGCGGCCAACGCGACGCCCTGGGCATGGTTGCCCGCCGAGGCACAGACCACTCCGCGCTCCCGCTCCTGCGCGGACAGCTGCGCGATGCGGTTGTAGGCGCCGCGGAGCTTGAACGAACCGGTCCGCTGCAGGTTCTCGCACTTGAGCAGGACCTCGGTGCCGACCCGCTCGCTCAAGGCGCGAGAGCGCTGCACGGGGGTGACGTGGGTGACGCCCTCGATCCGCGCCGCAGCGGCACGCACCGCCGCGAGGGTGACCAGTTCCACGGTGCCTCGCTCCCTCGACACACCGAGCGTAGACCCGCGTGAACGCCAGCCGTCCACGGCGCGGGCCAGGTTTCACTAGCGTCGGCCACAGCCACCCCATCCACTGCGTCACAGGAGCGAGCGCCACCATGACCGACGAGTTCCGTACCGCCAAGGACACGATGGGCGAGATGCAGCTGCCCATCGACGCGCTCTGGGGGGCGCAAGACCTGCCTTTGGCTAGTGGGTCAAAAATAAGCAACTCCTTGCATGGATCAGGGTATTTAGCCAGCACAAAGCCTACATCAAAATAGCCAAGCTTTAAATCTGTATGCCTTGCTCCAGAAAAAAGTCAAGGCTGCAACAAAATGCATACACACTGACATCCTCCCTTCCCTAAAGAAAGGGCGAGCTTCCACGCTTGCTGTGTCAAGGCCAGGCTGTAGCGAAAAGTTT
>JAWOCZ010000148.1:0-24678 GCA_046483565.1 Nitriliruptoraceae bacterium
GCCTCGTGATCGTCGGGGTCTGGCTGGCCATCGGCACGCTCGGGGTCTTCTGGTGGTCATGGGAGGTCCGTGGCGACGACGTGGATCTGGCAAGGACCATCGCCGTGACGACGCTGGTGCTGTTCCAGAAGATGCACGTGTTCAACTGCCGCAGCGAGGACGTGTCGCTGTTCCGCAAGTCACCGTTGAAGAACAAGGTGCTGCTCGGTGGTGTCCTCACCTCCCTGGCCGTGCACGTCGGGGCGCTGTACTGGCCCGTGACCCAGCAACTGCTGCGCTTCGAGCCGCTCGGGGTGGATGCGTGGCTCATCGCCATCGCCGTCGCCCTGACCGCGATCATCCCCAACGAGTTGCACAAGCACCTGCGACCACGTCCGGTGGCGCAGGAGCAGCTGTCGGCGGACCCGGCGTGAGGGCTACGACGGCGCACCTCGCAGCCGCCGCGAGGTCACGGAGTCGACACATCACGCATCTCCCGGGTCCTCGCGGGCAGGAACGATGTGTCGTCCTCGACGCAGCGGATCCGCACTGCGAGCCGGGACGACCGCTCGGGCCACGGGAAGCAGACGGTAGGGGGAAGACCATGGAGCGATCCACCTACGCCGTGGGGGCCTTGGCGCTCGCATCCAGCCTGGCCGCCTGCGGAGGCGACGGCGCTGCCGCCACCCTGCAGACCACAGCCACCGAGTACGCGTTCGATCCGTCGTCGTGGACGGTGGAAGCCGGCTCGGAACAGTCGATCGAACTCAGCAACGAGGGCCAGATCGTCCACGAGTGGGCCGTGCTGAACGCGGGGAAGACGATCGAGAGCGAGGAAGAACTGCCCGAAGACGAGGACACCCTCCTCTCGGAGTGGGTGTCCACCGAGGTCGAGGTGGAGGCCGGTGAGACCGTCACCTACGACTTCACCGCCCCGGATGCGGGCACCTACCAGGTGATCTGCGCCATCCCCGGACACTTCGACGCCGGCATGGAGGGCACCCTGATCGTCGGATGAGGCCCACTCCGGACGCGGCCGCTGGAGGCACCTACGAGCCCGTCTAGAGGCGGTTCGGGTGGCTGGGGGGCAGGGGATCGAACCCTGAATACCGACTCCAAAGGACGGCGTGTTGCCTGTTACACCACCCCCCACCGTGGCCGCACCGAACGGGCCGGCGTGGCGCACGGGGGCGCAGGGTAGTGACTCGGACGCTCAGTCCGAGGCGAGCTCAGGGCCACCGGCCGGGGACAGGGCGATCTCCACGCGGTCGAACACCGGCTCCACCGCCGCTGCCAGCGCGAGCGCCTCCTGCGCCGACCCGGCCAGCCCCACCACGGTCGGTCCGGACCCGCTGACGATCGCCCCGAGCGCCCCGGCGTCGAGCAGCGCGTCACGCTTGGCGACGAGCCCGGGGAGCAGATGCATGGCCGCCACCTCGAGGTCGTTGTGCAACGCAGCACCGAGGGCCTCCGCATCCGCGGTGCGCAGGGCCTGCAGGACCGCGTCGGGCTCGACGTTGGTGGTGGTGCCGATCGCGTCGTAGGCGCGGTAGACCTCCGGCGTCGAGAGGGCGGCGTCGGTGACACCGACGACCCAGTGGTAGGTGCCGCGGGTCAGGACCTGCGCGGTTGCGGTCCCCGTCCCGGTTGCCAACGCCGTCCCCCCACCGACACAGAAGGGCACATCGGCACCGAGGCCCGCTGCCAGGTCCCTGAGCACCTCGCGGTCCAGGTCCGCCTGCCACAGGTGGTTCAGCGCGACGAGGGTCGCTGCCGCATCAGCCGACCCTCCCGCCATGCCGGCAGCGACCGGGATCTGCTTCCTCAGTTGGAGCCGTGTGACCGGGCCATCGTGGTGTGGATCGGGCTGGCCGGTCCCGATCCCGAGACGGGACATCAGCAGCCGCGCAGCCTGCACCGCCAGGTTGTCCTCCCCGCTCGGGACCCCGTGGTGCCCGTCGGCGCTGAACGCCAGGTGCATGAACCGGCGAGCAGCGGGGTGGGCGGAAGCACCCGAGACGTCCAGCGACGCGATCAGGGTGTCGTGGATCGACAGTGTCTGGAGGACCGTCACCAGGTCGTGGTAGCCGTCGTCCCGACGACCGGCCACACGCAGGAACAGGTTCACCTTGCTCGGTACGCGCACGCGCACACGACCGGGAGTGGCTCCCCCCATGGATCCTCCCCTGTGCGTGCGTCGGCGCTCCCACGAGCCCCACCATCGTACGGAACCGCTGCACCGGGACCGACAGCCAGCCATAACCCGGGCCGCGAAGCGCCGCCCCCATCGCCCGGGAACCCCGCCGCAGCTGCGGTCCAGCCGTCAGGCGGAGGTGGCCCCGTGCTCGAGGGCGTGGTCCAGACGCCGGATCGCCGCGGCGTCCAGCGAGTCGGCTCGCGCCCCGAGATCGATGCCTGCCTCCGCGGCAGCCGCTACCAGCCGATCACGGTCGGCCACACCACGCAGCGTGTTGCGCAGTGTCTTCCGGCGTTGGGAGAACGCCGCCTCGATCAGCGTTGCCAGCCGTCGGTAGGTCGCCTGGTCGGGCGCGTCGGAGCGGCGGGTGATCCTGACCATGACGCTGTCGACGTTGGGGACCGGGTGGAACACCGAACGGGGGATCGACAGCTCCACCCGTACCTCGGCCAGGAGCGCCAGCTTCACCGAGACCCCCGCGTACAGCGGGTCGCCGACCCGCGCCTGCCACCGTTCACCGACCTCGCGCTGGACCATCACGTAGGCATCGACGACCGCCGGGGTCGCCAGGAGCCGGAACAGCAGCGGGGTGGCCACGTTGTAGGGCAGGTTCGCCACGACACGGACCGAGCGGCCCGCGACCACCCGGTCGAGGTCCACCGTGAGGGCATCGCCGTGCACCACCTCGACGTTGCCCACCCCTGCCAGCACCTCGGTGAGCGCGGCGACGAACCCCGCATCGATCTCGACCGCGATCACTCGCCGGACCTCGGCAGCCAGACCGAGGGTCAGGGAGCCGAGGCCTGGTCCCACCTCCAGGACCTCGTCATCCGGCGAGAGACCGGCGGTTCTGACGATGCGCCGGACGGTGTTGGGATCGATCACGAAGTTCTGCCCGGCGGCGCGGCGCGGGGCCAGCCCGTGTTCGGTGAGCAGGCGGGTGATGTCCGCGGGGGTGAGCAGGGCCCCCGGTTCCGCGCTCAGCCCAGCCCCAGCAAGCGGGAGCAGGCCGGGAACTGATGGCTGAAGGTCGCCCACCAGGCATCGGGCGCCAGCAGCAGCCGAGCACGCCGGATCTGCTCCTCACGCGAGGCCTCGTGCGGCATGCCCTGCCCCCCAACGTCGCGCCAGGTCTCGAGCATGAACTGCAGCCCACCGTAGAACCCGTTGCCGGAGTTCATCTGCCAGTTACCGTTCGACTCGCACTCGGCGAGCCGGTCCCAGACGGGATCGTCGAGCGCTGGCACCCCCGATGAGGTGGTGTCGGGCGTCGACGTCGGGGCAGACGGCGAGGTGGAGCCGTCGGCGGTGGCCGGGGGCGTCGACGGTGGTGGTGGCGGCGGTGGTGCCGTGCCCACCAGGACGATCCGATCCACGGGCTCGCTCACGACCTCTCGGCTCAGGATCTCGCGGCCGGTCGGGTCACCATCGACGAAACGGGTGCGGTAGCGGTCGAGACGCACGCCGTCCGCTCCCTCCTGCGCCACCCGTGTCCGACCACGCTGCAGCTCGTCGGTCTCGCGCCGGATCTCGTCGTGAGCGAGGACGACCTCCTCACTCCCCGCCTCGAAATGGACCCGCTGGATGACGATCGGGCGGTCACCTTCCAGCCCCGCGGTCGGTGGGGGGGTGACCAGATCGTCCGGTCCGAGCTCGACATCGTGGAGCCGGAGGAGGTCGTCGACGGCAGCGGCGAGGCTCACCAGCGTGCGTGACTCCCCATCGGCCTCGAGGACCACCTCTGCCGGACGACGGACCGTGACGGTGTCGCCGTCGCTGAGCGGCGAGCGCCAGGTCGGGCTGATGACCGCACCGCTGGCGCGCAGGTGTCGCAGGTCAGCCGCGGACATCGCTCCGCCGACGCTGGCGACCGGCGCGGTGAGTGTGATCGGCGCACGGTCATCGACGACGATGTCGACCGTGATCGCGCGGGTCACGACCACCTGCAGGTCCTCCTCGACCACGGTGTCCTGACCGGGGGTCACGAGATCCTCCGGGCCGAGTTCCACGTCAGCCACGGCGAGCGCGTCGGCGACGGTGCCGTCGGAGAGCCGGACCTCGTGGCGTACGTCGTCGACGAGGATCTCGACCGCCGCACCGGAGTCACTGAAGGCGAGCAGCCCGATCACTGCGCCGGCGAGGACGCCGAACACGGGCAGGGCTCGGCGCAGGAGGCGGGAACGGCGAACGGGCGTCGGCATGGCGGCAGAGGATGGCACGTTGACGCTCCTTCCGCTACTCCGAGGCCGCCGGTACGTACCGGCGGCCTCCTCGTCAGCACCTGGTCAGCGCAGCCCCAGCTTGCGGCTGCACGCGGGCCACTGGCCCCAGCCCGAGCGCGCCTGGAGGATCTGCGCACGGTGGATCTGCTCCGCCCTGGACGCCTGGTGTGGCAGCCCGGAGCCGCCGACGCTGCGCCAGGTCTGTGGGAGGAACTGCAACCCGCCGTAGTAGCCGTTGCCGGTGTTGATCTGCCAGTTCCCACCGGACTCGCACTGGGCGAGCCGGTCCCACACCGACGATCCCACGCCCGGTGCACCCGCAGGGGCCGGCGCGCGGGTACCCACCAGGACCACACGATCACGGGGTTGGAGGACGACCTCACCGCCGAGCAGCTCGCGTTCGACCTCCTCCCCATCGACGAGGGTCAGCCGGTACTCGTCGCGACGGAGGCCGTCGCGGCCCTCGTCCTCGACGCGGGTACGACCGCGATCCAGGCTGCCGGTGTCGCGACGGACCTCGTCATGGGCCAGCACGACCTCTTCGGTCGTCTCGACGTACTCGACCCGCTCGACGGTGATGGTCTGGTCGGCGCGCAGCGCCGACCACGGGGCGGGACTGACCCGGTCGTCGGGACCGAGCTCCACGTCGTTGAGGCTCAGGAGGTGCTCGACCTCGGCCGCCAGCGTGACGACCGTGCGCTCGTCCCCATCCGCCTCGAGGGTGACCTCCACCGGACGTCGGATCGAGATCACGTCGCCGTCGTCGATGGGGTCGTGCCAGGCCGGGGTCGCCACCGCGCCCTGGGCACGCAGGTCCACCAGACCGGCCAGGCGCACCGCGCCTTCGACGCTGGCCACCGGCGCGGTGACGGTCACCGGCTCCTCGTCGTCGACGACCACGTCGACGGTGATCGCGCGGCTGACCACGATCTGCAGGTCGCCCGCCACCTCGGTGTCGAGGTCGGGGTGGACGTCGTCGTCGGCCGCCACGTCGACCTCGGCATCATCGAGCGCATCGGCGACGGTGCCGCTGGCCATGCGGACCTCGTGGACGTCACCATCGGCGAGGACCTCGACGGTCGACCAGGAGGTGGCCGCGAGCGCGCCGACAGCGATGAGAGCAGCCGTGCCGAGGCCCAGGAGGGCACGTCGCAGCACAGCGGGGGTGAGGGTGTGGGTGTTCATAACGACAGAAGGTGGCGGGTCGCCCGCGCCCCTGCGAACCGTTCCCGGCTGTCCGAACGGCCGGAACGGGCCTGGCCGCCAGCGGGGCGACCCTCGCCATGGGTGACGCTTCGCTGTCGTGCGACCTCTCAGCGCCAGAGTCACACCAGGGTGTTTCCCCAGGTCACGCGGGGCTTCCGACCGCATCCGGTGGCAGGGCGAAGGCGCGGGCCGTGTTGTCCGCCACCACACGGGCCAGGTCCTCCACGGAGCGGTCCCGAACCTCGGCGAGTGTGCGCACAGTGACCGCCACGTAGGAGGGGTCGTTGGGCGCCCCGCGATGCGGGTGGGGGGTGAGGTAGGGCGAGTCGGTCTCGCTGAGCAGCAGCCCGTTCGGCACGGCGGCTGCGGCGCGTCGCAGTTCGGCGGCGTTCTTGAAGGTCACGTTCCCCGCGAAGGAGGTGAAGTAGCCCCGCTCCACGCAACGCTGGGTGACATCGAGGTCGCCGGAGAAGCAGTGCATCACGACACGCTCCGGGGGTCCCACCTCGTCGAGGGTGCGCAGCACGTCGTCCCAGGCGTCGCGGCAGTGGATCACCAGGGCGCGATCGGTGCGCTTCGCGATGTCGATGTGCGCACGGAAGCTCGCGTCCTGCTGTGCCGGCGTCGTGTGGTCCCGGTAGTAGTCGAGACCGGTCTCACCGACCGCGACGCAAGCCGGGTCGCCTGCCAACCGCTCGATCACCTCGAGCGCCTGCGGGGTGGCCTCGGTCGCATCGTTGGGGTGGATACCGACGGCGGCGTACACCCCCTCGAAGCGTTCGGCGGTCGCGACCGCCTGGGCCGAGCTCGCCAGGTCCGTGCCGACGGTGACCATGGTGGTGACGCCGGCCTGCCGGGCGCGATGGACCTGGTCCGCGGCCGCCAGCTCGAAGTGATGATCGAGGTGGCAGTGGGTATCGACGTACGAGATGGACATCACGGACCTCCAGGGCTCACGACGACGGTTCCTGACGGCTCGGTGCGCCGTCCTCGCGGGCATCCAGGACCGCCTGGTAGAGCGAACGCTTGGAGCCGCCGGTACGTGCCGCCACCACCGCGACCGCCTCCTTGGTCCGCTGTCCCGACGCGAGCAGCGCCTCCACCTCGGCGACCTGGGCTCCGAGGTCGAGCGATGCTCCTGGGCCCCCGGGGGCCCGGTCGGCGCCGGCGATGACCAGGGTGACCTCCCCCCGGAGCCCGTCGGCGACCGAGGCCGCGAGCTCACCGAGCGTGCCGCGGCGGACCTCCTCGTGCAGCTTGGTCAGCTCGCGGCACAGGGCTGCGCGGCGATCCGCACCCAGCGTCTCGGCCAGGTCACGCAGATCCGCTGCGGCCCGGTGCGGCGACAGGTACAGCACGATCGTGCGGACCTCGTCGGCGAGCTCGCCGAGGCGTGCGCGCCGCGGGCCGGCCCGGCGTGGCAGGAACCCGTCGAAGCTGACCCGGTCGGTGGGCAGGCCCGAGACCACCAGCGCCGCCAGGAGCGCCGACGGGCCCGGGATCGGCACGATGCGCACCCCGGCAGCAGCGCAGGCCGCCAGCAACCGGAACCCGGGGTCGGAGACCGTGGGCGTACCAGCGTCCGAGACCAGCGCGAGGTGCTCCCCGGCCGCCAGCCGGGCGAGCACCTCCGCGATGCGTTGCTGCTCGTTGTGCTCGTGCAGGGAGCGCTGGGGCACCGTGCTGCCGAGGTGCGCCAGGAGGCGCCCGGTGTGCCGCGTGTCCTCGGCGAGCACGAGGTCGGCGCCGGTCAGTACCTCGATGGCCCGCTGGCTCAGGTCGCCGAGGTTGCCGATCGGGGTCGCCACCACGCTGAGGATCCCCTCTGCCTGCACTCCACACCCCCCGGCCGCAACCCGACGTCACCGAGACGACACGCTCCGCCACCTCGTGTTCGCACCGGCTGCGCGCCTATGGTACGTACGTTCCCGGGTCGTACCGGCGCAGCAGGTCCAGGGGGGCGGCGGCGACCAGCCCCGACTCATGCCGTCCTGTGGAGGGCCGCCGTGCGCCGTGTTCTGCTGTGGGCCGTCCTTCCCCTGGTGGTGATCGCCATCGGAGGGCTCGGGATCGGAGGGTGGTACTACAGCGACCAGCTCCTGCCCGCCCCGCCACCCTTCGAGCCGGTCCCCGAGGTCACGATCACCGCGGTCGACGAGGACACCGGCGAGCTCACGCTGGCGACGGCCGGGGGCGACATCGACCTCCACACGGTCGGTCTCGTGACCCACACGGGGCTGCTCCTGGCGAACGGCGGGAGCGAGCCGGGTGGCAACCAGACGACCCGCACCGCCACCCTGTTGGAGGGCGAGTGGCCCGCACCCGGCGACGTCGCGACGACGACGGTCGACACCTTCCACGGCGACCCCGCGACCACCCTCGGCCTACCGTTCGACACGGTGTCGGTGGCCAGCGAGATCGGTGCCCTGCCGGCCTGGCGGGTCGTGCCCCACGGTGCCTCCACGGAGGAGACCTGGGCCGTCATCATCCACGGTCGTGGGGGCAGCCCGGGCGAGGGCAACCGGCTGCTGCCGGTGTTCGACGACCTCGCGCTCCCGTCGCTCAGCATCTCGGTCCGCAACAGCCCCGATGCGCCGGCTGACCCGGACGGGTTCAGCTACTACGGGGAACGGGAGTGGCTCGAGCTCGAAGCGGCCATCGAACACCTCATCGAGGTCGAGGGGGCCCGGGACGTGATCCTGGTCGGCTACAGCCAGGGGGGCTCCGTCGCACTCTCGCTGCTGCGGCGCTCGGCGCAGTCCGAACGCGTCGCCGCCGCGGTCCTGATCTCACCGCTGGTGTCGCTCCAGGCGACCCTGGACCTGCAGGCGCGCAACCGGGGGATCCCGGAGCCGGTCATCCCGGCGCTGCTCACGAGCACCCGCTGGATCTCCAACTGGCGCGCAGGCCTGGACTTCTCCCAGGTGGAGCACGCCGATCGGGTGGATGCGCTCCCCGACGACCTGCCGGTCCTCATCACCCACGGCGACGCGGACACCACCGTGCCGGTCGAGCCGAGCCGCGAGCTGGCGGCGCTCCTCGGGGATCAGGCCACCTACGTGGAGTACACCGGCGTCGATCACGTCCGTGAGTGGAACAGCGATCCGGAGCGCTTCGAGGAGGACCTCCGGGAGCTGCTGGAAACAGCGCTCGGGTGAGCGGGCCGCCCACGGTCCCGGGGTCGCCGGTGGTGGCGCCCCGTCGAGCCCTGGACCGCGCGGAACTGCTGGCCCGGTACGGCCGTGACCGTGAGGCGCACCCGTACGGCATCGCCGATCTCGAGCAGCTCTGGGACGTCTCGCGCTGGTGGCGTCGGGACGACGCGGTCGTCGGCCTGCTGGAGCTGCCCGGCTCCGCGCTGCCCGTCGGCTACGCGATCGCCGCGCGCCGACCCGGTACGACGCTCGACTTGCTCGAGGACCTCGCCGCCGGTGACCTGCTCCCACCGCAGCTGGTCATCACCGGCCCGCGCGGCATGGCAGGACGTCTCGCACCCCGCTACGCGGCCCGACGCACCAGCCCCTACCTCAAGCTGGCGCTGCCGACGAGCGCGCCACCGATCCCCCCCGATGGCGATGCCCGACGTCTCGGCGTCGATGACCTCCCGGCCCTGTACCGCCTCTACGCGACGGACCGCACGGCCGGGGAGTTCTTCCATCCGGGGCTGCTCGACACCGGCTGCTACCTCGGCATCGAGATGGCCGGAGAGCTGGTCGCTGCCGCCGGCGTGCACGTGCTCGACCGGGTCAACGGTGTGGCCGCCATCGGCAACGTCGTGGCCGCGCCGACGCACCGGGGACGGGGACTCGGTCGACGTGTCACGGGCGCTGTGTGCCGCGAACTCCGGGCCCGGGTGGCCACGATCGGGCTGAACGTCGCACCCGACAACCACGCCGCACGACGCCTCTACCGGGGCTTGGGTTTCGTGGAGGTGCTGAGCTTCGAGGAGGCCGAGCTGTCGCTACGTGACCGACGGTCCCTTGCTTCGCCGCCGTCAGGTGACTAAGCGTTATGCGACACTGACCGGAGCCGCGCGTGCTGGAACTCGATCGCCTGACCCGCCGCTTCGGCGACCTCGTGGCACTCGACGAGCTCTCGTTCGCGGTCGAGCCGGGCCAGATGTTCGGCTTCGTCGGCTCGAACGGCGCCGGCAAGACGACCGCGATGCGGATCGTGATGGGCCTCGACGACGCGGACGACGGTGCGGTGCGCTGGCGGGGCGAACCCGTCGACCGCGCCCTGCGGGCCCGCTTCGGCTACATGCCCGAGGAGCGGGGGCTGTATCCCAAGACCCCGTCGCTGCGGCAGCTGATCTACCTGGCCCGGCTGCACGGGCTCACGCGGCCGGAGGCCACCGCGGCGGCGGACCGGCTCCTGGAGCGGTTCGGCCTGTCGGACCGCCGTGACGAGCCGGTCGAGCAACTCTCGCTGGGGAACCAGCAGCGGGTCCAGCTCGCGGCGGCGCTCATCCACGACCCCGAGCTGCTCATCCTCGACGAACCCTTCAGCGGGCTGGATCCGGTCGGTGTGGACGCGCTCAGCGAGGTGCTCCTGGAGCGGGTCGAGGCCGGCGTGCCGGTGGTGTTCTCCAGCCACCAGCTCGAACTGGTCGAGCGCCTGTGCCATGCGGTCGCCATCATCCACGACGGTCGCCGCGTGGCGTCGGGCACGGTGGACGAGCTCCGTACCCGGCGGCAGCGTCCGGCGCTGCGGGTGGTGGTCGAGGCCGAGAACCGCACGGACTGGCTCGCCGGCCTCGACGGTGTCCGCCTGCTCCGACGCGACGGTGACGAGCACCTGCTGGAACTGGCCGACGACACCGACGACCAGCAGGTCCTGGCCGCTGCCCGGTCCGCCGGACGCGTCCACCACTTCGGCACCGTGCTGCCCACGCTCAGCGAGCTCTACCGTGAGGTGGTCCAGGATCCGGCGCGCACCGCACGGCCCGTAGAGGTGGGCACATGACCAGGACGTGGCTCGTCGCCGGCCGGGAGTTCACCGAACGCATCCGCAGCCGGGCGTTCCTGATCTCCAACGGTGCGATCCTGGCCGTGTTGCTGCTCGCGATCGGGCTGCCCTACGTGCTCAACGACGACGAGCCGTTCGCGCTCGGCTACCTCGATGATCAGGCTGGGCAGGCCGGGCAGGTCGGGGAGCTGGTCCTCGCGCAGCAGGCGGCCTTCGACCTCGAGGTGGAGCTCACCGACATCGAGGACCGCGCCGCGGCGCAGGCGGCGCTGCTCGACGGGGAGCTGGACGCGGTCCTGCTCGATGCCACCACGGTCCTCACCGATGGTGGCAACGGGCGGGCCGTGGAGGCACTGCTCGCCAACGCCGCCAACACCGTGAAGGTCGAGGCGGCCCTCGAGGACGCCGGGCTCGACCCCGAGGAGCGGGCAGCACTGTTCGCCATCGAGCCGCTGGAGGTCGAGCAGGTCGCCGACCGCGCCGACGCGGTCGACGTGTTCGATCCGTCGGTCGCGGTGGTCTACGGCGCCGTGTTCCTGCTCTACGGACTGCTCGCCGTCTACGGCCAGTGGGTCGCGCAGGGCATCGTCGAGGAGAAGCAGTCACGGGTCGTCGAGGTCCTGCTCGCCTCGCTCAGGCCGACCGAACTGCTGGCCGGCAAGGTGCTGGGGCTCGGCGCACTGGGCCTGCTCCAGATCCTGGTGCTCGCCACCATCGCGTCCACCGGCCTGTTGCTCACGGAGGTGGTGGAGATCCCACGCGCCGCCTGGGGTGCCCTGGCGCTGGTGGTGCCGTGGTACGTGCTGGGCTTCCTGCTCTACGCCTCGTTGTTCGCCATGGCGGGCTCGCTCGTCTCACGGGTCGAGGACCTGCAGAGCGCCGTGCTGCCCGTGATCCTGGTGCTGGTCGGGGCGATCCTCGCGGTGCAGTTCGCCCTGCTCGAGCCGGCCGGCACGGTGGCCACGGTCACGGGGCTCGTCCCCCTGACGGCGCCGATCGTCCAGCCGATCCTGTTCGCCGTCGGTCAGGCGGCCTGGCCACAGGTGCTCACGGCCATCGCGCTGGCGATGGTCTTCATCGCGGTGCTCCTGCCACTGGCGGCACGGTTCTACCGCAACAGCGTCCTGCGGACCAGTGGCCGGGTCTCCCTGCGGGAGGCGTGGGGCGCGGGCACGGCACGCCGTCGCACCCCGACGGCGAGGTGACCTCGAGCCGACGGGTGCTCTATGCTGCCCACCATGCGCTGTGACGGACTCCTGCTCCTTCGTCGCCGCGGCGAGGTCGGGTAGGCCGGCATCCTCGCCGCGGGGGTTCCGCGTTGCCGGTCACGCCGAACGTCACCGCCATCGCAGGAGCCGCCGCCATGACCTCGCCGTCCCGCGCCTGGACCCCCGAGCAACGACCGTCCGGGCTGCCACTGCACCGTTACCGGCCCTACCACGAGCAGGTCACGGTCGCGCTCGAGGACCGGACCTGGCCGTCCCGTCGGATCGAACGTGCCCCGAGGTGGGCGGCGGTCGACCTGCGCGACGGGAACCAGGCGCTGATCGATCCCATGGACGGCCAGCGCAAGCTCGCCATGTTCCAGCTGCTCGTGCGTATGGGGTTCAAGGAGATCGAGGTCGGCTTCCCGGCCGCCAGCCAGACCGACTTCGACTTCGTCCGCCACCTCATCGAGCAGGACCTGATCCCCGACGATGTGGTGATCCAGGTGCTGACCCAGTCCCGTGACGAGCTGATCGAGCGGACCTTCCAGTCGCTGGTCGGTGCCGACCGCGCCATGGTCCACCTCTACAACTCCACCTCGGTGACCCAGCGGCGCGTGGTGTTCGGCCTCGACCAGGCCGGCATCCGCGACATCGCGGTGCGCGGCGCGACGACCGCACGCAAGTACGCCGACGTCGTCACCCCCGACACCGACATCCTGTGGCAGTACTCCCCCGAGTCCTACACGGGCACCGAGCTGGAGTTCGCGGCCGAGGTCTGCGCTGCGGTCATGGACGTCATCGAGCCGACGGCAGAGCGGCCGATCGTGCTGAACCTGCCCGCCACGGTGGAGATGGCCACCCCCAACGTCTACGCCGACTCGATCGAGTGGATGCACCGCCACCTGCCGAACCGGGACCGGATCGTGCTCTCGCTCCACCCCCACAACGACCGTGGGACCGCGGTCGCGGCGGCAGAGCTCGGGATCATGGCCGGCGCGGACCGGGTCGAAGGGTGCCTGTTCGGCAACGGTGAGCGCACCGGCAACGTGTGCCTGATCACCCTGGGCATGAACCTGTTCAGCCAGGGCATCGACCCGATGCTCGACCTCTCCGACCTCGATGCGGTGCGGCGGACGGTGGAGTACGCCAACCAGCTCCCCGTCCACGAGCGCCACCCCTGGGGCGGCGACCTGGTCTACACCGCGTTCTCCGGCAGCCACCAGGACGCGATCAAGAAGGGCCTGGAGGCCCTGCAGCGCGATGCCGATGCGACCGGCGTGCCGCTCGAGGACGTGACCTGGGACGTGCCCTACCTGCCGATCGATCCCAAGGACGTCGGCCGTACCTACGAGGCGGTGATCCGGGTCAACTCGCAGTCCGGCAAGGGCGGCGTGGCCTACGTGATGAAGCACGACCACCAGTTCGACCTGCCGCGACGACTGCAGATCGAGTTCAGTCACGTCGTCCAGGCACGGACCGACCGCCAGGGCGGCGAGGTGACCTCGGCCGAGATGCTCAACGTCTTCACCGACGAGTACCTGCCCTCTTCGACCGCGCCGTGGGGACGGTTCCGGCTGGTGAGCAGCCGACACGTCGCGCTCGACGGCGACACCGATCAGCTCTGGGTGGAACTGCTCGACCGGGACGAGCCCGTGATGCTCCAGGGTGAGGGCAACGGGCCGATCGCCGGCTTCTGCGACGCGCTGGCCGGCCACGAGGTCGAGGTGTCGGTGCTGGACTACGCGGAGCACGCCATGTCCGCCGGCGACGACGCCACGGCCGCGTCCTACATCGAGTGCGACATCGCCGGGACCACGCTGTGGGGCGTGGGCGTCGATCCGAACATCGTGACCGCGTCCCTGCAGGCGATCCTCAGCGCGGTCAACCGCGCCCACCGGTAGCCACCCACCCCGCTACAGGTCACGACGCTGCAACTGCCGCGCCGCCAGGGCCAGCAGCAGCGCAGTGACCACGATCGTGACGCCGGCGGCACGCAGGTAGTCCGAAGCCGGCTCACCCTCCAGCAGGGCGACCACGGCGGTCAGGAGCTCGCTCGGCAGCCACGGCTCGACCGCCGGGAGTACGCCGGCGATCGGCAGCAGGAGCAGGACCGCCACAGCGGCGAAGACCGTCGGCAGGACGCCGCGGGCGATGGCGCCCGCCGCCGCCACCACGGCCACGGCGAAGGCGAGGTAGAGCCCGCCGAGGGCGGTGCCCACCACCATGCTCCCCGTGGGCAGCTCCCCGAGCAGCACCACCGTCAGGACCCAGGCGACGGCGGTGCCCGTGACGAGGGCGAGCACCGCGGTGGCCGTCGTGACCACGTACCGCGGCCACAGCAGCACCGCCCCGTGCTCGACCCGGGTCCTGAGGAACGCGGCCACCTCGGTGCGGGCGTCGACGGCCAGAGCGCTCGCGGCGACGACGACCACCGCCAACAGCCCGAGCTGGGTCGTGTTCGAGACGAACTGCAGGATGCCGTCGACCGGCCGGGGGTCGGGCACCACGATCGTGACGTCCCCCGCGAAGTTGGCCACGATCTCGCTGAGGTACCGCGCGCTCACGGGGCCGAGGACACCGAAGACGGCGTACACCCCGACGACGATGGCCCACCGGTGGGTGCGCACCATCCGCAGCACTTCCAAACGCCACAGGCTCATCCCGTCAGCTCCAGGAAAGCGGTCTCCAGGTCGGTGGCCGGGTGGCAGGACACCAGCGCGATGCCGCTCTCGGCGAGCACAGCGGGCAGCGCCTGTTCCGCCCGGGTCGCGTCGTCGGTGACGAACCGGAGACGGCCGGGCGCCTGCTCCTCGACCGAGCGCACCCAGGCGGCGCGCCGCAGGCCGTCGAGCAGCTGCGTGGGATCGCCGCGGACGTGGAGGTGGTACGCGGACGACGTGCGTGCCAGGAGATCGGCGATCGGCCCCTGGTACCGCAGCCGCCCGTGGTCGATCACCCCGACGACGTCACAGACCTGCTGCACATCGGCGAGGATGTGGGTGGAGAGGATCACCGTCGCCGAACGAGCCAGCCGGCCGATGAGGTCGAGCACCTCCCGACGCCCGGCCGGATCCAGCGCCGACGAGGGCTCGTCGAGCAGCAGTACCTCGGGATCGCCGACCAGGCACGTCGCCAGGCCCAGCCGCTGCAGCATCCCCCGGGAGAACCCGCCACAGCGCCGGTCGGCGGCGTCGGCCAACCCGACCTCGTCCAGGGCCAGGTCCACCTCGCCCCGGGCACCGTCCGGCGACACCAGGTTGCGGGCCAGATCGACCACCTCGCGGGCGGTCAGCCACGGTTCGAACAGCGGCGTGTCGACGAGCACCGCGAGGCGTCGTCGCTCGACGCCGAGCTCCAGCTCCCCCGCGGTGGGGTGCCGCAGGCCGGCCAGGATCGACAGCATCGTGGTCTTCCCGGCGCCGTTCGGGCCGATCAGCCCGTAGGTGGCGCCGCGCGGTACGGCGAGGTCGACGCGGTCCAGCGCCACGGTGTCCCCGTAGCGCTTGGTCAGGCCGCGGGTGGCGACCACCCGCGGTGCGCTGCCGGGCCCGTCAGCAGGGGTGGCGGCCGGGGGCGGGCCAGCCGGTGTCGTCACGGTCTGCCCGGCGGAGGTCCGCGTCGTGTCCCGCAGCGCCAGGGCCGCTTCCCCGGGCTCGGAGACCTGCGACGGTGCCCCGCCGGCCCTCGGCCGCCCGGTACCGCCGGGGTCGGACGAGCGCTCAGCGGCGGGGACCCGGCCGACGACGAGGTAGAGCAGCGCTCCGATCGGGAAGGTGATGAGCACCACGATCAGGGCCCACATCCACCGGGGCAGGTGCCGGACCTCGCTCCGGCTGATGTCCCACAGCAGCAGCGCGTAGCACGCCAGCAGCACGATCACGCCGGCGATCAGCCACCACAGCAGTGGGCCCTCGGGCAGCGACACGGCCACGTCCTCCTCGCCACCATCTCACCGTAGGTGAGCCCCGCTGCGTGTCATGGGGCGAACGGCCCCCACCGAGGTCACGCTCGGTCCGCTGGAGTCGGCCCGGCGTCAGCTGGTCGCGGGACCTGCCATCGGACAGCGACGGCAGGCAGCGCTGGAGACCACCGGGCGACATGTGGTGTCGCCGCAGGCGGCCGGATCGTCCACGACGCGCACCGTCGGGAGCCAGCCACGCTCGAGGGCGTGGTGCAGCACGGAGCGCACCACCGCCGGGTCGGCGTCGAGCTCCTCGGCCAGCGTCGTCAGTCGCAGCGTGCCCCCTTCGCTGGCCAGGACCGCCTCACGCAGCGCGAGCAGCATCCCCTCACCCCCCGCCGAGCACGCGGCTCAGGAGTCGTCCCGACTGGAACACCGAGGTGGCCGCGAGCCAGGCGACGGCGAGGCTCATGGTGACGCTCAGCGCCGCCCAGCGCCCACCGAGCTCCTGACGGATCGCCGCCACGGTGGCCAGGCAGGGCACGTACAGCAGTACGAAGACCATCAGCGCCAGCGCGGCGGCCGTGCCGTGGCCACCGCTGGACCGTTCGAGCCCGGCGCGCAGGTTCGCCTCGCGGGTGGCCTGCTCGGCGGCGTCGTCGGCCACCGCCTCCTCGACGTAGACCTGGGAGAAGGTCGCGACCATGATCTCCTTGGCGACGACACCCGTCAGCAGCGTCCCCGTGACCTCCCAGCTGTCGAGTCCGGCCGGCGCCAGCGTCGGCGCCAGGGTCCGCGAGGCGGCCGCGAAGGCGCTGTCGTCCAGGTCGGTGTCGGCGAACCCGCCGTCGCCGGTGACCGGTGTGGACAGCAGCGCCCACACGACGATCGCGCCGGCGACGATGACCGGGCCGGCACCGCGGACGAAAGCGCCGACCCGCTGGCGCACGTTGGCCGCCAGGATCCGGGCGGAGGGACGACGGTAGGAGGGAAGCTCCAGCACGAAAGCGGTGCCGCGCTCCGCCCGCAGCAGCACGCGATCGAGCACGCCCCCGAGCAGGACGACCATGACGATGCTCAGCAGGTACATCGCGAACACGACGGTGCCGCTCGCCCGAGCGAAGAACACGCCCGCCAGCAGCACGAACACCGGGAGACGGGCCGCACAGGACACGAAGGGCACGAGCAGCGCCGTGATGATCCGGTCACGGCGACGGTCCAGCAGCCGGGTCGCGTACACCCCGGGCACGTTGCACCCGAACCCCAGCAGCAGCGGCAGGAAGCTCTTGCCGGACAGCCCGATCGGCGACATCACGCGGTCCATCAGGTACGCCGCCCTGGCCATGTACCCGGAGTCCTCCAGCACGCCGAGCGCGGTGTACAGGATCGCGAGGACCGGCAGGAAGACCAGCACCCCGCCGACGCCGGCCAGCAGGCCGTCCAGCAGCAGCGCCTCGAACCAGGTGCCGTCGAGCCCGACCGTCGCGAGCAGGGCGCCGCCCCAACGGGTCAGCGGCCCTCCCACCAGGTCCTCGACCCAGCCGATGAACGGATCGGCGACCTCGACGACCAGCGTGAACACGAGCCACATGGCGAGCAGGAACAGCGGCATCCCGAGCACGGGGTGGGTCAGCACGTCGTCAAGACGATCGGTCCGCGAGCGCGGCACGGTCTCCCGGCTGACGACGGCACCCGCGACCTCGTGGGCCCAGCCGTAGCGGCGGTCGGCGATGACGAGCTCCGGCTCGACGCCGAGCGCCGAGCGCAGGCGCTCCGCGGCGGCCGCTGCCCCCGCGGTGACGGCAGCGCCGCCGTCGGTGGCCGTCACGGTCGCGATCGCCCCGGGTTCCTGCTCCAGCAGCCGGAGCGCCAGCCACCGCCTGCTCGGTCGCGGGGGCAGCGCGAGGTCCGCGAGCTCACGCTCCAGCACCTCGAGCTCGTGGTCGAGCACCTCACCGTGATCGATGGGCAGGGTCGGCAGGCCGTCCGGACGCGCGGCGGGCATCAGGCCGCACCTGCGCGCTGCGGGTGGCTGACCGGGACACCGACGGTCACCAGCGCCGCGGTCAGGGCCTCGAGTCCCTCGCCGGTGCGGGCGACGGTGCGCACCACGGGGGCACCGAAGATCGCCGCCAGCCGCTCGTCGTCGATCCGGAACCCGTCCGCGGCGGCCGCGTCGCTCATGTTGAGCACCAGCACCATCGGGCACCCGAGCTCGGCGACCTGGGCGGCGAGGTAGAGGTTGCGCTCGAGGTTGGTGCTGTCCAGCACCACCGCGACGACGTCGAGGTCGGTTCCGATCAGGGCATCCTCGGCGACCACCTCCTCCGGAGAACCCGCGGACAGGCTGTAGGTCCCCGGCAGGTCGGTCACCGTGAGCCTGACGCCCCCGAGCTCGGTGGTGCCGGTGTGGCGTTCGACGGTCTTGCCGGGCCAGTTCCCGACGTGCTGGTGGGCTCCGGTCAGGTGGTTGAACAGGCTCGACTTGCCGACGTTGGGGTTCCCGGCCAGGGCGACGCGGACCTCCTCGACCGCCGGGACGCTGCCGTGCTCCCGACCTCGCCGTCCTCGCTCAGCCATCACGACCCCTCCGTGGCCACCAGCACCTGGGCGGCCTGGAACCGACGGAGGGCCAGCAGGCCGGCACCGACCCGCAGGGCGACGGGGCCACCGAAGGGCGCACGGCGCAGCACCTCGACCTGGGCCCCGTGCCGGAGCCCCAGCTCGGTCAGCCGCCGTCGCTGGTCACCGGGCATCGTCAGTGCCGTGACCGTCACGGGGGTACGCACGGGCACCTCGGACAGGGTCACGGTGCGGCCTTCCTGTGGGAGCGGTGCGTCGCGGGGAACCGGAGGTTCGCGAGGTTCGCGCGCGTGAGGTAAGGGTTGCCTTCCCTGCGCCCGGACTCCAGGGCCACAGGTCCCCTCCACGGGGACGGAGGGCCCCTGGCTGCGGTGGGGCACCGCGAACAGGCGGTGGATCACCACGAACAGGCGGTGGATCACCACAGTCAGGCGGTGGCCGGCGCTGGCCCGACCGGTACGGTGCTGGTATCGATACGGTCGAGGGGCCGTTGTGTTGGACACCGGACGACGTCGCGGAGGAGGGGAGACCGTGGGAGGCACCGACGGTTCGGATGTCGCCACCGACCCAGCACCGCCCGATACCCACGAGAAACCGCGGCTGCGCGGCGTGGTCCACAGCGTCTCCGCCCCCGCGGCGGCGATCGTCGCCATCCTGCTCTGGCGGGCCGCGACCCCCGGTCTCCCGCGGTTGAGCGTCGCGGTGTTCGGACTCGGGCTGATCGGGCTGTTCACCACCTCGGGGCTGTACCACCTGCCACGCTGGCCCGCACGGATCGCCCGGCAGCTCGCACGTGCCGACGTCGCCATGATCCAGCTGTTCATCGCGGCGAGCTTCACGCCGGTCGCCGTACACACCCTCAACGGCGCCTGGCGGACCTGGAGCCTGATCGTCGCCTGGACCATCGCGATCGTCGGCGCCGTCGTCGCCGCCTCCCCCCTGAAGGGTCCGCGCTGGCTGTCGGTGGCCGCCTATGCCTCGTTCGGCGCGCTCGCGGCGATCCCGCTCCTCAACATCATCGACGTCCTGCCGCTGCACGGCATCCTGCTGATCGTGGCCGGCGGTGCGACCTACCTCGCCGGTGGGGTCGTCTACGCGCTGCGTGCCCCCGACCCCTGGCCCGCGTGGTTCGGCTTCCACGAGGTCTTCCACGTGCTCGTGGTCGTCGGCGGGGCCCTGCACGTGATCGCGATCTGGCGGTACGCGCTGCCGCTGGCCTGACCTCTGCCGGTGCCCGGCGCCACCGGCAGCTGGCCCCCGGGTCGCTGCCGCCTCGGGCCACCGTCGTCCTCGTTCGCCAGGCAGGTGCGGTTGCCAGTACGCTCCCGACCGCTCAGGTGGGTCAACGGCGCCCCGCACGCAAACTGCGCAGTACCCGGTTCTCCGTCGACCTCAGGGGCGCACATGTCCGTGCCAGCTGTGCCAACGTCCACGCACCACGTCGCTCCCGTCGCGACCCGCGCCAGCACCTCGGGGTTGTACGACCCGCGCTTCGAGCACGACGCGTGCGGGGTGGCGTTCGTCGTGGACCTCGAGGGACGCGCCAGCCACGACATGGTGGTCAAGGGCCTGACCGCGCTGCGCAACCTCGATCACCGTGGGGCCACGGGGGCCGAGGACAACGTCGGCGACGGTGCCGGCATCCTGCTGCAGGTGCCGGATGCCTACTTCCGGGCGGTGTGCGACTTCGAGCTCCCACCCGTGGGGACCTACGCGGTCGGGCTGGCGTTCCTGCCCCGCGAGCCGGCCGCTGCCGAGCGCGTCGCCGCCGCGATCGAGCGGATCGTCGGCGAGGAGGACCTGCGGGTCGTCGGCTGGCGGGACACCCCGGTCGACAACACGGCGATCGGCTCGATGGCCCGGGACGTGGAACCGACCTTCCGGCACCTGTTCGTCGCGGCGGCCGACGGGCAGCCGCCGCTGTCCGGCCTCGATCTCGAACGGCGCGCGTACGTGGTCCGCAAGCGCATCGAGCACGAGATCAGCCGCAGCCACCACCCGGAGACGGCCGATCCCGGCGACGAGGTCTACTTCCCGAGCCTGTCGGGCCGCACGTTGGTCTACAAGGGGATGCTGACGAGCCTGCAGCTCGCCGACTTCTTCCTCGACCTCGGCGACGAGCGGCTGACCAGCTCGCTGGCGCTGGTCCACTCGCGCTTCTCGACCAACACCTTCCCCTCGTGGCCGCTGGCGCACCCCTACCGGGTGGTCGCCCACAACGGCGAGATCAACACGGTGATGGGCAACCGCAACTGGATGCGCGCCCGTGAGGGGACGCTGGCCAGCGAAGTGTTCGGCGAGCGGCTGTCGCGGGCCCTGCCGATCATGACCCCCGATGCCAGCGACACCGCCAGCTTCGACGAGTGCCTCGAACTGCTCCACCTCGGCGGACGCAGCCTTCCACACGCGGTGCTGATGATGATCCCCGAGGCGTGGGAGAACCACACCTCCATGGCCGACGAGCGGCGCGACTTCTACGCCTTCCACGCCGCCCTGATGGAGCCGTGGGACGGCCCGGCTTCGATCGCCTTCACCGACGGCACGGTGATCGGGGCGGTGCTCGACCGCAACGGGCTACGACCGTCCCGGTACTGGGTGACCGAGGACGGCCTGGTCGTGATGGCCAGTGAGGTCGGCGTGCTCGACCTCGATCCGTCGACGGTGGTCGCCAAGGGACGCCTGCAGCCCGGCCGGATGTTCCTCGTCGACACCGAGCAGGGCCGGATCGTGGCCGACGAGGAGCTGAAGGCCGATCTCGCGGCGGCCGAACCCTACGGCCGGTGGCTCGCCGACGGCCTGCTCCACCTCGACGATCTTCCCGATCGCACGCTCCTCAACCCCCAGCACAGCTCGGTCGTCCGGCGCCAGCGGACCTTCGGCTACACCACCGAGGAGCTGAAGATCATCCTGGCCCCGATGGCCCGCATCGGCGCGGAACCGATCGGGTCGATGGGGACCGACACCCCGATCGCGGTGCTCTCGGAACGATCGCGTCTGCTGTTCGACTACTTCGCCCAGCTCTTCGCCCAGGTCACGAACCCGCCGCTGGATGCCATCCGCGAGGAGCTGGTCACCTCGATGGCGGGCACCATCGGCCCTGAGACCAACCTGCTGGCGCCTGGGCCAGCATCCTGCCGCCAGATCGTGCTCCCGCGGCCGATCCTCTCCAACGAGGAGCTGGCCAAGATCCTGTACGTGAACGAGGACGGCGAGGCGCCGGGCTTCCAGCCCTTCGCGATCGACGGGTTGTACCCCGTGGCCGAGGGAGCGCAGGGCCTCGAAAGGGCGCTCGACGAGGTGTGCGCCGCCGTCAGTGCGGCGATCGCCGACGGGGCGAAGATCATCGTGCTCTCCGACCGGTACTCCAACGCCGAGCTCGCGCCGATCCCCTCGCTGCTGCTCACCGGTGCCGTCCACCACCACCTCATCCGGGAACGGACCCGGACCCAGGTCGGCCTGGTCGTGGAGTCGGGTGATGCGCGCGAGGTCCACCACATGGCGCTGCTGATCGGCTTCGGCGCCGCGGCCATCAACCCCTACATGGCCTTCGAGACGATCGACGACCTCGTCGACCAGGGCATGCTCGCCGGGCTCTCGCGGGAGGAGGCACGCCGCAACTACCGCAAGGCCTGCGCCAAGGGCGTGATCAAGATCATGTCCAAGATGGGCATCTCGACGGTGGCCTCCTACACGGGAGCGCAGGTCTTCGAGGCCATCGGGCTCTCGCAGGAGCTCGTGGACCGCTACTTCACCGGCACCACCACCAAGCTCGGAGGGATCGGGCTGGAGGAGATCGCCCGTGAGGTGGCCGAGCGGCACGGCTTCGCCCACCTCGACCGCCCCGAGGAAGCTGCGCACCGCGACCTGTGGGCCGGCGGCGAGTACCAGTGGCGACGCGAGGGCGAGCACCACCTGTTCAACCCCGAGACGGTGTTCAAGCTCCAGCACGGGACCCGCAGCAAGCGCTACGAGATCTTCAAGGAGTACACCTCGCTGGTGGACGATCAGTCCGAGCGGCTGATGACCCTGCGCGGGATGTTCCGGTTCGCGGCCGAGGGGCGGCCGCCGGTCCCGATCGAGGAGGTCGAGCCGGCCAGCGCGATCGTGACCCGCTTCTCGACCGGGGCGATGTCCTACGGCTCCATCTCCGCCGAGGCGCACGAGACGCTGGCGGTCGCCATGAACCGCCTGGGCGCCAAGTCGAACACCGGCGAGGGGGGTGAGGACGCCGAACGCTTCACCGCCGATGCCAACGGCGACCTGCGCCGCTCGGCGATCAAGCAGGTCGCCTCCGGCCGCTTCGGGGTCACCTCGGAGTACCTGACCAACGCCGACGACCTCCAGATCAAGATGGCCCAGGGCGCCAAGCCCGGCGAGGGTGGGCAGCTCCCCGGCCAGAAGGTCTGGCCGTGGATCGCCAAGACCCGGTACTCCACCCCGGGGGTGGGCCTGATCAGTCCGCCGCCGCACCACGACATCTACTCGATCGAGGACCTCAAGCAGCTCATCCACGACCTGAAGAACGCGAACCCGTCGGCGCGTGTGCACGTTAAGCTCGTCGCCGAGGTCGGCGTCGGCACGGTCGCCGCCGGGGTCTCCAAGGCCAATGCCGACGTGGTGCTGATCTCCGGGCACGACGGCGGGACCGGGGCCTCCCCGCTCAACTCGCTCAAGCACGCCGGTGGACCGTGGGAGCTCGGCCTGGCCGAGACCCAGCAGACGCTGCTCAAGAACGGCCTGCGGGACCGCATCAGCGTCCAGGTCGACGGGCAGCTCAAGACCGGGCGCGACGTGATCATCGCCGCCCTGCTCGGTGCCGAGGAGTTCGGCTTCTCGACCGCCCCGCTGGTGGTCTCCGGGTGCATCATGATGCGGGTGTGCCACCTCGACACCTGCCCCGTCGGCGTCGCCACCCAGAAGCCGGAGCTCAGGGCCCGCTACACCGGCAAGCCGGAGTTCGTCGAGACCTTCTTCACCTACATCGCCGAGGAGGTCCGCGAGCACCTCGCTGCCCTGGGCTTCCGCTCCCTGGACGAGGCGATCGGCGCGGTCGACGCCCTCGACATCACCCCGGCGCTGGAACACTACAAGGCACGGGGTCTCGACCTGTCCCCGATCCTCCACGTGCCCGAGTCCCCGTGGGAGCAGGACCGGCACTGCACCAAGACGCAGGACCACGGGCTCGAGAAGGCGTTGGACAACGAGCTGATCCGGCGCGCGGCGCCGGCGCTGGAGGACCAGCAGCCGGTCACCATCGAGGTGGCGATCAGCAACGGCAACCGCACCGTCGGCACGCTGCTCGGCCACGAGCTCACGAAGCGCTACGGCGGGCTCGGGCTGCCCGACGACACGATCGACATCACGCTGACCGGATCCGCCGGGCAGAGCTTCGGGGCCTTCGTGCCGCGGGGCATCACGCTGCGGCTGTTCGGCGACGCCAACGACTTCGTCGGCAAGGGCCTGTCCGGCGGCCGACTCGTCGTGCGACCACCACGTCGCACCCACCCCGGCTTCGTGGCCGAGGACAGCATCATCGCCGGCAACGTCATGCTGTACGGCGCCACCGGTGGGGCCGCGTACGTCCGCGGGGTGGTCGGCGAACGGTTCTGTGTCCGCAACTCCGGTGCGGTGGCGGTGGTCGAGGGCGTGGGCGACCACGGCTGCGAGTACATGACCGGTGGTCGCGCGGTGGTGCTCGGCGGGACCGGCCGAAACTTCGGCGCCGGGATGTCCGGCGGGATCGCCTACGTCTACGACCCCGACAACACCTTCAGCACCCGCGTCAACGCGGAGATGGTCGATCTCGATCTCCTCGATGAGGACGATCAGCGCTGGCTCCGCGAGGAGGTCCGTGTCCACGAGGAGCTGACCGGCTCCCCGGTGGCCGCCGGGCTGCTCGCGGCCTGGCACACCGAGGTCCGCCGCTTCAAGAAGGTGATGCCGCGCGACTACAAGCGGGTGCTCGAGGCCAGCCGGCTCGCCGAGGAGGAGGGCCGCGATGTGAACGAGGCGATCATGGCCTCGGCACGCGGCTGAGCACCACCGACCATCGCGCGGCCACCTCGCACGCCGGTCGGTACGACCGCGTCTTAGACGACGCAGACGACAGGGATCATGATGGGTGACGTCCAGGGCTTCCTCAAGCACCAGCGCGAGCTGCCGGCCCGGCGGCCGGTCGACGACCGGCTCGGTGACTGGCGCGAGGTCTACCTCCCGATCGCCCAGGAGACGCTCAAGACCCAGGCCAGCCGGTGCATGGACTGCGGGATCCCCTTCTGCAACGACGGGTGCCCGCTCGGCAACCTCATCCCGGACTGGAACGATCTGGTCTACCGCGACCACTGGCAGGCGGCGATCGAGCGGCTGCACGCCACCAACAACTTCCCGGAGTTCACCGGTCGGCTCTGCCCGGCC